>JAYPDB010000008.1:11573-31369 GCA_038125045.1 Bacteroidota bacterium
CTGATCGGTCCGTATTTATAATAGTATACTCTTTTGTGACATCTTCATTAGCATCTATGGCAGGGGTAAGATCGGATACCAACTGTTCATTTAGCACACTAATGGGTTCTCCCATACTGGGCAATTGCTTGGTTTTTGTGTAAGCAGGTGCCTGTAAGAAGAAACTTAGATCCAGATTTAAGGCATTTATCCGGTCCAAATGGCTACCATTAATAGTAAGTAAGTCGGTATCACCACAAATTTCCTGTAAGCTTTCTTTACCCATGCTCGCAAGAGTTCTTCGAACATCTTCTGCAAGGTAGGTTAGCATTTTTACAATATGATCTTTATTGCCTTGATATTTGGCTTTGAACTTTGGATCGTGTGTAGCAATTCCTCTAGGGCAGGTATTTTTCTCACAAATACGAGCCATAACACAACCTCCCGCAATCAATAATAATTTACCAAAGTCAAACTCTTCGGCCCCGAGAATAGATGCCAATACGATGTCTTTTCCAGACGATAGCCCTCCGTCTGTTCGTAAAATCACACGGTCTCTTAGGTTGTTTTCAACCAGCGCTTGATGGACTTCTAAAAGGCCAATTTCCCAAGGTAGGCCGGCATGTTTCATCGATGATAGGGATGCCGCACCCGTTCCTCCTTCTCCACCCGAAACTTGAATAGAGTCGGCCCCCGCTTTTGCAACACCTACGGCAATGGTCCCTATATTTACACCAGACACCAATTTTACACTCACTTTACCCTTAGGATGAACTTGCTTCAGGTCGTTTATGAGTTGTTTTAAGTCTTCGATACTGTAAATATCATGAAGTGGTGGGGGAGAAATGAGATCGAAGCCTGGGTTGGCGTAACGTGCTTTGGCAATATCAGTATCCACTTTTATTCCCATTAACTGACCGCCCTCTCCAGGTTTAGCACCCTGACAAACTTTAATCTGAATTTCTTCTCCAGAAACTAAGTACTCAGCTGTAACTCCAAAACGACCTGATGCAATTTGCTTGATGGTCGCGCCAATCCCCTCCTTGAAGTAATAGGGGTTTTCACCGCCTTCACCACTGTTGCATCGCCCTCCGATTTCCTTCATAGCCAAGAAAATATCGCGCTGCGATTCCGCGCTAATAGCTCCAAAAGACATCGCACCAGATCCAAAGGTTGGTAGGATATGATCGACTCCTTTAACCTGTTCTAAATCAATAGGATGTTCTGATTTTTTCGGGTTGAAGAGGTGCCGAATCGCAACCGGTTCATCATCGAGGCCTAATTTCAGATATTCATCCCAAAGGGCCATATCGGTTAGGTCTAAGTCATGGTTTTGCACCAAATCGTGAATCACTTTGGACCGGGTGTTGGTCATCGAATGTTTTTCACCAACCGTACCCCTTGCATGCTCCTTGTATTGGAAATTTTTAATTGGGGAGTAGCTCTCTTCTTCAGCAGCAAAGGCTTCCGCTGTAGCTACTATATTCTTAGCTATTTGATCTATTTCAAGTCCACCAATGGGGCTTTGAATACCCGGGAAATACTCTTCTATAATCTCTTGTCCAAGACCTAATGCTGAATAAAGTTTTGCGCTTTGATAGGATCTCACCACGGAAATACCCGACTTGGCCATTATTTTCAAGAGACCATTATTGAGTGCTTTTAAGTAGTTTTTCTCTTTTACATCAGGGTCTAAGTTCTTCAGTGAGCGATGCTCATCGTTCCGGACAGCATCCAGAGCAACATATGGGCAAACGGCTTGCGCACCAAAACCAATGAGGCAAGACGCTTGGTGGGTACTTTTAACTTCACCCGTATCAACAATTACCGCCGCGTTTAACTTTAAGCCCTCATCGTTGAGTGCATTAACTACGCGACGAAGGGCTAAAAGACTAGGCAGGGCTACTCGCTCCTTAGAAGCCTTACGGTCACTTAATATGAGAATGGTGTGTTTGTTTAAAACGGCTTGAACAGCTTCTTCTCCAATTTTACGAAGTTTCGATTTGAAGCCAACCGTACCATGATTGATGTCAAAAGTCGTATCAATAACATAGGGGATTACCCGGTCCATGTCGGTGGCGTTGTCGATACACGAATAGATAAAATCCATTTGTGCAAGACTTAAAAAAGGGCTATCCACTTCGTAAGCTGGAGCAGGAGGAATGAGCTCTTTTGGTTCAAATATATTCGGTTTTTTACCGAGATAAACCTTTAAGTCGGTCACCACTTGTTCGCGGATGTAATCCAAAGGTGGATTGGTGACCTGAGAAAAATGCTGATAGAAGAAATCAAAAAATGATCTTACCTCCGTGGATAAAACAGCTAAACGAGCCGTATCTCCCATAGAGCCAATGGGTTCTTTTCCGCTTTCTGCCATTGGATAGATAACTTTACTAAGGTCATCGTCGGTAAAACTGAACACGCCTTTTTTGTCATCGAAGCGTTCTTCAATGGCCTCAATTTTAGCAGGAATCTTTTCCACTCTTGGATCAAAGGGCGCATCGTAATTATCTCTAGAGTGAGAAGGATCTCTAAACAAGACATTACCATTGGATAAATCAACGGTAACACCTCGACCTGCAAATAAGGTCCCTTTGGCATCGATCGTTTCAGGTGAGATGTCAAAAGTACCCGCTTCGGAGGAGAGGTAAAAATGATCTTCTGTTCTAGCCCAACGGCAGGGTCTGAAGCCATTTCTATCTAGCCGGGCTCCAATGGTATATCCATTGGCATAGGTGATAAGTGCCGGCCCATCCCAGGGTTCCATTGCTCGGCTCCAGAACTTATAGAAATTATTTTCATGGTTGGCAGGAGGCATACAAATGGCAAGGATATCCTCAACATTTGGGATACTGCTGCGATAGCGAAGGGCTTCAACCATTTCATTCAAGCTACCCGAATCACTAATGCCATCACGCGTAAGTATTTCATTACGTTCGGCACCAATCATTTTTTCACGCGATTTAGCCCATGAACGGTTACCGGCTATGGTATTTATTTCACCATTGTGTCCGATAAGTCTAAAAGGCTGTGCTTTATCCCAAGAGGTCGTGGTATTGGTGCTAAATCGACGATGGAATAGACAAAAACGAGTTTCATAAGTAGGATTCTGAAGATCCAAATAGAAATCGTCGAGCGCTTTTGATTGTGTTAATGCTTTATAAACGATTGTTTTTGCGGAGAGTGAAGTGAAGAAAAGGGAGTCCTCGAGTTCTGATTCGAAGAGTTTGTTTTTTGTGAGTTGTTTCGCAGTATACAATCGTTTGTCAAATGAAAGCATGGACTTGGCACGTTCTGGTCGCTTAATAAACGCTTGAACCATAACCGGTACACTTTCAAGGGCACTGGAACCTAAATTTTCGGGGTTTACCGGTACATCACGATACTCAAGAACATCAAGACCAAAGGATGCAAAGGTTTGCTCGAAAATTTTAAGTGCTTTTAAGCGGCGTGTTCGGGTTCTGGTCAGAAATAAAAAAGCCACTGCAACCGTATCTTTCTCATAGCCTAGCATGTCGAAAGGGATATCCGTCATAATGCCCGCACCATCGCCAGTGAGTCCATCAGCGGCGCAAGCTCCACGGTGCTCAACGCAGCGAAGAGCATGTAAGCCCTGCTTGAGATGATCGTGAGAGTACACATCTTTACGGCTTACAATGAATCCAACGCCACATGCCGAGTGTTCTGGACCGGTATAAGTAAATGCAGGTTTTTCCATACAATACGTGATTAATTAAATGAGAATCTATCGACGTGATAGGGTAGAGTAGCTATTGTTTTCTGACCTTAAAAACTACACCTAGAGACATAAATACCGTAAAAAAAATAAGTTTGTCAAACCAAGTGGTAATCAAAAAAATGGCTTAAAACTAAGTTTATTAGGTAACAGAGAACGAAAGCAAGTAGTTTCAATTTTACCTAACTGCAATAATCTCAAAAACATCCAGAGAAAAGCGCTTTCATAGGAAAACGCTTCCATAACTTATTTAGGATTTATTACTTTTTTCACTAAATAAAAAATATTTAAAATAAACGGGAATTTACTAAGTAATACGGGTTGAAATACCCGCCTTTTTCATTTTTTGCTTGAGTTCTGGTATTTCAATTTCTCGAAAATGAAAAATACTGGCCGCGAGTACCGCATCGGCCTTGCCAATCAATATGGCATCTAAGCAATGTTCTATGGTTCCCGCTCCACCGCTTGCAATCAGAGGTATCTGGGTCTTTTCATGTATTTGCATTAACAGTTGGTTATCGAAACCCGATTTTGTGCCATCTCTATCCATAGAGGTTACCAGTAACTCCCCAGCCCCATTTTCTTCGCATTGTATAGCCCATTTAATGGCATCTATGCCAGTTCCTTTGGTGCCTCCATGGGTAAAAACCTCCCAATGATTGCCTGACAATTTAGCATCTATAGCGACGACGATTGCTTGTGACCCAAAAGCTAAAGCTCCTTCATTGATTAGATTTGGATTAGCCACAATACTACTATTTAATGAGACTTTATCAGCACCTGCCTTCAATAAGGCTTCTATTTCATCGATACTCTTGATGCCCCCACCTACGGTAAATGGAATATTGATCTCAGCAGCGATATGCTGAACGAGTTCAACCAGGGTTTTTCTTTTCTCCTGAGTTGCAGAGATGTCTAAAAAAACCAATTCATCGGCTCCTTCATCACTGTAACGCCTGGCTAGTTCTACAGGGTCCCCGGCATCCTTCAACCCGACAAAATTAATTCCTTTAACCGTTCGCCCATCTTTTATGTCTAGACATGGAATGATTCGTTTTGTGAGCATGGTTATTTTTTTAGTTAAATCGGGTTGAAAATGATCAATCCAAAGTTACTTAAGTGATCCCTATGGTTCCACATATAATTGATCTTCGCTGGCCTGCCAAAGAAATTATTCGGTATCTACGATGGACCCGTGATTCGGTGGTGTTAATCCCAGAAAAACTAATTACGGCTCGAATGAATGATTCTGATGTCAAAAATAAGTTGCTGAGTAGAGAGTTTTTTTTCGGTGGTACAGAGGGTAGCACCAAAGTAGAAGAGTTTTATGGTTGGGATGCTGAGCGTCAATGGGATTGTTTAGATCTTCTTGGGTTAAAGGAAGTTGTGTTGAATCAAGATTATCAAATGGGGATACGAACTAATTCTGGGGAGAATTCATCACCGAGCCCTATGGTGGGAATTTTTTCATCAGGAACGACGAATCACGCTAAGTGTCTTTGGAATAAACGAGATCATTTGGTGCAAAATGCCACCTTTAGCGCTGAGGCATTTGAGGTAAAGGCCGCTGATAGGTTATTGTTTATGGCCTTACCCTGGCATGTAGCAGGCATCACTTGGGCATTTATGGCAGAGGATCTTGGAGCGCATTATGACTTCCTTGTCACCAGAAGAGGGGAGGAAGCTGACTGGGTAGCGGCAATACAACGCATCAAACCGAACTATTTGTTTACAGTACCATCCGCCTTGAGTAAGATGTATAATCATCAGTGGTGGGTTGAATTAGTGGTGTTTGGAGGGCAACCAATGAGTAAGAACGATTACGAAAAGTTGGGTCGTCACTGTCGAACTACCATTCAAGGGTATGGACAAACAGAGGCCGGGGGGTTGATCTGCGTGTACAAAAGAGAATCCGTTCGGCTGCTATTAAAAGATGAGGAATACTGTCAAGGGAATCCAATTCGTGGAGTTAACATCAGGTGTTCGGGCACCGTTGATGCACCATCTACAATTGAAGTCCTTTCACCTACAGCCATCGTGAATGAATGGTATGATACGGGTGATCAAGGGTACCTTGATGAGAAGGGGCAATTGATTCTAATTCCAAGAATTCAACGAAAAGAAATGATTGGTTAACAATTATTTTTTTCTAGTTGTAATGCTTCGTATTTTTGTGCCCTATTCGAGTCGGGCCCATAGCTCAGTTGGTTAGAGCAGTCGACTCATAATCGATTGGTCGGGGGTTCAAGTCCCTCTGGGCCCACATTAAAAGCCTGTAGCTGTATCTTAGCTTCAGGCTTTTTTTATGGACTAACTAAGAAAGGCTAAGAAATAGTGACGAATTTTGAATGTTGGTTCGTTTTATCTAATGGGTGTAACAATGGTTTTATGTGACAATTTTGAGGATTTTGTAAAAAACATTAATAAGTGTATAAAATACATTTAAAATGTGTATTCTATTTTAGACTAACCATTTATCTATGTCTATGAAACATATCTATCTACTTTTTTCCACCACTAAGATATCATTAGTAATGCTTTTGTTGACCATGTCAAGTCAACTTTATTCTCAAACCGTAGAGGTATACATTGATAGTACAAGACAAATGATTCGCGGTTTTGGCGCTGCCAATATAGTAGATTGGTATGGGCCTGACTTAACTATCGGTGATGTTGAGACGGCCTATGGAACCGGTGAAGGAACCTTAGGATTTAATATTTTAAGATTGCGTATTAGTCCTGATCCGAATGGGTGGGATAACGGCAATCAGGTTGAAACTGCACGTAGAGTTGTTGAAAAGGGAGGAATCGTTTGGGCGGCCCCCTGGAATCCTCCAGAGAGTATGGCCGTATATGTTAACGAAAGTGATGGAAGCCCTCAACGTAGGGTGGATCCAGAGAAATATGGAGCTTATGCGTCTCATTTAGAGAGTTTTAATCAATTTATGGCCGATAGAGGGGTCCCATTGTACGGTATCTCCATTCAAAATGAGCCAGATTATGCTGATGATTGGACCGAATGGTCACCAGAAGAGATAGTAGAGTTTATAAACTTACACTCTGACTCAATTTCTACTAGAATCATAGCTCCAGAATCGTTTCAATTTAGAAGTGAGTATCATGAGGCTATCTTGAATGATTCAATTGCATCGTCAAAAACTGACATTATAGGCGGTCATATTTATGGAGGTGGGACGGCAAGAATTCCCTTGGCACAGGAAAAAGGAAAAGAAGTCTGGATGACTGAACATTATACATCAAGTGATAGATCTGCGAATATTTGGCCAGATGCACTTCAGGTTGGCACTGAGATAGATGAAGTGATGAAAGCTGGTTGGAATGCGTATGTATGGTGGCAAATTAAGCGATACTACAGTCCAATTCATGACGGTGTAGATGCCGGAACAGACGATTTTACAGATCGTGCAACCCTTGGTTCTATTACAAAACGCGGTTGGGTGATGGCTCAGTATGCACGTTTTATTCGGTCTGGTGATTATAGAGTACATTCAACGGGTCCTTTTGGGCGAGGCTTCATAAAAGTTGATGTATCCTCCTTCATAGACACGACGCAGTCCAAAATAGTATTGGTTGCAGTCAATGATGAATCAAGCGATAAGACCATTAATGTGAACTTAAACGGTGGGTCAACTTCGTCATTTGACCGATACATAACCAGTGAAAGACAAAATGTAGAACAGTTAGAACCGATTGAAATTGAGGGGAATTACTTTACTACTACTTTGCCAGCAAAAAGTATAACTACCTTTGTTTCCATTGATTTCATACCGGTATCTCATGAAGCTGAATTGAAGTTGTTGCCCGATAGTTATATTCTTCATCAAAACTATCCTAACCCATTTAATCCTTCAACTCAAATACACTATCAGGTTCCAGAAAGTGGTATAATAAGTCTAAAGATCTATGACTTAGTAGGACGTGAAATTGCTACATTGGTAGAGGGATTAGTCCCAGCCGGTGAACATACTGCGGTATTCAATGCAACTAATCTTTCAAGTGGTGTATATCTCTACCGATTAGAGTCCAATAATTTTGTAGCAACTAAAAAGATGTTGTTGATCAAATAGGTTTTAGATTGACATCGTACTAAGCTGGTACTGTATATTATTGGATGTTGGTTGGCTCCATTTTAAACCAATCGACATCTACATATCCTCCCAATTCTTTGGTGGCATAATTAAACAAACAAAACTTATTTCCAGTAAAAACACTCAGTTTAAATTCCATCTTTAAATCATTTCCAAGTTGAGTGTAATTTATTCCATCTGTACTGTAAAAAAAGGAGGCCATACGTGTGCCAGGTACGACTTCACCACCATAGTATACAGCAGCCCCTGAACCATATTTTGGATTTGCTTTGAAATATATGGTAGGCGTCGTGGTTTCAACTGAATCTATAACTTCCCCGTTATTTACCATTATAATTAGGTTTTTATCGCCCGATTTTTTTATACCTATATATGCATATGGATCTTGAAATATCGCCAATCCTGCAATGTCTCCATCATTCATGTTTTCAATATCCATTTTCAGGCTTCCAACGGTTGCAACAGTTTCAGAATAATAGGCAAACATTCGTTGAGTTAGGGTATTCTGAGCCATTTTAAAATCATTGGTCACCGTTGCCGTTGAAAGTCTAAGGTGACCTGGATGTTCAGTTAATGACCATTTGCTATGTACAGGGTTATGATTCCATCCCCATTGCATTCCAAGTTTTGAATCATCGAAACTATCGGATGTAGGTAGATAGGTGATAGGATGGGTATTGCCTACATCAGGCTTTTTATAACTCAGCACTGCTTTACCATCTACTCCTACCATTGGCCAATCATTTACCCATATTACAGGTTGTAGTGATGGGAATCGACCCAATGCTCCATTATCAGCGAAGAGCATGGTCCACCATTCACCTGTTTGAGTTTGTATTAATGCTCCTTGATGTATGCCATAATTTGGTCCATGAGTTGTGTCACGGATAGCAATTTTTTGGTCATATGGTCCATATATATTCTTTGATCGCAGTGTTACCTGAAAACCATCCAGACCACCATAGGTGCCATAGAGATAGTAATAGCCATTTCTTTTGTACATCCTCATCCCCTCAAGTCCGTTGCGAATGTTCCCGGAAAATATTGGAACATCCTCAGATAGTGGGTGAAAGTTTTTATCTACTTCAGTAATACTGATATCATTATAACCATGGGTTATGTAAATCTTCCCGTTATCATCAAAAAGTAACCCTGGGTCATAAAAACCCTTTGGAAGTTGATTGATCTCCCATGGACCTTCAATATGATCCGATGTTAGATAAAAACCACCTTCATCTAAAGTAATGAAGAGTATGTGGAATTTATTTTTGTGATATTTAATTGTTGTGGCCCATTGTCCATGACTATAACGATCGCAACCATCTAAATTATAACATTCACTGAAGTTGAACTCAGGAATGGCATTGGCTGCATATTCCCAATTAACCAAATCTTTTGATTTTAGTATGGTGACTCCAGGGAAAACAAACATCGTAGTAGACACAAAATAATAGGTATCATCAACTCTGATAACATCTGGATCAGGATAATCTGCTGCGATTACCGGATTGGTGTACGTTCCATCACCATTATCACTATGTAATTTGTATACACTTTGTTCGGGGGTATTACATTGTGAAAAAAAAATTAAAACAATTAATAAAGGGTGTCTAAGCATTGTTTTATTGCTTGAGATTTTGTGTTGATATAGGAATGAGCATGATTTGTATGTCGTCTGTCACTTTATCTTCTTAGTAAATTAATGATTTAAATTAGCTAAGTGAGTATTCGACTGATAAGTACTATTTCTCATTCTTTGCTAGGAATATTTTTGGGAAATTAACTTATATGGTTTAAAATAAGTGTAACCAATACACTTGCAAAACTTAAGTGTAGATTATGTCTTAATAAAATATCTCTAATCGGTTCGTTTTGTTTTCCGATTCAATTTGAGATGATAATACACGAAGCTAAATTCAATCATTGGAATCAACACAAATGTATCGTTATTACATTCTAATTTTACTATTTGGCACCCTTATTATTACTAATTGCGGTGTTGATGAACCCAATCAGCTATATACCTTTGGTCTAGACTCTGTAGAATTACTCAATAGTCCTTTTAAAGACGCACAACAAACCAACAAAGAATACTTATTAGAACTGAATGTAGACCGTTTAATGGCACCTTATCTTATAGAGTCTGGTTTGGAACCAAAAGCACCCAAATATGAAAACTGGGAAAACACAGGATTAGATGGCCATATAGGGGGGCATTATCTCACTGCTTTGGCCTTAATGTATGCATCTACAGCTGATGCGGAAATTTTGGATTTGTTGCATTACGCAATAGAAGAGCTGGAAAGAGCTCAGCGTGCAAATGGAAACGGCTATATCGGTGGAATTCCAAACGGTGATGAATTATGGAGTGAAATTCAGAATGGTAACATACGGGCAAGTGCCTTTGGGTTAAATGATCGATGGGTACCCTTATACAATTTACACAAATTATTTGCAGGTCTTAGAGATGCCTACTTGATTGCAGAAATTGATAAAGCCAAAGATATTCTTATCGATTTAACCGAATGGTTTTTGAAGGTAAATGCAACCTTATCAGACGATCAAATTCAGGACATGTTGAGAAGTGAACATGGAGGTTTGAATGAGGTATTTGCGGATATCTATGTAATTACAGAAAATGAGGACTATCTGGAGCTTTCGAAAAAATACTCACATAATGCGATACTAAATCCATTAATGAATGCTGAGGATGATTTAACTGGAAAACACGCCAATACCCAGATTCCAAAAGTTATAGGATATCAAAGAGTTGCAGAAGAAACTATTAATAATGACTGGAAGGTTGCTGTGAAACGTTTTTGGGATAACGTAGTTGAAGACCGGTCACTTGCGTTTGGGGGCAATAGCGTTAGAGAACATTTCAATCCTACCAATGATTTTTCAACCATGATAGAGGCAAATCAGGGGCCAGAAACCTGTAATACCTACAATATGTTGAAATTAACTAAACTACTCTTCACAGATGAACCAAATGCCAAGTACATTAATTTTTATGAACGGGCATTGTATAATCACATACTTTCTTCGCAGCACCCTGAAGGTGGTTTTGTATACTTTACCCCCATAAGACCAAGACATTACAGAGTGTATTCACAACCACATACTAGTTTTTGGTGCTGTGTAGGTTCGGGCATAGAAAATCATGGTAAGTATGGAGAAATGATCTATGCTCATGATCAATCCGATTTATATGTTAATCTGTTTATCCCATCTACTTTGAATTGGGAAGAGAAGGGAGTGAAAATAATTCAGACTAATCGCTTTCCTTATGAGGAAAGTACGCGGATACGGGTTCAAACTAAGGAGCCAAAAAGTTTTAAAATATTTATTCGAAAACCATCTTGGATTGATGGTGACATTCGAGTTAGCATCAACGGAGTTAATGTGGATATTGAAGAAAATTCATTCTCCTATGTAGCCGTTGAGAATAAGTGGAATAATGGTGACATCATTACGATTGAACTACCCATGAAAACCTATGTAGAATATTTACCAGATAATTCCCCTTGGGTTTCTTATTTGAAGGGGCCTATAGTGCTGGCTGCGATTACAGATACAACAGATATTACAGGATTATATGCAAGCAAAGCTCGTATGGCACATGTAGCTGATGGGAAGTTTTACCCAATTAACGAAGCACCTGCACTTATTGCTGAAAATTCAAGGCAACTAGAACGTTCCTTGACGGAGGTAGGACCAATGGTTTTTGAGATACAGGATTTGATACGAGACGATAAGTGGCAAGATTTAAGACTGGTCCCATTTTATACCATCCATGAAGCTAGATATATGATGTATTGGCCTGTTTTTTCTGAATCTGAGTATGAACAAAAACAGGTAGAAATAAGGAATAGAGAAGCTCAAAAAATAGCCTTAGAAGCTCGAACTATTGACCTGATTGCAACAGGAGAGCAACAACCTGAATCGGATCATTCATTCAGAGGAGAAGATTCTGAGATAGGTATCTATGAAGGACGACATTGGAGGCACGCAAAAGGCTGGTTCAGTTATGAGCTCTATAACTCTGAGCGTTTAAAATCTAAACTAAGGGTAACGTATTCAGGCGCAGATCGTGGAAGAACTTTTGACATTTTAATCAATGACACTATTATTGAGACCGTTAGTTCTACCGGAAACTCAGACACATTTTTTACTGTTGATTACCGTATACCTGAGGAATTAATTACCGACACGATGACGGTTAAATTTCAAGCTCACCAAAACTCTATGGCAGGTGGTGTGTTTGAAATAAGATTATTAAAAGAAGATTAAGTCTACAGACAGGGGAACGTAATGCCTGTTTAGTATTAACTCTTTTGAATAGTAATAACGTTATTTTAGTGGGTTTTTGATGGGTACTTTAAAAACAGCAAAATCAATTTATGAGCATGTCAAAATCGATTAATGAGTTTAATCAGGCGGATCTAGACCGAATTGTTGAAATGGCATGGGAGGATCGGACTCCATTTGAAGCTATTCATAAGCAGTTTGGTATCAAAGAGTCGCAGGTTCGTAGAATTATGCGTTCAGAAATGAAAAGTAGTTCTTTTAGAATGTGGAGAGAACGGGTGTCGGGTCGAAAAACCAAGCATTCAAAAACGTCATCCTCGCATCGCTTCAAATCGGCTAATCAAAAAGGGTAGAACCAGATGGGGGGGCGAGGAGATTTTGAGCTCCATAGTTAAATTATATTAAGCATATGGAATAGAAGATTTGTTTTTCTACTTTGATTCCAAGACAAATTTATCCAAAATTCACTTGCTCACACTACATGATTAGATCTTGTATATTCATTGGCTTTATTCTTTTTATAGGAAGTACGATTCTTTTTGCACAAGAAACCTATTCAAATATTGAAGGAACTGTACAGTCAAAGGAAGATAACAGTCCGCTTATAGGGGTCACACTTGAGCTTTTTAATGCTGCAAATACTAGAATAGCGGCGTCTGTCACGGATGCTAATGGTCGGTTTAATTTAGATCGAATACCTATTGGATCTTTTGAGCTAGTAGTCCGTTACATAGGTTTTGAAGAATATCGCCTCAATCTCAATGTGCCCGAAGATGTCGGGCAAAGGCTTCGCATTTTTATGGACCCAGAAGTACTTAGTATTGGTGAGATTCAAGTTCAAGCAAGTCGTTTTCAGGATTCTACTTCTACTCAAACTTCGGTTCAACGCATTAGCTCTACACAGGTTCAAAGCTTAGCGGGAGGCCAAGGGAATGTCTTTAATTTGTTAAAGGTCATTCCCAGTGTCACCTCTACCAGTGATTACTCTTCGCAACTGATTGTTCGAGGCGGTGAAGCCAATCAAAATTTGTTTGTCTTAGATGACATTGAAATATATAGTCCCTATCAAGCCAATGGGGTTGGTAGTTTATTCAACCCTAATGTCATTCGCGATATGGATTTTTATGCGGGTGCTTTTCCAGCTAGCTTTGGAGATCGTTTATCCTCTGTGTTGGTAATTAATACCACAACAGGAAATCCTACAAAAGCCCTAGAAAGTCAACTAGAGGTAGATGCAACCATTGCTTCGCTTACCTTAAAGGGAGCTCTACCATTTTGGGACGCATCATGGATCGTGAGTGGTAGAAAAACTTATTTTGATTCTTTTGCCAATACCTTTGCACAGCGAGTAGTGACTCAAAATGAAATTGCTTTCCCCGATTTTCAAGATGTGACGGCAAAACTAGAATTACGCCCAGGAACAGGTCATAGTATTTCGCTTACCGGACTAATGAGTGATGATGTCATTGATTGGATTGCGCGTGAAGATCAATTTGGTGAATTAGAGTCGGATAGGGAGAATTTTTCTGGAGATCAAGCTTCCACCAATAAAGCAGCAGGGGTCCGATGGACCTATAGCCCAGCCCCATTTTTTCAATCACATGTATACGGTAATTACTACATGAATACCGGTGATAATGGGATAGCTGGTACTTTTAGACCAGGGGTCATTCCTGGGACTGGCTTTTTGTGGGAATCGCCAGTTAGTGATACCGATAGTATTGTGATTGATTATTCCCAAAATTATTCATTCGAAAAGTATACCGCGGGTACTCGGTTATTTTTCACCTTTCCTCGCCATGAAATTGAAATCGGTGGAGGATATGATCGGTTGGTCAATAACCTAGATATTCAGCTTGGATTGAATGATTTAGGCCAGGAAATGTTTTCTACCTTTGAAACGGCTTCGGGTATGTTGGAGGCTTTTGGAGATACCTTGACCTCAGAAGCCGATACCGAACGGTTGTATGCATATGCTCAGTATCGCTTCGAACTTTGGAAAAATCGAGTATTTATTCAACCCGGATTTCGTTACGTAAAATACGGCATCAATGATGAAGCCTATTTACTGCCCCGATTTGGTATCTCCGTGCTACCTGCCAAAGGCTGGACGGTTCGCTTAGGTGGAGGTACCTATGTACAGAGTCCTGGATTTGAGAAATTAATAGAACCCGATAACATTTTTAATGTCTCGAAGTTCAAAGAAGTAGGTGGCTTAGAGTCTGAACAATCTCAACAAGTAGTTTTAGGCATCACCAAAACCATAGGTAATGATTGGCAAATTGAAGTGGAAGCCTACGCCAAAGAGTATCAAAATCTAATTACTCGTCTCTACCAAAATTTGATTGTACTTGAGGATATTTTTAATCCCACCACCAATGTTGGGAATACGATGCTGAATCCGGAAAATTATCGGTTTGAAGTTCAGCGCCAATGGAAACTTACCGATATCCCAATAAACAATGGGACAGGATCCTCAAAGGGAGTAGAATTTTTAGTTCAAAAATTCCCATCGCTTGACAATCCATGGTCAGGTTGGTTTTCTTACATCTGGGCGAAATCGGAACGCACCGAAGAAATGAACGGAGAGGCTTTTAGCTATCCATTTGATTTTGACAGGCGTCATACCATGAATTTGATTGCAAACTATCGCATCAACCCTAAGTGGGATGTGAGTATGACCTGGCGCTATGGTACCGGTTTGCCTTATACCGAACCAATAGGCTTGGATCCCATGAATTTTATATGGAAAGGGGACGCTTTTTTCATTTCCGACGCTGAGACCGGAAACATCCAACTGAATCCTGATTTTGGTGAACTAGACAACGTAAATCAACAACGATATCCCGCATACAATAGGGTAGACATCAGAGCGCAATACAGTGGCCAAACATCACAAATAAAGTATAATTTTTATCTTGATTTAGTGAATATGCTCAATTCTAAAAACGTTCAAAGTTACAAGTATGTGCTTTATTTGGTTGATCCAAATACCCCAGGCACTCCTGATTTTTTACGTAAAGGCTCTTGGGTAGAGTTAAAAAGAGAGCCCGTTTACATGTTTCCTTTTATACCTACCGTTGGGATGAAGCTACGTTTTTAGGCCAAGATATCTACGACAAAAAAAAGCACAATCCCTATAATTCCCACGTACCTCTAAGACCCAACAAGACATGAGAAGCATCTTGTGTCCTGGCACCCGGCTGTAGGATTATTTGTAGGTTGGGTTGAATGGTGAAATGGTCGAACATGGTTGAAATGGAACTAAGTTCTACGATATGTTCAAAAGGATGTACCATTGAGGAGCCTATTTCAGTACCGAATTCACTATAGTAGCCAAGTTCCCCAAGTCGAGCACTGGCTAGGCTGATCCCTACATAATTTTCAGAGAAAAATGGATGCTCAACATTAAGTTTTTTTACCCATCCAGCACCTACATAACGATCGATATATGCGGTAGAACTCTCACTTACTCCAAGCCTGAGATAAGTGCTTCCAAAGGTATCATTTCGATGTGCATAGCCATAAAAACCTTGGGCTTTTTTTAGATTGTCAAACTCAGAATAGATCAGAGTTTGATCATAAGAAGAGGCCCAGAGTCCTACTCCAAAACTTATGGCAGAGATATCAATGATAAGTTCACTTACCAAAAGTGCCCCATCATCAACTCTCCACTGGTATAATTCCGAGAGATTATTGTTCGCACTCGGAGTATGAGGCGTCGGATCAAAACCACCTAGCTTTAGACTCCAGTTATCTGTCCCATAAAAAATAATTGCCCCAAGTCCTGTTTCAGGAAAAATGGACGGTCCACTCATGCCAACCGATGAAAAATCGGGGCCAATTCCATGAGAGCTATTGATGAAGAATTGTGCAGGTTCAATGGAGTCAAAATCAGCATTACTGTCCAGAATACCACTTTTAATCTGTAAGGTACCTGAAAGCCCTAATGTAAACCACGCTTCTAATAGTTCAACACCGGTTGAAGCTTCAATATTAGAGATGCCCTGCAAATCCCCTACATACTCACTAATGCTGCTTCCATTGGTATAAAAAGCCGAAAGGTAACTATCTAAACTGATATCATGATTGAAACTCCATGAATGACTAATGGAAGAAGCGGTATAATTCAACCATACGGGTTTAAAGGTGTTACTTATATCCCCCGTACCAACTTCATTAGTACTAATGTTGGCCAACCAAATTTCTTGAGAGCTATGTACATCCCAATCAAAAGAAGAGGTATGTTGAGCCTGAACCGGTGCAATTCCTACGTAAAAAAAGGCCAAAAGAAAAATGACACGAGTCCACAATGAATCAAACAAAGGATAGCGGTTTGTAGCTAGCAAAATAGCACTAGTCATTCGATTAAAAATTATCATATAGTATTTGTACTAATGTTAGCATAATCTAAGCTTAGTTTAAAGTTGATAGTATAAGACATAGATATCACGCAAAGCATTTTTCACGAAAAACATATTTCAGAACAGAAGACTCTCAATTCAACTGGTAATTTTGTACTTTTGAGCAAGTCAAGTCAAGTATTAATCTAACTCAAAAACCCGTGAGCGATCAAAAAATAATCTTCTCAATGGTGGGCGTAAGCAAAGTCCACAAACCCAACAAAACTGTTTTAAAAGATATCTATCTCTCGTTCTTTTATGGTGCTAAAATTGGTGTTCTCGGGTTGAATGGAGCCGGTAAATCTACTCTTCTTCGTATCATAGCAGGTGAGGATCAAGACTACTTAGGGGATATTAGTATTCAAAAGGGAGTCACCTTTGGTTATTTGCCTCAGGAACCTGAGTTGGATCCAAACAAAACGGTTAAAGAAATTGTTCAGGAAGGGGTGCAGGAAACCGTGGATTTACTGGCAGAATATGAAGCAGTAAACGCACAATTTGCAGACCCAGATGCCGATTTTGATGCTCTGATTGCGAAGCAAGCCAAGTTACAAGAAAAAATTGATCACTTAGATGCATGGGATTTAGACTCTAAACTCAATCAGGCAATGGATGCCTTACGATGCCCCGATGGGGATACCCCCGTTACTGTACTATCGGGTGGAGAAGCACGACGGGTGGCCCTTACACGATTATTGCTCAAAAAACCGGATGTGTTACTGCTCGATGAGCCAACCAACCATCTGGATGCCGAATCGGTGGGGTGGTTAGAACAGCATTTGGCACGCTACGAAGGAACGGTTATCGCGGTTACTCACGACCGGTACTTCTTGGATAATGTCGCGGGTTGGATCTTAGAACTCGATCGCGGTGAAGGAATTCCTTTTGAGGGCAACTACAGCTCGTGGTTGGAACAGAAAGCAAGACGTCTTCAACAAGAAGAAAAAGAGGAATCCCAACGCCAGAAAACTCTTCAACAAGAATTGGAATGGATACGGCAAAATCCAAAAGGTCGGCGCGCTAAGAGTAAGGCCAGGATCAATGCCTATGATAAACTTTTGGAACAGCAGCAGGAAAAACGCCGAGAAGATATGGAAATTTTCATTCCAGCTGGTCCACGACTTGGTGATAAGGTGATTGTCGCTGAACATGTTCAAAAAGCCTATGATGAGAAATTACTCGTTGAGGATATGAATTTCTCATTGCCGCCGGGCGGTATTGTAGGAGTGATTGGAGCCAATGGTGCGGGTAAAACAACACTCTTCAAAATGATCACCGGGCAAGAGGAACCCAATGCAGGTTCATTGACTCTTGGAGAGACGGTACAATTAGGTTATGTAGATCAAAAGCGGCCTTTGGATCCTAATAAAACCATATGGGAAGAAATTTCGGATGGGCAGGATTTATTGGTACTTGGGAATCGTGAAGTAAATTCGCGTGCGTATGTCGCTCGATTCAATTTCAGCGGTAGTGACCAACAAAAGAAAACCTCCCAGCTATCGGGTGGTGAGCGAAACCGCGTACATCTAGCTAAAATGCTAAAGGAAGGCGCTAACGTTCTTCTACTTGATGAGCCTACCAACGATTTGGACGTAAATACCCTTCGAGCGCTTGAAGAAGCCCTACTAGAATTTGCAGGCTGCGTAGTGGTGATTTCGCACGACCGTTGGTTTTTAGACCGGGTAGCTACCCACATACTGGCCTTTGAAGGAAACAGTGAAACCTATTGGTTCGAAGGCAATTATGCCGAGTACGAAGAAAACAGACGCCAGCGTTTGGGTATTACCGATGATCAGCCTACTCGTATTCACTACAAGAAATTAATGCGCTAGATTCGAATTCCCCTCGGCATTGCGTACATTCTTTGGCACGAACCATCTGAATCAACCCTCACGAATTCGACTACGCTCATGAATACGCTTAGCAAAACACACAGTACACCAACTGAGGTCTCTAAAGGAATGTGGTCTTGGGCTATGTTTGATTGGGCCAATAGTGCCTTTTTTGTCATCGTTCAAACCTTTGTATTTGCGGCCTATTTTCAACGTTCCATTGCCGCCGACAGCATCACAGGAACGGAGCAGTGGGGCAATATGGTGTCAGCGGCAGGTTTGCTCATTGCCTTCACAGCTCCTGTATTGGGTGCCATAGCCGATAAAGCTGGAAGGCGAAAACCATGGATTGCCGCCTTTTCACTGATGTCTATTGTGGCTAGTTTCTTGTTGTGGTACGCCGAGCCAAGTACCGAATTTTTGGTCTATGCCTTGGTAGTCACCTTCATAGCAACCGTTGGAGCCGAATATGCCTTCATTTTTTATAATGCGATGCTACCCGACCTAGTGCCTCCTTCGCATCTTGGTAGATGGTCGGGTTGGTCATGGGGAATGGGCTTCGCGGGTGGCTTGGTCTGTTTATTAGGAGCACTTTATTTGTTCATAGAAACCGGTGGTGCATGGCTGGGATTGGACACGGAATCACTGGAGCATATACGAGCAACCTTTGTATTTACCGCGCTTTGGTACCTCATTTTTTCCATACCCATGTTCCTTAGAACTCCCGATGTACCAAGCAGTGGAGAATCACTAAGTACGGTGGTAAAGCAGGGATTTGAACAACTCAAAAATTCGATCAAAGAAGCTAGAAATTATGCTAATATCTATCGGTTTCTGTTAGCACGAATGATTTACAATGATGCGGTTATTCTCATCTACGCTTTTGGAGGAATCTATGCGGCAGGAACCTTTGGAATGGACGAGTCCCAAATCATCATTTTTGGTATCGGACTAAACATCACAGCTGGTTTGGGTGCGGTTGGTTTTGCTTGGTTAGACGACAAGTCGGGAAGTAAGAAGACGATAATGATATCCCTAGTGGGTCTTATTATCCCGGTTACGGCCATATTATTTGTTGAAGATATCCTTTGGTTTTGGATTTGGGGACTCATGTTAGGAATCTTTTTCGGGCCTGTTCAAGCCGCTAGTCGAACCCTAATGGGACGTTTGGCCCCTGAAGATAAACGAACCGAAATGTTTGGACTCTTTGCATTTTCTGGTAAAGCTACGGCCTTTATAGGACCAAAATTACTTGGTTGGGTAACCGTGCTCTTTGCCAGCCAACGCGTGGGCATGTCGGTGGTTTTGGTGTTACTAGCCGCAGGCTTAGTACTCATGTTACGCGTTCAGGAACCCACTACATACCAACAGCCGGCGAGTTAATTATGCTACTATCAGAACGTATTCATCCCAATGCCATACCAGC
>JAYPDB010000009.1:0-19069 GCA_038125045.1 Bacteroidota bacterium
GCTAATTCTATCTGATACAGATTCTGTATTCCATTTTGATCAGATTGATAGACCAGGAAACCACCCTTAATTTCATGTGGTTGATGTTCATTCCAATCGTCACTAAACGTAATTCTCTCAGCAGTAGAATCACCTAGGGTTACCTTGTAAATATCACTTTGGTAAATCAACTTAGATTCAAGTAAGGTGCTTTGCATAGTAGCTGTTTTCAGGGAAGTATACGCCCCTCTCTCGGAGCTAAACCAAATACTTTTTGAATCCAACGACCAACTGGGTTCATAATCAGAAATGAAGTCTTGAGTAATATTTTCAAGTGTTTTACTCTCAAGATGGTAAACAAAGATATCTTGATACGGTCCAATATTTCCATCAAAGGCTAACTTTTTGCCATCTGGTGACCATGAAACAGAACCAATAGCGTCTAACTTATCTACGCTTATCTTTTCTACCTCAAGTGTTTCGAAATCGATGATTGCAATTTCATCAAAACCGTTACTCTTGGTTGAAAGTACTATGTGGCGGCCATCAGGTGACCAACTAAGATTTGGCTTTAAAATATTGAGTTCTTCAAAAGCAGGATCATCTTCACCCCGTATAACTGTTTTAAGACGCTTTTTTGTAAGAGCATCTAAAACAATCACATCAAAATAACCCCGTTTGTTTGTTATAAATGCAATTCTATCTCCTTGTGGTGAAATTTTTGGTGATGTGTTGTACGAGCCATAATCTCCACGTTCGGTCATTAGAGTTGCAATACGGTCAGCAATATCTCTATCGGCCACTTCAGGAAAATACCGTTTACGTAGCGCATCTTCCCATCGTTCCGACAGTTCCTCCACTGTAAGACCAATAGACTGCTGAAAGCCCCCTTCTACACTACGAGTACTTTTCACTCGCTCTAATATTTCAGCAATTTTCTCTCTGCCGTATTCTTCAGCTATAAAGTTCCAGACAGACTGCCCTCCTCTATAGGCGTAATAACCACTCAGATATGGAATGGGCGGTAGATAATTATTTATAACCGCATCCCTTATAAACATATCTGTATTGGTGTCCCAACCCAAGGCCATATACTCAGCTAACCCCTCTTCAAACCACAGAGGCAACACAAGTTGAATATTGTTTCTAAGTATGGATTGAATAGAACCACCATAAAATAAATCATTAAAAACCGCATGAACTAATTCATGATGGAGTGTACGCCTAAAATCATTATAGTCACCATCAAAAGGCACAGTCATACGGTTTTTCATTTTATCGGTAACCCCACCTATTCCCTCAGCACTAGTAGGTAAGGCCACGACATTGGTTTGAGAAAAATCGTTATGTGAGTCATATATAATGAGCGGAATACGACTCACTATTTCATGATTAAAATCCTCACGTAATTGCTGATATGCCGACTCAATACTTTTAGCCGCAAATTCAGCTAACTCATAATTTTTATCACCATAGTAATAAACATCAAAATGCTTGGATTGAATGTATCTCCATTCGAAATTCTGATACTGAACCCTATTTTTACCAAAATTGACATACTGAGCCTGTATCTCATTCATGAGTGGCATTTGGATGAGAACGGCTAATAAAATGAAATAGAGGTTTCTGCTATTAATTGAAAACATGTAGCTTCTGTTTACATATTAGGTATGACCATTCAATACAAGAGTAACATAACGAAACTAGAGAAAGGTTTCTTGTTTAACAAACGATTACACTCATCTTTTTAGGGCTAAAAACATCCCGTTATTTTTTCGATTTTGACAATTTAAAATCAATTTGCCGTTTTTGATGATTTACGGAGTCAACCACTACAGAAATAGTATCTCCCAACTGGTACTTCAACCCAGATCTACGCCCCAAAAGAGCATGAGAACGAGCATCATATACAAAATAATCTCCTCCAATATCCCCTACTCGAAGCATCCCTTCACAGTAGACTTCATTGAGGGTTACGAATATACCTCGTTCCATTACCCCACTAATGACCCCCGTAAAAGTCTCTCCGATGTGATCTGCTAAGTATTCAACTTGCTTTAATTTGATCGAATCTCTTTCGGCATCGACCGCCACCCGTTCTCTGTCGCTACAATGCTCTCCTTCTTTTCTAAGTAGGTTGAGATCATAACTTTTCTGTTCTTTTGCATAGGCTTTTAAGATGCGATGCACAATCACATCGGGATATCGCCGTATGGGAGAAGTGAAATGCGCATAATGCTGGAAACCTAATCCAAAATGGCCAAGATTATCAGGGCTATAGACTGCTTTGGCCATAGATCGTAAGGTCAGTCCATTGATGATGTACTCAAGTGGAGTATCTTTCACCTTAGTTAGTATGTGATTGATGGTTGATGGCCTCGAGAGTTCCTCCTCATCAAAGTAAATACCAAGTGGTTTAAGTTGCTCCAGAACATCCAAAAGCTTTTTTTCGTCTGGCTTATCGTGTATACGATAAAAAAATGGATAATCTGCTTTGGGTGACTTTTCTCTAAGATGCTGTACATGTTCTGCCACCGTACGATTGGCTAATAACATGCATTCTTCAATGAGTCTATGGGCAAACAAACGTTTTTTAAGTATAACCTCTACGGGTTTACCCTTCTCATTTAGACGAAACCTCGGCTCTGGACTATCAAAATCAATGGCCCCTTCTCTAAAACGCTTATCTAAAAGTATCTTAGCTAATTCAGCAGCCATACGGATTTGTGAGGCGATTTCATGATCGCTACCGTCTAAAACCTGTTGAGCCTCCTCATAACTAAACCGAAAACGAGAATGAATGACCGTTTCTTTAATATCATAGCATAGTACCTGTCCTTTTGAATCAACCTCAATAAAACAACTGTAGCACAGTTTATCTTCATTTGGACGTAAACTACAAACACTATTGCTAAGGCGCTCAGGTAACATAGGTATCACTCGATCAACCAAATATATACTGGTTGCTCTGCTATGTGCTTCTTCATCCAAAGCTGAACCCACTTTTAAATAATGGGTCACATCCGCAATGTGCACTCCAAGTAAATAATGCCCGTTATCCAATTTTTCAATACTTAAGGCATCATCAAAATCTTTTGCATCCACAGGATCAATCGTAAACACTAAAGAATTCCGAAAATCTAAACGATCATCAATGGTAGCCTGGTCAATGATTTCGGGTATTTGAGAAGATTCTTGCTCAACCTCGAGCGGAAAATCGGCGATAAGACCATTCTCAGCCAAAATGGATAAGATGTTGGCATCATTCGTACCCGCCTTCCCTAATCTGCTGATAATTTGAGCTTGGGGTAAGGCCTGTCTATGAACCCATTTTTTTAGTTGAAAAGTAACTTTTTCATTAGCTAAAGCCCCGTTCAAATCTTCCTTAAGTACATAGAAATCGAGCTGAACCGATTTTCGATCACTTTCTATAACCCAGGTATTTGATGTTGTTTTCCGTAAGGTACCCACATAAAACGGTGCCCCTCGTTCCAATACATCAACTACCTTGGCTTTAGGATTCCTACTTTGCTTACCGGTTTTTAACACTTTGATCTGGACCAAATCTCCATCAAGAGCCATACCTGCATCTTTGGCATGTACTCTAAAATCCTCATCCATTCCATCGACCACTACAAAACCAGTACCACGCTGATTAAATTCTATTCTACCTTCAATAATCGAATGATCTCTGTTTAGTCGAACCCACCCTTGATGAACCCGTACTTTTTGTTTATTCACCAAACTATTGAGTGCTTTTTGAAGACGTTTTGCCTCATTTTTTGAATGAATAGCTAATATTTGAGCAAATTCTTCTCGATGAATTTTCTTATCGGGATGCGTCTCTAATAATTGGAGAATGGTTTCTTCCATGCTTGTTAAACGGTCGTTACGACTCATATATAAAGGTGTGTTCTAGATATAAATTACGAATAAAATGGTCTATTCTGCCTGTACCAGAATTTCTTCTTCTCTTCGATTGAAAAATTTAGCAATAGGCTCGAATAGTTTTGTTAGTAATTGTTTCCAGGAACTAAAACTCACCTCCGTTTCTATACCAACTCCGTTTATATCCTGTGATTGTTGTGAATTATCTGATCCGGAATAGTTGCTAAATGTGGGATCTTGTCGATGAAACGCCGTTAAGGCCAGTGCTTGATTAATTTTATAGGTAGCGCCAATATCACCAATAGAAGATTGAGATCCTGTTATCTGCCCCTCTCTACTTAGAATAATTCGATCGTTATAAAGTCGTAGTGCAAGGCCTAAATCGATATTATTGTACGTATTTAGATTGAAATCAATATCTAAACTTCCCACGTCGCTTCTCAAGAGTGAATTCATCTGATTGGATAGCAACGGACTTATTAACTGGCTCGATAATAATGGATTAAGGACGGCTGCGCTACCGCTTAAATTACTTGTCAATGTATTTGTTGCATCCGTAAGCGCCGTCGAAGAAGGAATGAAGTCACCCATCAAAAGAAAACTAGTTGCTTGAATTAGTTTTTCGTCTTCGTTTCTATTTAGGGCATTAATTTGTGTTTTAAGTGTAGAATTTTGTTGTGTTTCAAAGGTATTAGGTAACCTAAAAAAGAAATCATTTTCAATTCCTTGTAGGGAACCACCTATGTTCAATACCAACTCTACGGGAACCCGTTCAGCCTGATCTTGATTAATCTGATCCCTTGTTCTTGTTAGTGTATTGATGTCTGGACGAGCTTGATAAAGAGCTTGTAGATCTAATTTTGCATCTAAGGGGTCTCCATCCCATCGCAGAGTTCCGCCAGGAATAAGTTCGAATCGACGAGTGAAAATATCACCACTAACAAAATTGTAGTCACCACTTGAGATATCAAACTGACCAAAAACAGAAAAATCCTCATCCTGGAGCTGAATTCGAATATTCCCTGTACCATTCGCCGTAATGACATCTCCCGTGATGGGATCAAAGATAAGTTGAACGGTCATGGGAGTTGCAGATTCAAATTGAAGATCCAGAGTGAAACGTTCCGTAAAACTTCGCTCTTCATTAGTCTCCATTACCATTGTTTGACCATTTAAGAATGAGCTCCTGTTAGACGTTAACACCTCAGAAATCAATGAAAAATCATCAACAAACCGAATAAATTTATTATTCTCTTCAAACTCTGTTTTTTCTATCAGAGGGAGTCCTATGGATGAAAAATCACCCATGAGAATGGGACCTTCTGAATAGAGAACGGGATCATCATTGGTCCCTGTCATTCTGAGGGTTGCTGTACCGTAACCCTGACCAAAAAACGGAAGCTCCTCATCAAAAAAAGTATTTAAAAAGTGAAACTCTTCCATCTCTAAACTTAGATCGATGGTATGTAATGGCCCAAATCGATTTAAATTATACGACCCGTTGAGATGAGCGGTTCCACCCGATGGGTCCATGAGAAAGAAATCATTAAATATCAAACCCTCCGAACTTGAAAAACGTAATGGCCCTGTACCGTAGTAGTAGGTCTCTAAAAACCGAGGCTGAATAAAGACCGCATTCTCACTACCGATATCATAATCAAAGCTAAAATCAGATCCTTGGTCAGTACCCCATATACTTCCCGTTCCCGATGCTACTCCAGACATTTCAGAAAACACATTAGGGGTTAAAAATGGCAGTATCCATAAATCGATATTGGCAAAATTAAGGTCAAAATAATACAGAGTATCGGTCTCTAAAGCTTCAACAGTATCTAGAGCTTTGAAGTATCCATTGAGTTCAACATTTTGCCCCACCCGCTCGGAACTACTGAAATACTCGGGGTATAACAGTGAATCGGTGTATATGGTAACGTTTGTATCAAACTGTTTTTTATTCGGGTTGAACTCTGATCGAAGTCTGATATCACCGACTATTTGTTGATTTAATGAAAAAGACTTGATATCAAGTTCACCCTGAATATTAGGGTTTTCCAATAAACTTCGAGTAGAGAATTGGCCATCGACAATACCATTAAGGTCTTGTTGAACATTCAGGAGTTCCGATAATCGATCTAAATTCACACTCTGTATCGTAAAGAGCATAGAATCCTGAAGTTCGCTACTAAAGAAACCACGAATATCAAGTTCTTCTTCATTATTGTGAAAGCTCACTTGCTCTAAACCCAATCGATACCTCGGATCTAGACTCAAAATAAAGTCATTTAAATTAGACCAGATATAATTTCCAGATCCAACCCTAAAGTTTTGAAGTCGCATTCTATGCAGCGTATCAGTTGCTTGAAATTCCCCATCCATCGATAAAAATGCACCGGATGGTAATCGTCCAATTTTGTGACTAAAGCGTATACTATCGGCTTGCATCGAGGCCTGCCATTGTAGGTCTTGAGCACGTATGCTAGGACTTTCTAGTGCTTTGAGTTGACCTCTAGATTCTAATACAGAAAAATCTAAACTAGATGAATCAATACGGAAACTAGCCGTCCATTGCCCATTTAAACTATCCAGAAGCCAGCCGTTTAACCTTAGCTCTTCATCAAATACATCCAGATTCATGAGCATTCTAGACTCATCGACATTCATTCTACCATTCATCATCAACTTAGTATGTTGAATGCCTGCGGCTGGCAGTAGAAAACCCAGAGCTTCACTTTCTTTGATATGTAGTTGCCATTCCATCTGCTGAGCCAGTGCGGCATCCCTAATCGTTGTATCAGGGAGCCTGGAATCCTGAACCCCTTTCAACATCCAACGTGATTGTTCATTTCTTAAATAGCTCATCCATTTCTCAGTTAAAACTGGAAAATCCTTTACTCGATAGCGACCTCTAAGCTGGAAATCGAATGGAGTTGAGGTAATACGTAGTTCTTGTAAACCATCTTCATTCAAGAGGTAATCTGCATAAAACTGAGCGTCTGTAAAACTTGTGTCAGGTGTTTGCAACAAGGGTGTATTGGCATTGAATAATACCTCTGAAACTCCAAAACCCTCACCGCTCGAATGTAAGATACCATACACAGTATTCGCATAGAATTGATCATCGGCATCTGAGTCTGGACGTACTAACTTCTCTGATATTCCACTAGTATGTGATGGGTTAGTAGCCCATCTTAAATGCTCACCGGTAAATTGGCTTTGTAATTGCCAGGTATTCCCCACCCGGTTGATGGCCCCATTCCATTCTATCGAACCACTATCATCATACATCCTAACTTGTAATCTGTAGTTGTTGCCTTCAGGATCTTGATTGCTTCCACCATTCGATAGGTCTCCTATGGCAAGTGGTATTCCCATGTTTTCTTTTCCAGGCCATGGAACAGGTTCATACTTCAGGGTTACATTTTGCACATCCCAAGCCCCTACTCTTAGGTGTTCTAATTCCATAGAAATGGAATCCAGCCCCATAGTTGATCGGTCAAAATTACGATTCCAACGAACAAGCCCATCCCATTCTGCAGCCCTCGAAAGGTGAGTCTCTGTTAACCAAGGTGCAAGTGTAAAGTTGTTGAATTGTAGTAAAATGCTTCTATCTGAGAGCTTCTCTCTTATTTTTTTCTCAGTTTGATAGTCCTGTGAAAAAACAATTTGCACAGGTTCCCCACTTACATCCCTCAATACGATATTGAGGCTATCGTACCTAGGAGTATACTGGTATTCTAAGAGTAGATTATAGTCTGTTAACCTTGTCCAGTTAACCATAGGATAGTCTTGTATTAAAGAGACAGGAATCTCAGATTCCGCCAAGCTCAATTCTGCGTTCAAATTGGCAGCTTTGAAACTTTCATCCCGAAAAATTTCACCATTCAGACGGATTTGGGAATCATTTTGCCTAAGCAGTAACTCCTTTATTTGAATACTGCCTTCATGTAAGCCTATTTCACCAGTAATGTTTTTGGGTGCTAAAGAATAGGTCAGGAGAGCTTGTTTCCATTGTTCTGAAATCAAATAGGGCAGTAATTGATCATAAAAAGTATCCAATAACTCCATGCGACGGATAATAACCGACCTTTGATCACCTACTAAATTAATCTCTCCTTCATAACTTCCCAAATTCGAACGAAAAGAAATTTGATCAAACTCTAGGGCTGTGGAATCAGCTTTTATCTCTGTAGATAGGCTTAATTCTACGGTTTCACCTTTCCATTGTACCAAAGACTCTAACCGATCAATACCCCCAAACATAACGCCATTCAAAACGTTAATTCTTGACCTTAGCATGAAATCAGTGTACCTAAGGCTATCCATAGCTAAACCACCAAGAATCTGTTTAGAGGCAGGGTCTTGAGATCTAGAAAGGAGAGTAAACGAGTCCCCTCTAACCAATAATTGACCTATGGTTAAGTCTCTACCGAAAATAAGCCCTGGAGATGGCTTAAGCACTGTTCTATCATCTGAAATGTGATTGGTATCTTGGTAGATGATCTCACCTGTAAACCCGAGAACGTCTACATAATCTAGGCCAATTCTCCCATTAGCAATATCGTTGAATTTCCAACGGTAACGCACAGTATCAATTGAAAGAGCAGCCTGAGCATCAGATGGAGTAAGAAATTCTATGGAAACACCCTCAAAGGTGGAATTTAGAGGGAAAAACCCACGTGAATGCGTTATGTTTATACTGAGTTGATGCTCTTTACCCTTCTCGATAATAGAACCTATCAACCACTGTTGAACTCCTCGGTTTTGAGCGAGAGCAAGTAGGACCAACAGTAAGCCAAAAAAACCAATGAAGGTACCTACTATTTTGTGCCAAATACGGGAGTTATGTTCCCTCGTGTCCACTTCCATTTTAGCTAAAATTAGCAATCGTAGTTTCCCAAACAGAAATCAGGTTGTTCGGTTTTTCTACCTTAAATGCCGTTGGTGAACCATGATCATTAAGAAGAATCAATCGTATGAACTGATTCTTAACCTTTTTATCCTTTTGCATCTGAGCAATAAGTTCAGGAATTCTATTGGCAAGTGATGTCAATGAGAAATGATGATACTTTGAATAGGTATTCAGTACATCTTTGTTAAGATGGACATCTAAGAATAATTCAGATGCTAGGCATGCGGCATACATTCCTGCAAAAACAGCTTCGCCATGACTAAAGGTGCCATATTCCGCAATATTCTCAATAGCGTGGGCAAAGGTATGTCCAAAATTTAAATACTCTCGAACCCCCTTCTCCAGTGTATCAGTACTCACAATATCGGCTTTGATTTGAGCACTTCGTAAAATGATTTTGGCCCAATTTTCCGGAATTGCAAAATCATCTGTAGCAAAGGCTTCATCTACTAGATCAAAAATACCTGGATCATTGATAAATCCATACTTCAATACCTCACTTAACCCATTCATCCACTCCTGTTTGGGAAGGGTTTGCAAAAATTTAGTATCTGTATATACCATATCAGGCTGATAAAAAGACCCTATAACATTTTTACCGCTAGCATGATTTATTCCAGTCTTGCCACCAATTGAACTATCTACCATCGCCAACAAGGTTGTAGGAACATGGATTAGAGGCATCCCCCTGAGAGCACTTGCGGCGACAAATCCGCCCAAATCTCCAACCACCCCGCCTCCCATTACAATGATTGGTGTGTTGCGCTCTACTGGTTGCTCCAGAACCCAACTCAGCAGTCGACTAAATTGAGTCATATTTTTGCTTTTCTCACCTGAGGGAACCACATAGGTGGAGAGGTGACTAAAATGTTGATCTAGATTGCTGGCTACCCAATCTCGATGATAATGATGCACCCACTCATCTATGATAAGAAGGGCACGGTCTACATTATAACGCTGACTTATCATATTAGATAAAGCACCTAAGTTATTGTGCTCTAACATAATATCATATGCCTTTTTGTATTCTACTCGTACCTGATTTAACCGGTTATTCATAAATTATGCATCCATATCATGCGTTAGTTTTTCAAGAATTTGTAACGCTACATAGTGAGCCGACCAAGATTCTTGAACATCTATGATGATGTGAGCTAGTTCATATAATGGTAATCTGCTTAAATATAAACTTTTTAAGCGGTTTTTCACTACTTCATGATCTTCTGCTTGTGCTAGTTCCTTCATCAATAAGGGTCGATGAGTACTTCGAATTAATCGACCATAAATAAGCTCAAAGGTTGGTTTGATAAATACCAAATAACTATTCTTTTTTATACGATGTACAAACTCCTTGTCCTGTAGCGCCCCTCCTCCAAGGGAAATGATTCGATACGTTGAGGTTAAGAGTTCATTCACCACTTCACGTTCAACAGAACGAAAATACACCTCACCTCTTTCTTTAAACATCGTGGTAATTCGCTGACCATAGCTTCGTTCTATCTCGGCGTCTACATCGACCCAAGGGGTTTGCATAATTTGTGATAATGCTTTGGCTGTAGCTGTTTTGCCACTGGCCATGAACCCACAAATAGTTACAGGATATTGTCGATTTGTCATTGTTTAAAACGTTCTGTTATCTATGTTAACATAGCATATTCTTAAGTAGAAAATAAGAGCACTACCCCAAAACAAAAACCCTAATAACCAAGATTCTTAGGGGCCTCAGGTTGAACCATAACTACTTCTTCTTTTTGAACAATTACAGCACCTGGTGGCGCATCCTTAGCTTTCCTGACATATTTTTTTGTAGTAAAAATAACAGGTACCCAGGCCGATCCTCTCGCCTTAGACTGATAAGCTGCAAAAGCTGCTACCTGTTCGATTACTGCTTTATTAAGAATCTTATTGTGGGAACGGATAATAACGTGTGATCCTGACACCCCTTTAGCATGCAGCCATATATCCTCTTTATGGGCTAAACTGAGCATTTCATCATTAGACCGGGCATGCTTACCTATCCAAATGCTATAGCCAAATACTACAAACTCAAAATATGGTTTGGTAGGTTTTGAGCTCTTTACACCCGCCCCTGACTTAGCATTTTTTATTCCACTTTTCACCAATCCCAAAACTTGAAACTTTACATACCAATTATCCAGCATAGTACCATCTTCTATACCTTCCAACTCAGTAATCGCTTGTTGAATACGTGCTCTTTTTTGCCTCAAAATAGGAATCTGAGTCTCCACTTCTTTTTTAGTTGCACGCGCCTTTTGGGCCCGTTCATAATAGAGAGTGGCATTTTCTGCGAAGGTCTTTTCGGGTTGAACCTGAATGTCTATTGCTTGGTTCTCATTAAAAAGGTTGTTCATGGACAAAAGCTTATCGTTGGGGTAGCCTTTATGTGCTAAAGTCATAATCAAATGACCATATTCTTCCCATTGCGAAGCTTTTTGCTCATTAGATATGGCTTTGTTTAACTGTAGGAGTTGATTTGAAACATTCTTATCCAGCTTATTAAGTTGTTTTAAAAAATTGGTGTATCTCTGTTTGAATTGTACCCTTTTAACTCCCTTAGTCGCATGAACATAAATTAAATCAGAGATCTCTTGAAATTCTTCCTCAACTTCTTTGCCCACTAATTCAGCCGGTAACAGACTCCGGGTTCCATCCGTAAAAATTTGAAATTTTGCGTGATTAGCTAATCGATCTTCCCAAGACACAAAATGTTCGTGCAAGGTATCTACGGTAACAGGGAAACGGAGCTGCTTAGACAACAAAACATCTAATTGATTACGCTCAAAATTAGGATTCCATTCTAATATACGTTCCTTAGCTTCTTTGAGGGTAGTTATGGTTAGCTTGCTATCAAGACTCGGTTGCTCGGGCTTATGGGATGGCTTTTTTTGAGCAGATAACCATCGATCGAAGGTTTCTTCATGTTGTGATAGGTCTTTTTTAAACGAAGCTATGAATGCATCATCATGCCACAAATATGCATTTGTTTTGGAACCGAATACTTCAAACCATACCCAATAATCGTCATCAAATTGTAAGCCCAAATAACGATCATGCTCTGTAAGGCTAGCCTTCTTCAATCGTTTACCATACACCTCAGGAAAAAACTCAACGACATTTTTTTTCTTCCCCGACTGCCAAGAACGAATATACAGATACGGTGATGGAGGAACCGCATGAAAACGAAGGCACCCATCCCCTATATAGCATTCAAGTATATTTTTCTGCGGTGATATGATACGGTCGAGAGTAGCATCATTGAATTTGATGTTCAAGTCTTTTATTAAATATATTAACTCATAATAATTCATAGGTATCAATAATATTATCCAATAGCGCTACTTCTCAAGCTTTATGAACTACCCCATATTTCAATCTATAGTAAATACAATACGGTCCGATGTAGAAAGTAAGCATATTAGAATTGAAAACTTTCGAACCTGGCAAGATAACACCATATTTGCTACTGGATTGGAACTTGGCATACAGTTAACTAGTCTTACAAATTATTTTGACCGACTCTCGATCAATTTCGATTGGGATCAGTATCGGGAATATCAGATTGCGAAGAATCTCGATGGCCTTAACAATCATCCACTCTTGGGAAATACGGAATTAGCTAATTCAATTACTAAGCCAACCATAGACGTGGAATTAATGTGGGTATTTAATAGTGAAAACTCCCAACCAACCCTACCCCGTGGCGAGGGTAATTATCGTATGGACTTTGCTAGCCATTGGATGGATTTGATTTCTCAAAATCAACAACTAAACCTCCAAAAAGGATTAAATATCACTCGGTGGCATGTAGAAATTGAAGGCGATAAAGAAGGAAAATATCTGTCTACCATACAACTTATATCCTACTTTCAGTTCGACCTTAGCGAATTAGTGAACATGCAAGAATTGCAGGATTTTGTTCAAAAGAGCTTGAAAGAATTACTGGTACGTAGTAGCCGAGTTATTCAAACTTCAGAATTCACCATTAGTAACGCTGTAGAAAAACAACCACATCTCATAAAGTAGATCTTTTTTTTTGTTGCAAAAAAAAAGCCTCCAATATGGAGGCTAAAAATCATTTCTTTTTCTTGTGACGATTCTTTCGTAATCGTTTTTTTCGCTTGTGCTTAGCTATCTTGGCGCGTTTTCTTTTTTTACCACTTGGCATAGTATCGATTCCTGTAAACTATTTATTTTAATTTTCAGACCCTAAAGATAGGAATAAATTAATCTATTCCCTATTCAAAAAATAAAGTTATCTAAACTATACGGTTAGAGATTTATTTACTGACTCTTTAAAATCTTTAGAAATCTTTAATACAGGAGCAAATTGTTCTGGAACAATGACCTCTACATTGGTTTTAGGATTTCTGGCAACACGCTGAGCACGTTTCACCACCTTGAAGCTACCAAAGCCTCTAAGCTCGATATGTTCTCCTCGCTTCATAGCATCGATTACTGTTTCCATAAAACCGTTTACCACTGCCTCTGTCTCCACTTTAGTGAGTCCAACAGATGAGGAAATGATGTCTACAATGTCTGACTTTGTCATAATAAGCCTTTTATTTTAATAACTTAGGACTAATCTAGAATTATAAAGAGAGAATTGAGATAAATCGTTCACTTTTTTCAAAAAATAAGCTAAACCTCAATATTTTGTATTCTCTAGCATACTTTCCTAAATCTTTATTACTTTGGGCACATAATTAAATTGGCTAATCATAAATAATAACGCATTCACATGGAAACTTTCGAGCAGATTGTAGGCACCCTCAATGACCTAGTTTGGAGTACCCCTTCATTCTTCCCATTCATGGTAGCACTTCTACTCAGCTTTGGCATTTTTATCACGCTTCGTCTAGGATTTGTTCAAATCCGACATTTTAAACATGGTATTCAAACGGTCATGGGCAAATATGATCAACCCGATGCTATTGGCGATGTCAATCATTTTCAAGCCTTAACTACGGCTCTATCGGCCACTGTTGGTATTGGTAATATTGCGGGTGTGGCTATTGCCATTCACTATGGTGGACCAGGTGCCCTTTTTTGGATGTGGGTAACGGCATTCTTTGGCATGGCTGTAAAATACACTGAATGTACACTTGCTGTAAAATATAGAATCCAAAACAGCGATGGTTCTGTCTCAGGTGGCCCTATGTACTACATTGAGAAAGGTTTGGGTGAACAATGGAAATGGCTTGCCGTGTTTTTCGCTGCCATGGCTGTCATCTGTTCTTTTTTAACGGGTAATGCGGTTCAAGCAAACACAGTAGCAGACACCCTTAAAAGTACTTTCTTGATTCCTGGTTGGGTTACAGGCTTAGCGACCGCTTCGGTGGTAGGCTTCGTAATCATAGGCGGCATTAAGCGTATTGGACGGGTAACAGCTAGCCTAATGCCAATCATGGCCCTTATTTATGTTTTAGGAGCATTGGTCATCCTCTTACTAAACGCCGACAAAGTACTTCCTGCTTTTGGAACCATACTTGAATATGCGTTTACTCCCAAGGCGGGTGCATTTGGAGTTGGATCTGGGCTTTTTCTAACGACTTTGGTTTGGGGTATCAAGCGAGGATTGTTTTCTAATGAGGCGGGTCAAGGCTCCGCTCCCATTGCGCACGGCGCAGCAAAAACCAAAGAACCTGTTCGTGAAGGAGTGGTGGCCCTTCTTGAGCCTTTCATAGATACCTTAGTAGTTTGTACCATGACGGGTTTAGTAATTGTAAGTACTGGTGTTTGGGAACAAAAACATGACACCGTTTTTACCACCAACGCGTTAGAAGCAACCATAGAAATAGATAACAACGGCACCACACTCCAATTTGAAAATGGTGAACCGGTTAATGGGTTGGTTCATAGAAATGACTTCCCATACGGTAGTTTCTATGTGGATGCTGAGCGCAACACATTATTCAACGGGCAATTAGAACTATTAGAAGATGGTAAGGTTGCTATATACTCCATGGATGGTGAATCCTTAGGAGAATTACAAACCAGTATCGTCGAAAATGGTGCTCCACTTACCGCTTTGGCTTTCGAAAATGGTTTATCACCATTGTTTTCTGGAGGCAAATATATCGTAACCTTGTGTGTAATTTTGTTTGGTATCTCCACCGCAATTAGTTGGAGTTATTACGGTGATCGCTCCATTCAATATCTCGCGGGCGATGGATCTATTATCTATTATAAAGTAGTGTACCTGATCATGCATTTCCTAGGCGCCATATTAGCTCTGGAAACCGTATGGGCCATTGGTGATATAGCTCTTGGATTAATGACTTTCCCAAATATTATTGCCTTATTTGCCCTTTCAGGTGTAGTTGCTACAGCAACTAAAACCTACTTTAACTCGATCAAAGCCCATGATAAGGCCTAAACATCTCGAGATTATTGAACATCCCCTGGTTGAGCTTTATATCTCAAAACTAAGGGATCAAAACTCTGATATTCGGACGTTTCGAAGTGCCATGGATAGGCTTGGGGGAATACTAGCCTATCATGCACTTCAGGGTATTGAAGGAAACCCAATTGAGGTGCCTACCCCATTAGAGACCACCCAGGGGCTTGAAATGAATGAACCTGTTCATGTCGTCCCTATACTACGTGCCGGCTTGAGTTTGGTGCAGGGACTGCTTCACTTCATTCCGGATGCTCGAGTAGGTCATGTAGGAGTCTATCGTGATCATGCAACCCACGAGCCTGTAAACTACTATGACAATCTACCAAAAGACATAGATCGCGGGTTATGCATTGTAGTTGATCCAATGTTAGCAACGGGAGGCAGCGCTTCTCATGCGCTACATTATCTAAAGGAAAATGGCGCTAAAAATATTGTTTTCACCTGTGTAATTGCAGCTCCTGAAGGTGTAAAGAACGTTCATGAGCAGCACCCCGACATACCCATCATCACTACTAAGTTAGATCGAGAGCTCAACGAACAAGCGTATATACTACCTGGACTTGGGGATGCCGGTGATCGATACTTCGGAACCTAGGCATTTGAAGCGTCACACCATGAGCGGGATACCATCTTATTGCTTATACCTGATTCTTTTATTGATGATTGCAGGTAGTAACTGTGATCAATTAAGTGAGTTCGACAACCAACAAATTACCCAAGCTCTAAATCCTGATCGCTTACAATCCTCAGAGAGTTGGGGCTTTGAACTACAGCTCATTGATGAAGGCAGAAATGTATTGGATCTGGTTGGTGATTATGCGCTTTTCACTGAAAACAATGAGGAGAGCTTTACAGAGATATCCGGTCCTATCACCATTCATTTATTCGACAGAGAATCGGGTGATTTGAGTAGTACCATTACATGCGATAGTGCATTATATAAATCGAATGTGGGTGTATTCGAAATGTACGGACAGGTAGAAATTATCACGGTAGATGACAAAATACTCCGATCCGAGTATCTGAAATGGCAACGCAAACAAGATCGGGTGAGTACGCCTGAATTTGTCACCTTTATCTCACCTCCTGACAGCATTGCCGCCATGGGTTTTGAAGGTAATTCTGATCTGAGTGAATACACCTTAAATGAAGGAGGTGGTAAAGTTGTTATTGAATAAATATCAAAGTCCACTTTTTTTTGTTCTGCTGCTCATGGGTCTTACTGCTCCTAATCATTATGCACATGCTCAAAATATTGTAGATCTGATTCGGTTTGAATCTGCCCAAAGAAGCCTCTACGACAATGAGCCTGTTCAAAGGCTCATTAATGCACAACTCATAGTTGATGATGTAGCAATGGTCTGTGATACGGCCTATCGTTTCATCAATAAAAGCGAACTTTTGGCCATTGGTAACCTTCAAATCGAAACAGAAAACGCCATAATTTGGGCCGATTCCTTACGTTATTTCACCAAAGAAGATCTAAGTTTACTTAGAGGCCGAGTCATCATTGATCAGGATGATGTTAGACTCTTTGGTGAAGCTGTGGATTATGACTTCGATCATAAAATAGCGTACTTCAATAAAGGAATTCGGTTAGAAGATAGCACTGGGGTACTGATGGCTAACCGCGGTAGTTATTTTGAGGAAATTGATAGCGCCGTTTTTATTGGAAATGTTCAGCTAAGTTCTGAAGACGAATATGCCGAAAGCGACCGGATGAACGTTCAAAGAGAAGCCAAGCGAAGCTATCTATACGGGCAGGTTCTGATGGAAAATAAAATGGACCAACAAATCCTACGTTCAGATTCCGTCTATGCGGATTCCCTTGGTTATCGTAGGCTCATGGGAAATGCAACGATTCGAACCATTGATGGCTCAGATACTACCTTCGTATTCTCGAATACGATACGTATCCATGATCAAGATAGCATGTTTAGTTTTCGCACAGTAGAACCGACGCAAAGTTGGAGTACAGACTTTTCAACCCGATCGGATAGCTTGTATTATGAATCGGAATACGAACGTTTTCTCTTGACGGGGGAGCCTAAAGTGTGGTACGACAATGCTGAATTATCGGCCAATAGGATCATCGCCCAAATGGATAGTAGTGAAATCAAAGCTCTTTATTTGTATCAGAGTGCTTTCGCAGCGGTAGAGGATGAACAAACGGGTAGGCTCAATCAATTAAAATCAGATAGTTTACACGCCTATTTTCTGCTTGGTGAATTGCATGAAATGACCCTTTTTCCAAACGCGGAAATTCTATACTTCACAGTCAATGATGAGGATGAGAACGATGGAGCCATTGAATTACGCTCTCCTGAGATTTATTTGTCTTTTCAGGATGGAGAAATTGAGGAACTAAAATCTGCAGCTTCTCAAGGCTTTGTATTTGAAGAAGATCCTACATTAGAAAATCGCCGACTCGAAGGCTTTGCTTGGAATCCAGCTCTTCGACCTCAAAAACCCACTAATGGCTTTGTTTATCGATTCTCACCCATCCCTTTAGAACCCTCTTTTGAGTTACCCAAGCGTTTCATAGATTTCTTGAATAGTGAAACCACTATCCAAACGACCATTAAATAAGTAGTCATGTCACAAAAAGTTTGTTATTCCTTCCACTCCATCTTCACCATTGCCATGCTCATGATGTACAGCTTTGTTGGTTGTAATGAGCAATCCAATACCTCATCAACGGATGTTGCAGACCGTGATGCGGATGCTACTGACTGGATTTTACTGTACGACCACCATCAAAATCCTACTCTGGATGCTTGGACTGGATTTAATACCAGCCAAATCTCGGATAAATGGATCATCATAGATGATGTACTTACGGTATCCAGTGGCGGTGATGATGTAGATAAAAACACAGGCTTTGGTCAATCCATCGTGACAAAAGATCGATTTAAAAATTTTGAATTAGAGGTACAGTATCGCATGTCGAAAGGTGCCAACAGCGGTATCATGTATCATGTAGAGCAAGGCGATAGCTATAAAGATGACTATGAAACAGGTCCTGAGTACCAACTTCTGGATAATGCGTTAGCACGATCTGAAAGCCTTCCACATCGTCAAGTTGCCGCTTTGTACGACATGTTTGCTCCTGATAATTCACCCTATCACCCAGCCGGTGAATGGAATACTGCAGGAATCCAAGTTCAAGATGGAATGGTAGTGCACTATCTCAATGGAGAAAAAGTTCTTGAATATGACCTTAATAGCGAACGTTTTGAGCAACAAAGATTAAAAAGCAAATGGTCCGATGATCAAGATTGGGCAAAAGTCGGAGAAGGTCATATCTCTATTCAAGATCATGGTGATAAAGTAGAATTTCGCCAAATACGAGTAAGGGTGCTTTAAAAATTTTGAATTTATGGAGCTTTGGGGATTTGTTGACTTAAACAATGAAAAGCTCCTAAGCCCCAAATTAAATAAGTGGATTCGATCCCAATAACCTTCCTCGTGGGGAATAATTCCTGTAAAATTCCTAGTGCTTTTGCGTCATTTTTGTCACTAAAAATGGGCACAAGTACCGAATGATTGGTGATATAAAAATTAGCATAAGAAGCGGGTAGTCGCTGCCCATCATAATATATTGGAGCCGGCATAGGAAGAGCAATGATCTCAGGTGAACTGCCATCCTGAAACCGGAAGGAGTGTAATCGCTCCCAATTTTTCTGTAATGGCACATAATTGGCATCTGAGGTATTATCTTCGAGCACACTCACAATGGTTTTTGGACTTACAAAACGGGTCATGTCATCAATATGACCATCGGTATCATCCCCTTCAATACCATCACCCAGCCACCATATCTGTTCAGCCCCGTAATAATGAGTTAAAAATGACTCAATTTCTGCTTGGGA
>JAYPDB010000009.1:19169-30614 GCA_038125045.1 Bacteroidota bacterium
TTTAACACCAAAACACAAGGGCCATGATCCCTACACCATGCATCATTTGTTGGGAAATGATGGAAAAACACCTGTTCATCAACCCCACCCTTTTTCAAAATATGTGTTCTTGCAAAGTCCTCCATATCAGAGTCAGAAACATTGATATGTACCTTTTCATCCCGAGAAATGAATGCGGCAAACTCCGCAAATACGGGGATGATTCGTTCTAATTTTCCCGGCCATGTGGCTGGATTATGAGGCCAACTGAGCCAGGTGGCTTCATGGGGTTCAAATTCTCCTGGAAATCGATATCCCCTAGCTGCTAAATTATACTCAGGTGTTGTCATCAATAAACCGCTTGGTCAATGGAGCGTAGCTGTCTATTCTACGATCTCTAAGAAAGGGCCAGTGAGTGCGATAGCTATCAGAATCCTTGTAATCTAACTCTTGTAAAATGATTTCTTCCTCATCTATGGAAGCTTTCTTAAGTGTTCTACCAAAAGCATTGGTGATGAAGGATTGACCCCAAAATTTCATATCGCCCTCAATTCCGACTCTATTAACGGAAACCACTGGCACCCCATTCGCAACGGCATGTGAGCGCTGTATGGTATACCAGGCTTGGTATTGTTCTTCATTTACTTCTTCTGATTGGCTGTTATGCCAGCCAATAGCTGTTGGATACACCAACAAATCCACCCCTTTGAGTGCGGTAAGTCGAGCGGCTTCAGGATACCATTGATCCCAACAGATCAATACACCTATGGTTCCATAACGGGTTGAAATGGCTTGATACCCAAGGTCACCCGGTGTGAAATAGAATTTCTCATAATAGCCAGGATCATCAGGAATGTGCATTTTCCGGTATCTGCCCGCTAGTTGCCCATCGGCATCTATGACTACAGCCGTATTGTGATAAAGGCCTTCTGCGCGTTTTTCGAATAGAGAAGCAACGATAACAATCTCTAGTTCAGCAGCCAAATCACTCAAATACTCCGTTGAAGGACCCGGGATGGGCTCTGCCAATGAAAACCTATCGTAATCCTCAATATCGCAGAAATACAAACTTTGATACAGTTCTTGTAGTACTATAATTTGCCCTCCGTTTTCTGCAGCCGTTCGTATAAGCCCACAAACCTTCTCAATATTTTCACTAGGATTATTGGAACAGCTCATCTGAATAAGAGCAACGGTGGCTCGTTTCGGCTTCATTACGTAATTAGAAAAAAGTATTGGGTTAACTAGTAATTTACGAATAAGTTTATATGGGATAAATAGTAGAAAGTTTATGTAGTAAATATTTTTTCATTGTTGGATTAGCTGCTATAATCTGTCTCCCTTCCAACCAGTCTTTACCTCCCTTCCAATCCGAGATTTCACCACCGGCCTCTTGCACAATAAGGGCTCCAGCCGCTACATCCCAAGGCTTTAATCCTTCTTCAAAGAAAGCATCTACCCAGCCAGCCGCTACTGCGCACAAATCATACGATGCCGCACCTGCTCTTCTTACGCCATGGGTCTCAAGAAACAAATCCTTTAATAGGCTTGTGAAATGCTCTAGATGGTGAAACTCAGTATAGGGAAATCCAGTAGCAATTAATGCCTCTTTAGGGTCCCTTGCATTACCAATACTCAACGCCTTTCCATTCAGAAATGCACCTTGTTGTTTTACGGCATAAAAAAACTGATGGTGTGCCATTTCATACACCATACCTACGACCACCTGACCATCTTGCCATAATGCTACCGATATACAATAAGGTGCAAATCCGTGAGCAAAGTTAGTGGTACCATCTATTGGATCTATAATCCAGATTCTACCTGCTAAATCGAGGGGTTTGTGATGGGTTTCTTCCGCCCAAATAGCGTCATTTGGGTAATGATTGTTTATGAGTTCAATAAGTTTATTTTCGGACCAAAGATCTGCGGTGGTCACCAAATCATTATGACCTTTTAGGCTAACTGAAAAGTCTGAATGCTCCCTCATTTGAGTAAGTGTTTGAGCTATTTCTGGCAACCACTCTTTAAGATGTTCTAGTTCAGATGCGTACAACGGCATTTGGGATACGAATGGGTTGAAGTAGTTTTTGTTAGTGATTTTAAATACAAGCTTTAAACTAAGTGTTTTTTTAGAGATATTTAGATCTACCTCTAACACGTATAACTTGTACCATTAGGTATTGCTTATGACCATCCCCATAGCGAGTGATCATGCCGGATTTACTGCTAAACAAATTGCCTTAGAGATATTAAAAGACTTGAATGTAGATGTAAAAGATTTCGGAACCTATTCCTCCGAATCGGTTGATTACCCTGATTTTGCTGTTAAAGTTGCGGAGTCCGTTAATGATGGCACATTCCAAATGGGTATTTTAGTTTGTGGTAGTGGCCAAGGAGTCTGTATGACCGCCAATAAGTACACACATGTTCGAGCTGCGTTGGTACAAGACGCAGAAACGGCTGCGCTTACAAGGCAGCATAATAATTCAAACATTTTGTGCCTACCTGGGCGCACTCTTGAACATGACCCCGAGTTGCTAAAAAACATTATCAGTAATTGGCTAGAAACACCTTTTGAAGGTGGTCGTCACGAACGAAGAGTTCAAAAAATATCATCCCTAACTCACACGAATCAAGCTCAATGAATCATATCAAATCACAAGATCCGGAACTATATAGCGTTCTAAATCAGGAAACCACTCGGCAGAACGACAACCTGGAGCTCATTGCATCTGAAAATTTTGCTTCTAAAGCAGTGATGGAAGCGAATGGTTGTACACTTACGAACAAGTATGCAGAAGGCTATCCTGGTAAACGATATTATGGGGGATGTGAATATGCCGATGTGGTTGAAGATTTGGCACGTGATCGAGCCAAGGAATTATTTAAGGCCGATTGGGTAAATGTACAGCCTCATTCAGGTGCTTCTGCAAATGCTGCCGTATACTTAGCCCTTATGAAGCCAGGTGATACCCTACTAGGATTTGATTTAGCACATGGTGGTCACTTAACCCACGGATCTCCCGTGAATTTCTCAGGTATTTATTTTAAACCGGAATTTTATGGGGTTGATGAACACACCGGACTCTTGGATTATGATCGCATCCGTGACAAAGCAATAAAAGTTCAACCCAAGCTTATCTCAATTGCACCCACTGCATATTGTAGAGCCTTCGATTCCGAAGCCGTCCGCTCCATCGCCGATGCAGTGGGAGCCTTACTTTGGATGGATATGGCGCATACGGCAGGTTTGATTGCTACGGGTAACTTAAACGACCCTTTACCCCATGCGCATGTTGTTACCACTACTACCCATAAAACATTACGTGGTCCTCGTGGCGGTATGATTTTGGTGGGTAAAGATGGCCCAAATACTTTGGGAGTGGTAGCCGCCAAATCGGGACGGACAAAAAATTGGTCAGAGCTCTTTGATTCAGCGGTATTTCCAGGCACACAAGGAGGCCCCCTCATGCATGTGGTTGCTGCAAAGGCAGTAGCCTACAAAGAAGCACTTGAGCCTTCGTTCAAGCAGTATCAAACACAAGTGCAGCGTAATGCCAACGCCTTAGCTGAGCGCTTTACAGAGTTAGGATACACCATTGTGAGTGGAGGAACAGATAATCACCTTATACTTATCGATTTAAGAAATAAGAAGGTAACTGGAAAAGTTGCAGAGGAAGCTCTAGGGCAGGCAGCTATTACCGTTAACAAAAACATGGTACCCTTCGATACCGAAAGTCCATTTGTCACATCAGGTATTCGAATTGGAACACCTGCGATGACCACCCGTGGTTTTCAGGAAGCTGAATTCATAGAAATAGCAAATCTGATCGATGAAGTAGTGACCCATCCATCAAATGAAGGGGTTCATCAATCGGTAGCGGGACGCGTGAAGGAGATGTGTGATCAATTCCCACTCTACTAATGCTACACGTGATCACTAATCACTTATAACCTATCAGCAGTTATTCCTTGAATACCAGACAAATTATGAACGCTGAGCCGCCCAAAGCGCAAAAGCCCATAGATCGCACCGATCAAATGTCTTTTTTGGAGCACTTAGAGGAATTACGTTGGCGTCTCATTAAAGGTATGATTGGAGTGGTCATAGGGATAATCATCGCTTTTATCTTCTCGGATTTTATCATCGACACCTTGCTACTGGGCCCAACGCGTGCAAGCTTTTTTATGTATGATGTCATACGAGTAGATGCGATTGACCTAGCACTCCAAAGTCGTAAACTTCCTGGTCAATTCTTCACCTACTGGGGTATGTTGTTCATATCGGGATTCATCATCGGATCTCCCCTGTTTTTTTATCAAATTTGGGCCTTTATTGCACCGGCGTTACAACGCCAGGAAAAGTGGAAAACCATTCTAACGGCATTCTTCATCACCTTTTTCTTCGGTATTGGAATTAGCTTTGGATACCTGGTATTGGTACCCTTCGCACTACAGTTCTTTGCTAGTTTTAATTTGTCGGATAGTGGATTGGTACGAAATGATTTCGACATCAACGCTTATTTTAGCTCTTTGGCTATGTGGGTAGTTAGCTGTGGAATCATTTTTCAGGTGCCTGTGCTTAGCTATGGTCTTTCTAAGGCCGGCTTCTTAACCCCTACTTTTTTGCGGACCTATCGTAAGCACGCCATTATCTTATGCTTAATAGTAGCAGCGTTTTTAACCCCACCAGATCCCATTTCGCAAATCCTTATTGCCATACCGCTTACGATTCTATACGAACTTGCCATAGGTGTTAGTGCTATCGCGGTTAGAAGACGCAATAAAGAACTTCGGGTAGCGTTTGGTGAAGAAAAAGAATGAGCTTGATCAGAATGAAACCGCTTATTCTATTCTATAATCACATAGTTACGACAGACAACCATCACGATATTCTCAAACTTAACTGATGAACGCTAAGGCATCTAATCAATAGGCTGTTTATATTATGCAACTAGATTTATACTCAATAACTATGACACCATTTCGCCCACATACCTACAAAAAAAACTCCTGTTTAGGATTTATTCTGGCCATATCTATTCTTTTCTATTCCTGTGATGAAGATCCGTTTTACTTCACCTATGATTATTCAGACGCTCCAAATTTAGCGGATATCTCTCAAGCTATCGATGTTATTGAATCCGAGGATGGCTTAATGGTTTATATCATGTCGGAAGGCACAGGAACACAACAGGTTACGATTCGGGACAACATCTTTTTGTTTTACACCACCTTTCGAGGTGGCACTTCTCGGGATAACATAGTAGATAGTTCCTACCTAAATGGTTCCTTAGCATCTACGCAATTTGCAGAAGTAGGCACCTATGAACGAACCAGAGGAGCGGGTTTTGTGCGAGGAATTTTGGGAATGAAAGAGGGCGAACATCGAGTCATCATGGCACCCGATTCATTAAATGCCTACGGTGAAATTGTGTATTGGGATGTGACTCTCGACTACATTGCCTATTAGGCCTAAGCATTACCTTTAAACACCCAGATAATGCCGTGGAAGCTTTAACGATAGTCGGGTCGTTATTTCATAGGCAATGGTGTCACTTAATGTTGCCCAATCATTAGCACGTAACGCCACACCATCCAATAGGATAACCTCTGTATCACAAGCATAGTCATCTTGATCTAACCATATCATCGTGAAATCCATGGTGATACTTCCTACCTGATCATAACGATTACCTTCAATAATCACTTGAATTCGGTTACTTAGCAATCGTGATAAGCCATGTGCATAACCAACGGGAAGTACCCCCACGATTCCATCCTTTGGAGCCGTCCAACGCCCACCATAGCTGACGGTTTCACCTTTTTTTACGGGTTGAAGGTGAATAAGCTTTGAGCGCCAAGAAAGAATGGGCTGCAATTCCTGAATGGGTTGATCTCCCGCACTGTACCCGTACATACACACTCCTGGCCGAACCATATCATACGATAAGTCTAACTCCTTGGCATAATGAAAAATAGCTCCACTGTTAGCCGTATGTGTGATCCATTCCTTTGGGAATTGGGATCGTATTTGTTGGAACATCGTAAGTTGCTCCAACACCCTAGGCGAGCCGGGATCATCTGCGTGTACAAAATGAGTGTAGATTCCTGCTCCCTTGCAGTCACTTCTTCTGTGGATACTCGTCAGTAGTTCGGGGATGGATGATAGGGGTGCGCCGAGTCGCTTCATCCCGGTATCTATGTTTACATGAAACCGTGTCCCTGAAACTAGTAAATCTACATGTTGCTTGGTACTCACAGATGCAATCAAATCAAAAGCGGTATAACTGCTTACAGTGTCGTTTTGAGGTGACTCAAATACCAAGATTGGACAGCTAATACCCCATTCACGCAATTGAATGCCCTCTGAAACTCTTACCACACAAAACCCATCAACCATGGGTTCTAAATATCGAGAAATCATCTCGGCACCATGGCCATACGCGTCATCTTTAATAACGGGCCATACCTGTGTTTGTTCAGAAATACAGGCTCTCACTGCTTGCAAGTTGCCCTTGAGTTTATTTAAATCAATGCTTAGGTGCTCTTGAGCCATGATCGCTTACGATACTTATTCAAAATCGTTTGAGCGGCATTATAACCTGCAGCTCCAAAAACTCCCCCACCCGGATGACAGGAAGCCGAAGATAAATAGAGATGTTCTATGGGGGTTTCATAGGTACTCATTTCAGGAATGGGTCGAAACATAAACATTTGATCAAAGCTCATTTCAACATGCATTACATTCCCCTTGAGTAGGCCATGCTTTCGCTCGATGTCTAAAGGTGTTTGAATATACCAATCGATCAATTTACCCTTCATGTTAGGGGCGTAATCTACCACTACGTCATAGATTTTTTGAGCTTCGCGTTCTCTGATGTCGTCCCAATGTTCACCTGTAGAGAGTTGGTATGGATGCCACTGGGCCCATACAAACATAGTATGCTTGCCATCTTTTGCAACTTCTGGATCAATTTTTGAAAAGGTCATGGCCAGAGCTGCCGGTTTTTCAGGCGGTTTACCCTGTATATAATCTCCGATTGCAGCATTCATATAATCAACTGAGGGGGCCAACAATTGAATCCCATTGTGTATGTAAGGATCTTCCGGGGCCGAGGTGTATTCCGGTAATTCTTCCACAGCACAACGTATCACCATCCCAAAACCATTTCCCACATTAATGTTTTCGACCTTCTGAATCATGGAAGATGCCAAATACTCAGGGCCAACCATCTTGAGCATGGTAGTTTGCACATGAGCGTTAGAAACCACAATGGGAGCATGAAATTCTTCACCTGACTCGGAGCGAACCCCTACAGCTTTGCCTTGGTGAACTAAAATATTCTCTATTGGTGTATGAGTTAAAACCGTTCCTCCGTAGGCTTCAATGAGATTTTTCATGGCCTGTGTAAGCATGCCACTCCCCCCTTTGGGATGCTTGGCCCCAGATTCATGGAGCATAGACTGCCAGCCAGCAAAATCACCGGTAGCACTTTGATCGGGTAAGGGACCTGATTGGGCCGCAAACCATACCAAGGCAGCTTTTAAATGAGGACTGTCAAAGGCATCATCTACCACCTTCCCGTAACTCGATAATATTTTTTGAAGGCCACTCATATGCTCTCCCTTCTTGAACATGGAGCCTTCACGAATCTGGGCCTTAATAATTTCACCCATGACTTTAGATCCTTTTGGAGGCGTCATAAACGATGCCAAGACACCTTTGTTGATTTTTCCCCAAAAATCGATAAAGTCGCGATAATTTTTTACGTCCCTGGGAGCGACTCTCGCGATGGATTCAAGTGTACGATCGACATCTTTCCAAAAATGTATCACACCCTTCGAGGTGGGTACCGGATAGGACATTACGGGGTCCATATCGATGTACTCTAAACCATATTTATGCAATTCGAGTTCTTCGATAATACCGGTTTGATGAATCATAATATGTACAGAAGAGCCCACATCCATGCGAAACCCATGTGGATTTTGTTCTGATTCAAACATCGTTTCGGTTCGCACCGCACCACCGATGGTCTCATTTTTCTCGGTAACAAGTACGCGGTAACCTGCTTTAGCCAAATAGCAAGCTGTAACTAAGCCATTGTGACCAGATCCAACAATGATGGTGTCATATTTATGGCTTGAACTACTCATGACCGAACTATTATCTGAAGATCTAGGCTAACATGTAGCCCAGAGTGAATTATCGTTTATTCATTGAAACAAGGAAATCCATGTTATCACGAGTACCTTTAATTTTGTCCAAAATGAATTCCATAGCTTCGAAAGGATTCATATTGGTAAGATATCTACGCAGTAAAACTACTTTTTCTCGCTCTGCTTCACTAACCAACAATTCTTCTCTACGCGTTCCAGATCTAAAAATATCAATGGCTGGATAAATCCGTCGATCGGATATTCGTCGATCCAATACAATCTCACTATTACCTGTCCCTTTAAATTCCTCAAAAATAACATCATCCATCCGAGATCCCGTATCTACAAGCGCCGTAGCGACGATGGTCAATGATCCTCCACCTTCTATGTTTCTTGCCGAGCTAAACAATTGTCTTGGGACTTTAAGTGCTTCTGAATCGACCCCACCTGTCATGGTTCGGCCCTTGTTACCGGCACAAACATTGTATGCGCGGGCCAATCGTGTAATGGAATCCAATAATAGCAACACATCATGACCGCTTTCTACCAGACGTTTTGCTTTTTCGAATACGATTTCGGAAAGCCCAACATGGTTTTCCGGCTTTTCATCAAAGGTCGACGCTACCACTTCTGCTCCCTCGACGGTTCGCTCCATCTCGGTAACCTCTTCTGGTCGTTCATCGACCAGTAAAATAAGAATCTTAGCTTCCGGATGATTTTTGCTTACCGCGTTGGCAATATTTCTAAGGATGGTGGTTTTACCTGTTTTGGGTTGCGCCACAATGAGGCTTCTTTGCCCTTTCCCTATAGGCGCAAATAAATCGATAAGTCGTGTAGTATAATCACTGGGAGTATATTCTAATTTATATCGATGTTCGGGATGAACAGGTAAGAGTTCGTCAAAGTATCCTCGGTTATCCACATCTCTTGGGATATGCCCATTAACCCCTTCAACCCGTAAAAGTGCAAAGTACCGCTCACCCACTTTCGGAGGGCGAATAATCCCTATAACACAGTCGCCTTGTCGAAGTCTAAACCGTTTGATTTGAGAGGGTGAAACATAGATATCGTCTGGGCTAGCCTTGTAATTGTAGTTGACGGAACGTAAAAAACCGTATCCATCGGGAAGGATCTCAAGAGTGCCTTCGTTAATAAGGTATGGACCTAATTGAGGCTCTAATTCAGCAATACGCTCTTGTAAAGTGGGTGCGTCGGAAACGGGAAGTTCATCATGCTCATGTTTTTTGCGTTTATTTTTACGCTTTTGATGATTTCGATGATTCTGATTAGTGGCGTGATCAGCTGCTTGCTCTTCATCGGAGGTCTCTTCCTCGGTTGAGCGATTATAGCGGACCACATGATCCCCTCCACCATAGAGGTTATTTGAGGCATTATTTATTTCTTTGGATTTTGGCGACTCGTTACCCACAGATGTTGGCTCACCGGATGATGGCGCACTGGCAGGCGTTGGTGGTGTAGAATCGGCGGTATGGTTACCTGCTTGTGTTTGATACAAATTAGGTTGATTCCCTACCGAAAGTATTCCTTGAATGAGCTCTTCTTTCTTTACTCCGGTAACTCTTCGAATACCTACCGAGCGGGCTATAGCTTGGAGTTCCGGTAATTTCTTTGATTTCAACTCAGAGGGATCATTCCAGGAATGCCCATCCGTAGATAGTGTAGACATATAACTTAATTTATAAACATTTGACTAGGTACTGCAAACAATACATAAGATTTGATGGTAATGGAGTCTAAACGAGGCCGCCTAAGAAAAGCTAGTTTACATCTGGCTCATCCATTTCTTTACAGTAGCATAAAAGTAAAAACTTCCAGTAAAAATAACCAAAGATGTCTTCAATTCACTTAACATATAATTGACATCTCCATCATTCATCACCTTCATGTAGATATGTGACGGGATGCCAGCAATCGAAGCCGCTCTTTCGCCCTCTAATTTATAAAAATAACGGTCAGTAAACCCAAGAGTTTCGTCAATAATTTGTTTGTTAATTTTATCCTTCATCATACCTAAAACCACAACTTTACGCTTAGATTTCATGGCTTTCACGGTTTGAAGAGTAGACTGTATGCCTTCCAGGTTATGAGATCCGGAAAAATACCATTTGTACTTTGGGTGAATCTTTTCGAAACGACCCGGAACACCTTCAAATTCCTCTATAGCTTGTTTAAAGTCCTCATCTGATATTGCAAACGATTCACTGAGTTGAGAAATCACCTGGCGGCACATAGCCACATTCCAGGCATTTATTTTTTCAATAAAGCTGGTAGAAAAGCGTTCTTCAGTAGCTTGAAAATGAACCGTGTTTGCTTCGAAAGAGGGTGATAAATCAGCGGCGTAAACAAGGGGTGAATCTTGTTTATCTGCCCGATCACGAATTACATTCATTGCCTCAGGCACTAAATTTCCCACAACTACAGGACGACCTTTTTTAATGATACCGGCTTTTTCCCACGCGATGGATGACAAGTCCTCCCCTAATACATCGGTATGATCGTAGGAAATACTGGTAATGACGCTCACTTCAGGGAGAATTACATTTGTGGCATCTAATCGACCTCCTAGTCCCGTTTCAATAATGGCAATATCCACAAATTCATGCTCAAAAATCATAAATGCCATCACTGTTGTGAGTTCAAAAAAACTGAGCTTGAAGGCATTTAAAAAAGGATCAACCTGTTGGAAAAAGGCCAGGATTTTAGCATCGGATACTGGCTTTCCTAGTATGCGAAACCGCTCATTAACCGAGATGAGATGAGGCGAGGTATATAAACCGGTTTTAAATCCGGCACGCCGATAAACGGCCTCTAATAAATGACAGGTTGTACCCTTTCCATTTGTACCAGCTACATGTATAGCTTTTAATCTTTTATGGGGATCACCTAATTCGTGCAAGAAGGCTTTAATCCTCTTTAATGAGAAATTTGCAGCCTTCACTCCTACCTGACTAAATTTAGGCATCTTATCAAGATACGAGTGCACATCCTCTATGTGTGAAAATCGTTTTTTCATGCTCTATAGAAGCAGAGCCTCTTGGTATAGCTTAGTAAGGTCTTCCAATTGATCATGTGCAACTGCTAGTTCTGTTTGATTCAGGCTTTTGACCCATCGTAAGCCCTGTATACTATTGAGTGTAAACACAAGATCAGCATCGAAGAGTTCATTAGTGTGAGATTCTCCCTCGATGATTTGATATGTGCGCGCCGATGTAACTTTGTTGATAAGTGCGTCCCTACGTGTGCCTCTTAATATATGACATGCCAAAGAAGGTGTAAACA
>JAYPDB010000010.1:0-4327 GCA_038125045.1 Bacteroidota bacterium
TATATCGACTCCACCTGTTTCATAATAGATCCTATCGAACTAAATGAACCACTGGATGAATTTTATTCTGAATTAGCCTCTGAGAAAAATGAAATTGTTTGTTTCTCATTTAGCGAAGATTATAAATTGCTCAAATTAAGTGGGTGCAGCCCTACTAATGTTCGTGATCTAGATATCGCGTGTAGTTTGCTGAACTATCCCAAGAAATCGCTAGTGAATGTACTTGTTGAACATTTACAAATGAACACTTCAAAGTCGAGTCAAAAGAGTAATTGGTTGTTGCGACCTTTATCCAAAAATCAGCTTAATTATGCTGCTGAAGACGTGATCTATCTTTTAGACTTATTCCGTAGATTAAAGGCCAAACTTACCAGTATGAATCGTTATGATTGGTTTTTATCTGAAAATCAATGGCATTACACCTTAGAGGTTGATGCTAATGATAGTAAGGTAGGAATAAAGAATAAGGACCTCCTTGGCTTAAATGAATCAGAAGCTCACTTATTCAAAGGACTGTTCGAATGGAGAGATCAGGTGGCAAAGAGCAGAAATAAACCACCTTATCAAATGATAGATAATCACTACCTAAAACTACTTACAAAAGATACCCATAAAATAAATGATTGGCTAGAAGAACCAGCAATCCACTACAGTCTAAAATCTAGTGAGATACTAAACCAAGTTAAAGCACTCATTCATCAGTTACAGGATGAATCTAGAGCCTTAGGATTACGAACCGACAAAGATGCGATACAATCCATGAGTACAGAAGAATTTGATCGGTACAAAATTGATAAAAATTTAATAAAACAAGCTAGAAACCAGGTTTTTGGATTACTAAAAGATCAACTAATAAAAAACTATGGGAAGCATGTACAATCGTTTCTGCTAAGTAACCGAGTAATTGAAGAAATTGTCATTGGCAAAAAAGCTATCCCTCCCTACAGATTCACCCTCTTTCATGAATTGGTTGGAGACAAACTTGAGCGCTATTTGCCAAAGAACCAATAGGACTAAACTATTTGTTTCAGACTACTTATCTTTGTCTTCTAACATCAAACTTTTATCATGCAAGAAAATAACCCTATTATTGTTACATCAGCCCTACCTTACGCCAATGGGCCACTTCACTTGGGGCATTTAGCAGGCGCCTATTTAACGGCAGATTTTTTCGTTCGTTTCCTGCGTCTTAAAGGTGAAAATGTCCTTTTTATCTGCGGTTCAGATGAACATGGGGTTCCTATTACCATTGCTGCTGAAAAGGAAGGTGTGCAACCGCAAGATATTGTAGATCGTTATCACGAATGGAATAAAGATACTTTTGAGCGAATGGGTATTTCATTCGATTATTATGGTCGCACAAGTAGTGCTATTCACTATCAGACTTCCCAAGAAATATTCAAAACCTTACACGAGAAGGGATTCTTTACGACCAAAACCGAAGAGCATTTTTATGACGAAGCAGCACAGATGTTCTTACCAGATCGTTATGTGAAAGGAGAATGTCCGAATTGCTCTTATTCAGAAGCGTATGGTGACCAATGTGAAAAATGTGGGAATAGTCTTCACCCAACAGATTTAATACATCCCATCAGTGCCCTTTCAGGTAAAACCCCTCTTAGAAAAAAAACCCAGCACTGGTATATGCCATTAGGGAAAGCTCAAGCAAAACTGGAAGAATGGTTGCAGACACGAGAACATTGGAAATCAAATGTGTCGGGACAAGTTAGGAGTTGGCTCCAAGAAGGACTTACGGATCGGGCTGCTACCAGAGATCTTTCTTGGGGAGTACCTGTACCTTTAGATGATGCCGAGGGTAAAGTACTGTATGTATGGTTTGAAGCCCCTATTGGGTACATATCAGCGACCAAAGAATGGGCTTTGGAGCGCAATAATCCTGAAGAATGGAAACATTATTGGCAAAATCCCGATGCCAAATTATATCATTTTATCGGTAAGGATAATATTGTATTCCATTGCATTATGTTCCCCATAATTCTTTTAGAGCATGGGAATTATGTATTACCTGAAAATGTACCCGCAAATGAATTTTTAAATCTAGAAGGTAAAAAATTATCAACCTCTAGAGGATGGGCTGTTTGGTTACACGATTATGTAGAGCATTTCGATCCCGATTATTTACGTTATGCCTTAGGGGTTACTCTTCCAGAAACCAAAGACTCTGATTTTTCATGGAAAGACTTTCAAGTGAGAGTAAATAATGAACTTGTAGCGGTACTTGGTAACTTTATTCACAGAACCATGAGTTTCACCGAGAAATATGCTCATGCGAAAGTACCAGCACTAACGAATCCGAAATCGGAAGATTTGGCAATGTTAGATGCCATAAGTAGCCAAAAAGATAAGGCTCAGGAGGCATTTGAACAGTTTAAATTTCGCGAAGCTCTTCAAGAGTCCATGCAGTTAGCAAGACTTGCAAACAAATATTTTAGTGATACTGAACCTTGGAAAACCAAAGATTCCTTTCCTGAGCGATGTTATAATACGCTTCACGTAAGTGCCCAAGTTGTGGCGGCTCTTTCCATACTCATGGAACCCGTCATACCCACGAGTATGGCTAAACTTCGAGCCCAAATTGGTTTAAAACAAACGATATCATGGAGTCGTGTAGGCCCCGCTATATTGGAAGTTGGGCATGAATTTCAAAAGGCTGAAATTCTATTCAACAAAATTGAAGACGACCAAATTCAGATGGAATTAGACAAATTACAAGCACAATTGAACGTCACATCAGGTGATTCCAATTCAACCGAAGAAGTGGACTTTCCAGAATTAAAAGATCTCATCAACTTTGATGATTTTGTATCTATGGATCTACGAATTGGCGTTATTGAAGAAGTTTCAGAGGTTCCTAAATCGAACAAATTACTCGCTTTTAAGGTAAATATTGGAGTTGAAACCAGAACGATACTATCTGGTATTAAAAAGCATGTATCTATGGATAAACTTATCGGACAGAAGGTAACCGTAATCTGCAATTTAGCCCCTCGTGCCATTATGGGAATGGAAAGTGAAGGCATGATACTCATGGCAGAATCACCGGATGGACGTCTGCATTTTGTGACCTCAGAAGCTTCCGAAGGAAGTATTTTGTCATAACAAAGCTCAAATGAAATAGTGCTCTATTCCCTCTCGTTCAAAACTGCAGTAATTTGATACCAACCGTTGATTCCACACTTGGCTGTACATTTCATAACGATGGTATATGCTTTCGTTTATTAGCCCCCGAAGCTTTCTCAGTGCAGTTGTGTTTGTATGAATACTATGAACAAAAGAACGCCGTATCCTTTGATATGGGCAGAGAGAATAATGGGGTATGGTCGATTTATTTAGAGGGTTTTGACTGGGTTGGTAAATGGTATACCTATTCAATAAAAGGTCCTGAATATACCAGTGAGTTTGAATATACCCCGTTTGAAATTGCTGATCCCTACTCCACCCATGTGGCCAATCGAAATCACTATCTCGGATTTTATAAAACCCTCATCCATAAGCATGAAGCATTCGATTGGGAAGGCACCAATCATGTCGTGCCAAATGACATACGTGATTTGGTCATTTATGAGGCTCATATAAAAGATTTAGTGGCACATGAATCAGCGAAAACTGATGAGCATAGCGTCTATAATGGTTTTATCCATGCTCAGAAAGGAGGTTTAAATCACCTAAAAGACCTTGGGGTTAATGCTATTGAGTTCTTACCCTTACAGAAGTTTGCCTATTTTGAACCCCCCTTCAACGAGGAAATAGAAAATGGTCTCATAAACACATGGAATCCTACAAGCATCAATTATTGGGGGTACATGACTTCCTTCTTTCAGGCCCCAGAGACCATCTATTCTAATCATGGAACGACCAATAAGCATGCCCTGGTAGGCATGCAGCCTTCTGCCATAAATGAGTTAAAAACTGTGGTTAAAGAATGCCATAAGGCGGGTATAACCGTTATCATGGATGTGGTGTACAATCATAGCTCCCAATATGATTTAAACCCCCTACGTTACAGTTCAAAACGCTCGTATTATCGACTTGATGAAGATTCAAATTATCTTAACGACTCTTGGACCGGGAATGATTTAGACACGCACAAACAGGCTACTAGAACACTAATATTGTCTTCCTTAGAGCATTGGGTGAAACATTATAAAATAGACGGTTTTCGCTTCGATTTGGCAGGTATTTTCGATTGGGAATTTGTGGATATTCTCACGAACCACTTAAAAGCTATTCATCCCGAATGCCTACTGATCGCCGAACCATGGGGAGGTGAATACAAATCTGAAGGTTATTCCGAACGTGGATGGTC
>JAYPDB010000010.1:4337-8426 GCA_038125045.1 Bacteroidota bacterium
AATTGGAGGGGACGGTTTAAAACGACCTCCGAAAGGTTATGACCCTGAACATCAGAAAGGAATCATGTTTGGTGTCTGGCCTGAAAATCTACATAGATACACCTTAGAAAACATTATTCGAGGCACTCTTGATCGAGAAGAACATGGTTTATTTAAACTGAGTAATCATTCCATAAATTATCTAGAAAGTCACGATGGGTATACACTGGGTGATTTTATACGGTTGGTATTGCGCTCTGAATCTATCGAAGCCCCCCTCCTTGAAGAACAACGAGAACGCATCCATAAACTTGGAGCTTTTCTATTAACTGTATCGCAAGGGGTGATGATGATACATGCTGGTCAGGAGTGGTCCAGATCCAAAAAAACTCGGGTTGAAACTACTGGTGAATGGTTTTTAAATCATGATTCCTATAATCGTGATGATGAAACTAACTATTTAAATTTTAATGAGGTTAACCTTAATAAAGAATTATACGAATATCATAAAGCATTAATAGACATTAGATTAAACAATAAGGCATTGCGTTCTTCTGCCCCGGAATCTATTCATTTTAAAGTCTATCATGACCCCCTTCATATAACCTTCTCTATCGATGGGGAATCGGTTTCAAGTCCGTACGACTATTTTATCTCAATTAACTGCAATCGAAATACCGATCATGAAATCATTTTACCTGAAGGAGTTTGGGATATTTTGATCTCTGATACTATACATATGACCCCGAAATCAATTCAGAATAGCTACATAGTGCAAAAATCTACGGGTATCTTATTGAGTAGGTTGCGAGATACTTCTAACTAAGCTATTTTCATCTCATAATTATATAGGAGAATATTTTGGCTATACAAACATCTACAGAACGAGGATCATGGAATTCGAAACTTGGTTTTATCTTAGCAGCAGCCGGTTCTGCTGTTGGATTGGGTAATATTTGGGGTTTCCCTACAAAAGTGGCTACAGAAGGTGGTGCGGCTTATCTGATTATATATTTACTTTGTACTTTTCTAATTGGGTTCCCGGTAATGGTTGCCGAATTGAGTATTGGGAGAGCTTCACGAAGAAATCCTGTAGGAGCATTTCGCGCTCTAAGTAGTAACCGGTTCTTCCCCTTGGTTGGACTTTGGGGAGTCATTTGTGGGGTAATGATTCTCTCCTTTTATTCGGTAATAGCCGGTTGGGCTTTTGGTTATGCATTTGAAGAAATCTTTTACTTTTTAGGATGGAATGAATTAGCACAGATGTTAACCGATACGGGTAATGGATGGAAAAATGCACTTTTGGCCATTATTTTCATGCTGGGTACGATCAAAATAATTACCGGAGGTGTAAGTGAAGGAATTGAAAAAGCCACTAAAACGATGATGCCTCTATTAATTGGGATTATTCTCATCATGATTCTGTACGTATTTACTCAAGAAGGTGCTATGGATGGGGTTCGAGAATATTTATTACCTGATTTTTCACGAATAACTACTGGTTTAATTTTTTCGGCTATGGGTCAAGCCTTTTTCTCCTTGTCTTTAGGTATGGGAGCTCTGATTACATATGGCTCCTATCTTAGCAAAAAAGAAAATATTCCCCAGGTTGCTGCATTTGTTACTTTAGCCGATGTTGGGATTGCTTTTCTTGCGGGATTATTGATTATTCCTGCCATGTACGTCGCTCGAAACGCAGGCATTGAGATATTCGTTGGAGATCAACTTGCCTCTAGTACTGATCTTGTATTTCAAATTCTTCCTGCCCTTTTTCATACCATTGGTGGAGTTGTAGGAGTTACTCTAGGTGTGGTTTTCTTTTTACTTCTCAGTATCGCCGCCTTAACTTCAACCATATCCTTACTTGAAGTTCCTGTATCTTATGTCATTGATGAACATCAAGTTCCTAGAGCTAAAGCAGCTTGGATGGTAGGCTTAGGTGTTACGGCTATTTCCGTACTTATCGCATTTAAAACTAATTTAATTGGCTCGTTCAGTTACATTTTCAGTGATTTGGGCTTACCTATCGGCGGATTACTCATCTGTTTGTTTATTAGTTTTGTGTGGAAGAAGGATACGGCACTGGATGAATTAGTGCATGGATTTCCCAGTGTAAAACAAAGTCTGTTTGCAAAAGTCTGGCCTGTTTTTCTCTACATCATTTGTCCAGCGGCTATTGCATATAACATCATCAGCAATTTTCTATAACGCGAAAAGAGCTTTTATCCACTGTTTTATTTGTTACTCACCTATAGTAGCTTTATTTTTGCATATCCATCAACCTAACAAAACTAGATGTCCAAAGTATCTACTGCCGACTTCCGTAATGGACTGGTCTTAAATATGGATGGCGAACTCTATGCCATTACTGAATTTCAACATGTTAAACCAGGAAAAGGTCCTGCTTTTGTACGAACAAAGTTGAAAGGTATTGTAAACGAAAAGAATATTGATAAAACTTGGCGCTCTGGAGAAAAAACTGAAGCTGTTCGTGTTGAGACCCGTGAATACCAGTATTTGTATAACGACGGTGACTCCTATTTCTTCATGAACAATGAAACTTTTGAGCAGATTCCCATTTTTCCACATCAAGTAGAACGCAAAGATTTTTTAATTGAAGGTCAAAATTGCTCGGTATTATTCAATGCCGATGATGAACAAGTACTGTATGCTGAACCTCCAGATCACCTAGTACTTAAAGTGGCACAAACAGACCCTGGCGTAAAGGGTGATACCGCACAAGGAGGATCTAAACCCGCTACCTTAGAATCGGGTGCAGTGGTAAATGTCCCCTTATTTGTCAATGAAGGTGAGCTCATTAAAGTGGACACGCGAACAGGAACCTATTTAGAACGAGCGAAATAATATTATGGATTTAAAACTAGTTAAGAAAATTATCGACTTAATCGCGGAAAGCGACGTAAACGAAGTTTCCATTGAAGAAGGTGATTTCAAAATTAAAGTAAAAAAACAATCTGATCATGCGCAGATAAGCTACAGCCAACCTATGGCCCCGGCTCCCGTCGCGTCAACTCCCTCAGCACCCGCACCATCAAAAGGTGAAAAAGCAGCGGAAGTTGTATCTCAAGCATCGAGTGGCCAAAAGATTGACGCTCCCATCGTTGGAACTTTTTATGAAGCCCCATCCCCTGACTCTGATCCATTCGTGAAAGTTGGAGATAAAGTCACTAAAGGTCAGACACTCTGCATTATAGAGGCTATGAAAATAATGAATGAAATAGAATCTGACTGTAGTGGCACCATCACTGAAATTCACGTTCAAAATGGTACCCCAGTTGAATTTGGTCAGCCTTTATTTACGATATCAAACGACTAATTTCGAATGTTTAATAAAATATTAATAGCCAACCGTGGTGAGATTGCTCTACGAATTATTCGTACTTGCAAGGAAATGGGCATACCAACGGTAGCCGTCTATTCAGAAGCAGATAGAGATAGTTTACATGTTAAATTTGCTGACGAAGCGGTTTGTATAGGCCCCGCTGCCAGCAGAGAAAGCTATCTAAAAATTCCCTCTATTTTGGCAGCTGCTGAGATCACAAATGCAGATGCAATTCATCCTGGCTACGGATTTTTGGCTGAAAATGCTGAGTTTTCAAGGATTTGTGCCGAACATGATATCAAATTCATAGGCCCTTCTCCTAAGGCCATCTCCTCAATGGGTGATAAGGCCGTTGCAAAAGCAACCATGATTGCTAATGAAGTACCGGTTGTACCTGGAAGTGATGGAGTTGTTACTACCTATGAGGAAGCTTCTGAAGTATGTAATACGATTGGTTTCCCAGTTATCATCAAAGCCTCAGCAGGTGGTGGTGGCCGTGGTATGCGTGTGGTGTTAGAAGCCTCTGAGTTAAAGAAAAACTTTGAGATGTGCCGAAATGAAGCCTCTACAGCATTTAACAATCCAGAAGTATATATCGAGCGATTTGTTCAAAATCCTCATCATGTTGAAATTCAAATATTAGCTGATCAACACGGGAATGCACTATCCTTAGGCGAACGTGATTGTTCATTGCAACGTAGACATCAAAAAATACTAGAAGAAGCACCCTCTCCTCTGGTTACCCCAGAACTCAGAGAAAAAATGGG
>JAYPDB010000010.1:8526-28347 GCA_038125045.1 Bacteroidota bacterium
GTCTTTCATCCTCCTGGAGGACAAGGAGTTCGCTTAGATACACATGCGTATTCTGGGTATCGTATTCCTCCACATTACGACTCTATGATTGCAAAACTTATCGTAACGGCTAAAACGAGACCAGAAGCGATCATTAAAATGAGAAGAGCTCTTGAAGAATTCATTATTGAAGGTATACAGACTACCATACCCTACCACATTCAGTTAATGGATGACCCAAACTTTAATAAGGGTTCAGTTAGTACAAAATACCTTGAAACCTCATTTGAATTCAAAAAATAACACCTAGACACATCATTCATTTTACCATGAGTACACCCGCACACTTGCATTATACGAAAGATCATGAATGGATTCATATCCATGATGACCATACTGCAACCATAGGTATCACTGACTTTGCTCAAAGTGAGCTTGGTGATATTGTATTCGTTGAACTGAATGAGGTTGGTGATGAATGTGTAAAAGACGACACATTTGGTACGGTTGAGGCTGTTAAAACGGTTTCGGATCTCTATGCACCTATTGATGGTGAAATCATTGAGGTGAATGAGAAACTTGATGATGAACCCGAGTTGGTTAATGATGATCCTTATGGTGAAGGTTGGATGATTAAAATAAAAATCACGGATCCTTCTCAAAAAGAGGATCTACTTTCAGCAGAATCTTATCAAGATCTAATTTAATTTACATGAGCCGTCATCACGAATGGATACTCATCTTAGATTATGGCTCACAATTGACCCAGCTCATAGCTAGGAGACTACGTGAACTCAGTATTTATTGTGAAATACATCCCTTCAACGTAGATCTAACCATCTTTTCAGATCATCTACCTAATGGAGTAATCCTATCCGGTGGGCCTATGAGTGTAAATGATGACGATGCACCATCATTTCAACCCGAAATAAAAGGGTTTAATGTTCCCATCCTGGGTATCTGTTATGGATTGCAACTTCTCTCTCATGTCGCTTGTCCTGGTTCGGTTTCCAGAGGTGAAAAACGAGAGTATGGACGAGCACACTTAATTATTGATCAGGATGAGGATCTTTTAAAAAACATTCCTCAAGACTCTGTGGTGTGGATGTCTCACGGCGATCATATTGAACAATTGGATCACTCATTTGAAATTATAGCCCACACCAAAACGGCACCTGTTGCAGCGGTACGAAATGTTCAGGATCGGATGTACGGCGTTCAGTTCCACCCTGAGGTTGCACATACGGAGTATGGTAAACAGATTCTATCCAACTTTGCCTTAACTATTTGTGGGCTAAAAGGTGACTGGACAGCTTCATCCTTTATTGACGAACAAATTGAAGCTATTCAACGTCAAGTGGGAAGCGATCGGGTTTTATGTGCGCTTTCGGGCGGTGTAGATTCAACCGTTGTCGCTACCCTACTACATAAGGCAATTGGTGATCAACTGCTATGTGTTTTCGTAGATAATGGTCTACTACGAAAAGACGAGTTCGATCAAGTTCTTCGTCTATATACCGAAGAATTACATTTACCCGTGAAAGGTGTGAACGCCTCTGAACTTTTTCTTAATCGACTGGACGGTATTGGTGCTCCAGAGGAAAAAAGGAAAATAATAGGTAATACCTTTATTGATGTTTTTGAAGAAGAAGTTGGGCACTTAGAACAATTTAAGTTTTTAGCTCAGGGAACATTATATCCTGATGTTATAGAAAGCGTTTCGTTTAAAGGGCCATCTGCTACCATTAAATCTCATCATAATGTGGGTGGATTACCCGAGAAGATGAAAATGAGCTTAATTGAACCTGTTAGAGAACTGTTTAAAGACGAAGTTCGGGTGGTTGGTAGAGCATTGGGAATTCCCGATCACTTCATCGATCGTCACCCTTTTCCGGGACCTGGTTTAGGAATACGCGTGCTCGGTAAGCTTAGTAAAGAAAAATTAGCCATACTCCGTGAAGCAGATGCAATTTTCATCGATGCATTACGAGCTCACAATCTCTATAGTGAGGTGTGGCAGGCTTTGGCTGTCTTATTACCGGTACAAAGTGTGGGGGTTATGGGTGATGAAAGAACCTATGAATACACCATTGCACTTCGTGCTGTGACGTCTACCGATGGGATGACAGCCGATTGGGCTCATCTACCCTATTCTTTTTTATCAGAGGTATCCAATCAGATTATCAATCAGGTCAAAGGGGTTAATCGAGTGGTGTACGATATCAGTTCTAAACCACCCGCAACGATTGAATGGGAATGAGATATGGTATTTTTAAGGCAGTCTGTTAGTATACTCATAGCCTTATTCGCATATTCATTGTGTATAGCACAAGAAACTAAAACTCTTAACGAGTTGTACGAGAACAGGCAGGATAGCATCATTATTGCAGAATATTCTGAACCTAATAACGATGAAGAGAAGTATTATGTAGCGTCCACCCTTATTCGACAAGGTGATTATGAACTAGCCAAAGGTTGGTTACAACAAATCGTAGATCAAGAATGGTATGTCGAGGCTCAGTTAAGTCTAATGCGAGTACATTTTTTCCAAAAAAATTACGCAACAGCGCTTGAAATTGGGCATAGAATTACGGAAAGCATGGCTTCTGCTACTCATGTACAAAGAGCCCATGAGGAGATTCAAGCAATTACCCAATTTATAAGCCCATCAGAAGCCTATCAACTATTCATCCATTCCAATTCTCTCGGGATTAAATCTACCTTGTTAGAATCGCTAATGTATGCTATTCCCTATTCAACTGCCCAAAAGGCTTATGAACAGCTAATTGACTTGTACGAACAACAAAAGCTAAGCCTACCTTTAGCATTATCTCGAATTGAGCGACAACTCTCTAATCCATTACAATATCGAAGTCGGTATACCCATGACCATCAAAGTATAGCTCCCTACGGGTTTCATTATAGAATTGGTGTTTTGTTACCGGTATTTGAGGCTGAAGATCCACGGTATGATATAGTTCGGGAGATGTATCAAGGGATTCATGGGTCTGTAGAAACTTTTAATAGCAATACTAGCGATGCCAAAGCATTTCTATTTTTTGAAAATACCGTAGATACGAATGCTATTTCAAGTGACGAACAAACGAAGGTGCATTTTGCTCATGAACAATTCACAAAATTAGTCTTAGAGCATCAGGTAGACGCCATCATTGGACCTCTCTTTTCTAATGAAGCACCCTATTACTCGGTTCTGGCCGAAACCTATGAGATACCCTTATTTTTACCTTTGGCAAATGCTGATAGTTTAGACCTCCACAATAACTATACGTTTCAAATAAATCCTAGCTTTAGCGGTCAAGGCTCACAAATGGCTCGATTCGCTGTTGAAGAACTTGGATTTGATACGCTGGGTGTTTTGGCAGAAAAAGGAACTCTTGGTGCTCCAGCCGCACATTCTTTTATTCGCACCGCAGAAAGATTGGGTGCCTTTGTAGCCTATGATTTTATAGAAAACTTAGAGCAAGAAGGATATGGTATTACAGAGTATACTCGGTTTTTCTCAACTGATACTTTAGATAGCGTAACCATAATTGATGCTGTATACGCACCTTTTACTGGTAGTATTGCACAAACATTAATCGAATCCTTAGTTACTGATTTAGAGGCCATGCAAAGCACCATAGATATCTTAGGATCTGAAGAATGGGGTGGTGCTCGTATTAATACTCAACGGTTGCCTTATACCTCTATTTACTACACACAAGGTTTTTCGGTGGATACCTCATCGACTGCTACTAAATCTTTTTCAGAGCAGTACGAACTCCGTTATGGTTCCATACCCAATAATTTCAGCTATATTGGGTATGATGTGGGAAGTTTCCTAATTCAAAATCTATATAAAGTTAAAAATCCTTCTTTACTGGTAGATTATGTTAAAAAGCGTCCACCTTATAGGGGTTTTGCTTTTGAAATTGACTTTTACAATAGCCATATCAACAAGCGTTCTTTTGTACGAACCATACCTGCAGTTAAGGATAAAATACTAATAGAGGATTAATTGAAGCAACCATTTACTGGTTGGTTTCGTTACGCCTTTTGATTCTATATTGTTCCTGAATCCAATCTTGCCAAACTTTAGCAGCTTTTTGATGGTCTGAGTAGTTCGTGCTGAAGGTATGGGTACCCTCAGGATTTGCCACCATATACAGATAGGTATGTTCTTCAGGGGTCATAGCTGCCATTATACTCGAGTACGATGGATTGGTAATAGGACCAGGTGGCAAGCCTTTATGAAGATAGGTGTTGTACGGATGTTCATATGAGTAGTCACGGTATAATAATCGACGACGTTCACCAAGTGCATAGTTAACCGTGGGGTCGGCTTGAAGCCTCATCCCTCTCTCTATCCTATTCCAATATAAACCACTAATACGTTTTTTTTCCTCTTCAAATTTATACTCCCATTCAATAATTGAAGCCATAATCAGGTACTCATTCCATGAATAGTGTAAGGTGTCTACCCGACTGAGGAGTTCATTTTTTTGCTTATTACTTTCCAAAATAAGACGAGCAATAATCTGTTCTGGAGTAGAAGTCCAATAAACTTCAAAGGTATTAGGACTTAGCATACCCAAAATCATAGTGGTATCCGTTTGCTCCTTTTTTAGGAATGCTACATTCTTAAGGGTTTGTTCAAAATCCTCGACGGTATGGATGGTTTGATTCGCTAATGAACGCAACAAAGACCGTTGCTCTAATCCAGGTAAGATCGTTAGGTAAATGGGGTCTTGAATACCTCTGCCCAGTTTGTTGAATAGTTCTTCTAAACCACGTTCAGTATTTATGTTATAATGCCCTTTGGGTACTATTTTCCAACCGGATAGATGCAATGCCCAATCAAATATTTCACGACTAATACGAATGTTATTACTCTTTAGTTCATCATAAATGAAACTAAAATCAACATCCTCAACGAGTTTGATGGATATTTGAGAAACTTCTAAAGGAAACTGATTCCTGATATAATCGGGGGTATGTAAAAGGTAATTACGAGGGATGTTGGTTGTTAAAAAGCCAATCAAAAAGACACCAAACAATAGAAACCAAGTTCTCATAGGTATATTTTTATCGTGAAACGACATGAATTAATCGATTAACTCTAGCTTTTTTTTCTCCTGAAACACGGAAATTAGGAATTGTATATGATCCTGTAGGTTTGTTTCAATGAGTTTTACTCCTTCATCAATATCCTCTCTAGAGACATTTGCAGCAAAATTAATCGTTTTAAGCTTTTTTGTCACCGATTTAACCTTCATCCCATCATATGCCGCAGGTCGCATCAAAGAAACGGCATGAATGAACCCTGAAATTTCATCACAAGCAAAAAGATAACAATCTAATTCTGAGCTTGGATAAACTCCTGTTCTTCCAGGGGCATGAGACAAAATAGCCTGTAAGATATCTGCGTGGATTTGATGGTTAGGTAATACTTCATGTACAGCAAAGTTAGGATGCTGGTCAGGATATTGCTCCCAATCTAAATCATGTAAAAGTCCTGTGAGCCACCAGTTGTAGATCGTTTCAGCATCTTTATTCATAGATAAGGCATAGGATTCCATGGCAAAAGCCACCATTTTCGAATGATTTATCAGAGAATTTGATTTAATGTATTGTGATAAGAGTTTTAAGGCAGATTCTTTATTCATTGTTAGCATTATTAGAACTAATTTGACTATCAAACATATTAAAACATATTCAATGAAATTAGGATTATTTGCACAATCATCCATCCTCTTGATTCTCATCGGAATACAGATGAGCTGTATGACCAATGTTGAAGAGATTTCAGGTAGGACTCAGGAGAATGTGTCGTTTAGTGAACACATTCAACCCGTACTTAACCAATATTGTGTAAGTTGTCATGGTAATCAGGCAGGTGTAAATTTAGAAAGCTATCAGACATTAATGAGTAGTATAGGTAATAAGTGGAATAATCAGATGGTGGTTCCCGGATCGGCTGCTACGAGTGGATTATATGATGTGCTTTTGAGTAATCCACAAAAACAAATACCACAAATGCCTATTGGCGGGCCCTATGTAACGGGTGACGAGATGGAAGCAATCAAAGCATGGATTAATGAAGGTGCCAATGATAATTAATAGGAATGAACATTTCATGCCAGCTAATGGTCTTTCTAGCCACTATCGAAAGCTGCTTATGGCTTGTTTTATCATCATGCTATCTGGTTCTATAAAAGCACAAAGCTTCTATGCCAGTAATGGAACTGCATCGTTCACTTCTAGTATTCCGTTATATGAATTTACTGGCACTAGTACTTATTTAACGGGTCGAATAAGCCTTCAAGATTCACGTGTAGATTTTTATCTGGATTTGGAAACCCTAGACAGCGGCATTAAAAAAAGAGATAAAGATATGCGACTCACTCTAAACACGGTTGACTATCCCTTTGCTGAATTCTATGGATTCCTTCAAGACACCGTTGAACTAAACCATTCATCTGTTCAACAGGTAACAGCCATAGGAACTTTTAGTATACATGGTCAAAAAAAGGAACTTATGGTAGAAGGTGAAATTACCGCCCAAGAAAATGGACTACGGTTAAGATCAGAATTCGATATTGTTTTGGACGATTATGGCATCACTCCTCCTTCGTTACTGATCGTAAAAATTGATCCTATCCAAAAAGTAGCCATAGATATATTCTTGATTAAGGAATAAATACAATGAAACAGATCAGTCTACTTATTCTGAGTTACTTGCTAAGTTTTCCACTTTATGCACAAATGGAAAGAACTAGAGCAGTGAACAGCCTTCCTGATACAGAAGTTTTTTTAACTAGTACCTTAGTTGGAACTCAGACCGTGCAATTGACGCCATCTGGTGAACTACAGAGTATTATTTCACACTCATTTGGTCCAATACGTAGTGGTTGGGGTGACTTATTTGGCCTTGATAACAATGCTGCCGTTCATTTGGCGTTAGATTATGGGGTATCGGATGACCTTACAATAGGGATTGGCAGAACAAGTGTTCGAGATGTGTTTGATTTTAGATATAAATGGGTTCCACTGCGACAAAACGCAGGTACCAATCAAACATTTTCATTAGGACTCTATGGAAATGTGGCCGTTGAAACCCTTAAAGAGAGACGATTAGATTACACCTTTGGCGAACGGTTAAGTTTTTATCATAGCCTACTACTAGCCCGCCAATTCTACAATAGAATATCCTTTCAACTGAGCCCCTCCATTATTCACTTTAACACTCTATTAGATAATGATCGAGCGCCCCTCTCTCACACCTTATTTAGTACCATCGTATCTGGACGGTTGAAACTTAACGAAAGACAATCACTCTCTTTTGAATATGTTGGGTATACCCACAACACAAATGCACCCAACCATTTGGCTTTAAGTTATGAAATTGAAACCGGTGGTCATGTGTTTCAACTATTCTTACAGTCCGGTTATCATTTCAGTGAACAATATCTTATTGCTTATACTGAGGACGATTTTTTAAAAGGCGATATACGTATGGGATTCGCTATTCATCGAGTCTTTCAAATAAAAGGTAAATAGTCCTAAATTACCACCTCACCCAACCCAAGCTCTACTCCTACGTGTATATCGTTAAACGAAAGTTAATCATCGCTTTTTTGTTTGTAATTCCTTTCGGGACAATGAGCACCAAAGCCCAAAATGTCGATCGTTCAGCGGATATTACCGACCTTTATAATGTATCCAATATCGCCAAAGGTGAATTATTTGTCCAATCCCAATACTCTCCCACTTCTTACGTATTTTTAGGTAAAACACCTCATTCCTCTTCTTACCGTACAACCATTGGGTTTGTTTTTTTATCCACTTATGGGGTGTTTGATACTCATTTCTCCTACAGCATGCGATGGCATCCTCGTCTGGCGTATCGTTATTCGAAACGAGACCAGGGGGGCAAACTAAAAACGGTGTATGGTTGGGGCTTAGACCCAATAGGCTTGGTAAAGTCTCAGCCACTAAGTAGTTCAACCCATTTTGAAACCGCGTTATTTGGAGGCTTCACCTATGTATCTCATGATTTCCCCACCGATAAGGGGCGCAGATTAAACTTTACCTTTGAAGCACAACTGACGCTAAAACAAATCATAGATTCTAAGTATATTATTTCAATAGGAACGTCCTACCATCATATATCAAATGCTCAAACGGGTAGTGAAAACCCAGGAATTGATTCACTTTATATGATTGCGAAGCTTTCCTATCTCTTTACCAACTAACTGAAATTTCTGAAAGAATGTCTATGCACGCTCAAATTCATACTTCAAAGGGAAGCATTTCTCTAGAACTATTCCCTGATAAAACACCTAAAACCGTAGCAAACTTCGTGAATTTAGCCAAGAGAGGTTTTTATGATGGCTTGACATTTCATCGCGTAATATCGGACTTTATGATTCAAGGAGGATGTCCTCTAGGAACAGGCGTAGGTGGACCAGGGTATCGATTTGAGGATGAATTTGATAAAGAATTACGTCACGATGCCCCAGGGTATTTATCAATGGCCAATGCTGGTCCCGGCACCAATGGAAGTCAGTTTTTTATTACTCACGTACCTACCCCTTGGTTAGATGATCGGCATGCTATTTTTGGAAAGGTTCTTAGTGAAGAAGATCAGACAATTGTAGACAGCATTATTCAAGGCGACACCATTGAAACCATAGAGATTCAAGGTGACGTAGAGTCACTTCTCAAAGATGTAAAAGAAGTACAGTTTTGGAACGAAGTATTGGATGAAGCCTAATCTTGACAACATACCCGATCATGAGGGTATTCGGAGACGGCTACATGTTATTATATATGGCTCTGATACTTATTTAGGTAAACTATTTGACCTAGTCCTCATACTTGCCATCGCCTCCAGCGTTCTGGTTGTGATGCTCGACAGCATAGCTTCCTATCGATTGGAGTATGGACCTATATTTTGGTATTTGGAGTGGTTTTTTACCGGTCTTTTCACGTTTGAGTACATCATACGAATAGCTACAGTAAAAACAATTCGTACGTATGTGTTTAGCTTTTACGGAATCATTGATCTCCTGGCAATACTACCTACCTACCTAAGTTTACTATTCCCTGGAACGCAATATTTAGTGGCCATTCGAGTCATCCGAATACTACGGGTCTTCCGTATCCTAAAACTGGCACAGTATATATCTGAGGCAAACCACATAACTCGAGCGCTATGGCATAGCAGACGTAAAATTGTCGTCTTTCTATTTTCAGTGTTATTAATCTGTATCTTTGCTGGCTCACTCATGTACGTAGTGGAAGGTCAAGAAAATGGTTTTACAAGTATCCCCCTTTCTATTTATTGGGCAATAGTGACCTTATCCACCGTTGGTTTTGGCGATTTAACACCCTCTACTCCCCTTGGACAGCTTATTTCATCAATCATCATGATTCTTGGTTACGGTATTATAGCCGTTCCTACAGGAATCGTTACCTATGAAATGAGTAAGAATAATTATCTGCCACACCAATGCCCTTCTTGTGGACATGCGCCACACGATAACAATGCCAACTTTTGTAAAGAATGCGGGATTGAATTATTTCGGGTTGAAGGTAACCTGAAACCTTAGTAGGTATCATTCGTAGAATGTTGGGTTGTTTTACATGGTTTGAAACGACCATGATCAACAAAAGTAACTATCGATTCCAATGCCTTAGTATATGCCCAAAAAATACATTTTAGTACTATTTATATTTGTGTTACCCAATTCCTTTATCCAACAGATCCCATTATTTGCACAGCAGGGTGTTGGTTTCTCGGGTGATATGATTGCACTTCGTGATCAAGCATCTGATTCTACATTGGAATATTTGAAATGGAGGGTATCCCTACTACATTCCGTTGGATTTAACGGTGGTAATACCAGAGGAACTACGGCTAAGTATTCCATTAATCTTATTGGTGGTATACATGGAGGATTAGATGGACGTGAAATAGGTTTATTGTATAATATTGAGGAATATTATGTCCGTGGTTTTCAATTATCGGGTGGAGCCAATATTTCTGGTGGAGAAATGCTAGGAATGAATGTTGCAGGTCTTACCAACATTAGCCAAAGTACTATGGCTGGTTTACAGGTTTCCGGACTTGCAAACTTATCAAATAACTCAATGAGCGGCTTACAATTATCGGGTTTAGTTAATGCAAGTATGAAAGAAATGACTGGGTTTCATATGGGTGGTGTCGCTAATATATCGAATGAAGATCTTAGTGGAATGCAAATGTCCTTTGGCCTAAACATCAGTAACTCAGATTTAGAAGGACTGAACCTAGCGGGATTGTTGAACCTAGCAAATGATGATATAGAAGGTCTAAGCATGGCAGGATTATCTAACATTTCAACCCAAGATCAATCAGGGCTCATATTTTCAAGTTTTGGGAATTTATCAGGTTCATCCCTAGAAGGCTTAGTACTCACAGGAGGTCTTAACCTAAGTAAGGATGTACAATCAGGGCTTATATTTTCTGGATTAGGAAATATATCACAGGAAATTGAAGGACTCAGTATTAGTGGTGCTATGAGCCTATCTAGAGACTTAAATGGACTCGCCATTAGTCCTCTTAACATACAAGAGACTATGAGTGGGCTACATATCGGGGTATTCAATTTCGCGCGTGAAATCAATGGAGCATCGTTAGGTCTTATAAGTTGGTATGGAAATGGAAGAAAAAATATAGATCTACGTTATTCTGATGGTGGTTTTATAGATTTAGGTTTAACCACTGGTACTCACCGCTTATACAATCAATTAAGCGTAGGTTATAATCCCACATTAGTAAATCATGTTAAGCTGGGCGCAGCTGCTGGTTTTGTTATGGATGCTCGAGATCGATTTAAGCGAATAAGTACAGATGACCTAAGTATTACTCATGAATTAGCCTATTATGAATACATAGGTGAAGATTTTGACGAACGAAATGAAAAGCAGCTTAGCTACCGGTTTCTTTTGTCAAAACTATTAAATGAACAAGTCTCCTTATATTTTGGCCCCAGCGTAAACCTTATGTATAGCCTGGATCAAGAATCAGATGAACTTCTGTGGTATTCACCTATCTCGATCACCACTAAGGATAAAGAGTTGAACGCCTGGCTTGGCTTTAACCTTGGGATACGTTTGTTTAAACAAAAAATGCTTCCCCCCTTAGAAGACAAACCATTTATTACTCTCGATTAACCAAAAGTTTTTTTTGAAACAACGTCACTAAGACCAGGGCTATGCCCCATTGTACTAATACAGTAGCAACGGAGTAAGGACTAAGTGGATTGAACCATTGATCCGGAGCATATTCAGTGGCACTTAAATACATCCACCAAATCAAAAGAGTAATAACTTCGACCGGTACTACGTATCGAATAATGATATCCCACCATGTACCCAAAGGGTATTTTTCTCCTTTTTGATGTATGATTTCTCTTCGGAATTTAGCCTCACCATGCTGAATAACTGCATAGGATATAAAAGCACCTGAAACCATGAGACCAACCCCCCATACAAAATCTTGATTCCCAAAAAAGCTAAGATTTAAAGCGGAAGGTAAACCAAATACAAACCCAGCCATTCCCGTTAGAATGGTTGCCTTCCTCCTCGTAAATCCTGCATCAACAGCAATTTTTACTACCAATTCAATCATTGATAATAATGAACTGAATGCTGCAAAACTTAAGCCTAGAAAGAAAAGAATTGAGAAGATCCCACCACCCGACATGGATGAAAAAAGTTGTGGCATCCATATAAAGGTTAATCCCGTGCTGGCAGGCCCTGAACTTTTCATTACTTCTAAAACTTCCGTATTCGACATATTAGCCCCCAGAGTTCCAAATACCGTAGAAAATATGATAACTGCAGCAACTAAGGATATTAGATTATTACCGATTCCGGTTTGAAATGCGCTGATCGTAATTCTATCATTGGCTCGCATATAGGCAGCATAAGTTAGGATTAAACCCCATGCCGCTCCAGTATCCCATGCATTTTGTGTGAGAGCTTCTAACCAAATTCTGGGCTCCGTTAAGGTAGACCAGTCAGGGGTAAATAAGTAAGATATACCGTTCCATGCTCCTGGCAAGCTCACTGCCTTCAACAATGAAACCAATAGAATAATGAATAAAATAGGAATGAGAATCTTGTTTGCTTTTTCAATGGAAGAGATTCCTTTAATCACAACCCAAGATCCTAAGGACATAATAATACCGTGTGTAAGTACGGGTACACCCCTTCCATGAAATTGATCCCAAACATTCAATGCATCCTGGTAATTATTGGGAAGTCCAAATTTCAAAGACTCAAACAAATAATAGATGCACCACCCGGCAACTACGCTATAATAAAACATAATGGCCGTAGCTACGAAACCAATAAACGCACCCATCCAAGCCTTATTTTTTCCGGCTATTAGAGCAAAGGATTCTACAATACCTTTTCTTCCATTCTTACCGATACCGTATTCTGCAATAATGAGGGGAATGGACCACAAAAACAAAAAAGTGATCCATGCTACCAAAAATGCGCCTGCACCTGTTTCCCCTCCATTCTGAGCGGCTATGCGAGGGAAACGCCAAATATTGCCTGTTCCAATAGCAATACCCAGCACACTTACGATTAACCCCCATTTTGAAGTGAATGTTTGTGAAAGCTCCCGTTTAACGGTTTTAGAAGAGGATAATTCATCGTATTTCATATGAAAATTTTAACTGAGTATAGTATTTTTGAGATGGTATAAGCCTTTGTTTAGTTTTGATTCGAATCGTGCTATCCCTATCATTAGGGGTCAGTACAAAAAGGCGATACTAACCTACTTTTATGTTGACACAATTTCAATCATCATTGCTGTAAGATTATACTAAATGTTTGACTCACATCAGAAAACTAATAAGCTTCTTGCTTTAGTTGTATTTTTTGTTTCTCTAATGATATACTCGCTAACGATGTCTCCCACGGCTAGTTTTTGGGATGCCGGCGAATTTATTGCTGTAGCTCACGGTTTGCAGGTAAATCATCCTCCAGGAGCGCCCTTTTATTCTCTCTTGGGTCGCTTGTTTTCGATGTTTATGCCTACTCAATATGTTGCATTGAGTATAAATTTCATGAGTGTGTTATCCTCAGCTCTCACGGTAATGTTACTCTACCTCATCGTAGTTCGATTAGTGAGAGAATTCAAACCGAATATTTCTGAATGGTCTATTGGAGATAAATTATCTACCTATGGTGGAGCCTTAGTAGGGAGTTTAACCTTTGCGGTGACCGACACCTTTTGGTTTAATGCTGTGGAGGCTGAAGTTTATGCAATGTCAATGTTCTTCACGGCCATTGTAGTCTGGCTAGCTCTAAAATGGTCAGAAAACCACGACAAAATATACAGTGAACGTTGGCTTGTACTCATAGCCTATATGTTTGGTCTAGCCATTGGAGTACACTTATTAAACTTGTTAGCCCTATTTTTTGTCGCATTAATCGTCTATTTCAAGATCAAAGAACGATTTGATATCACCAGTTTTGTGATTATGGGTGTGGTTTCAGTGGTATCCTTTTTCCTCATCTATCCCATAACCATACAGAAGCTTCCAGATTGGGCTTCACAGATTAACGCAGCTTCGTATGGTCTAATAGGCCCCTTTACATTTATCATCCTCCTGTTTGGCCTATTGGTATTTGGTATTTATTACACTCAAAAACATAAGCATCGTTTAGCTAATATCGCATTGATTAGTTATGTGATGATTATCATTGGTTATTCTTCGTACTCAGTGATTATGATCAGAAGTATCGCAGATCCTCCTGTAGACGAAAATGATCCTGAAACCGTCGAAGATTTTGTGAGCTACCTTAAGCGAGAACAATATGGGGATACCCCCATTTTAAAGGGTAACAGTTATGATGCGGCTACGGGACAAATTAATACTCAAAAAGAAGTTTGGCTCCCTAGGAGACATTCACAAGCTCCAAACCACTTATCCTATTATTCACGTTACGATAGCGATTTACATTACTTTTGGGACTATCAAGTACGTCATATGTATCTAAGATACTTTAATTGGAATTTTGTGGGCAGAGTGTCAGACATACAAGATACGGGGTGGCAATCGGGTTTTGGCCCTGAAAAGTACCCAGAGAATAAAGCGAGTAATGCCTATTATTTTATACCACTGCTTCTTGGTTTGTTAGGCATTTTGTATCACTTTAGAGCAGACCGTAATTGTGCTTTAGCAGTCCTTGTATTATTCATTGTAACGGGTCTTGCGATAATTGTATTTCTAAATCAGCCCCCCTATCAACCCCGAGAACGAGACTATGCCTATGTTGGTTCATTTTTTGCTTTTGCGATTTGGATAGGGTTAGGAAGCACAGGTTTAATAGAATTCATCCATCATAAACTAAAGAATCAATCCCTTAGTATTGGTGTAGTTGTCATATTACTCGTCGCCTCTCCTGTATGGATGGGATATAAGAATTGGGATGACCATGATAGGAGCAATCGATATGTTGCTCCTGACTATGCCAAGAATCTATTAAATTCATTGGCCCCTAATGCCATCGTTTTTACCAATGGAGATAATGACACCTTCCCATTATGGTATGCTCAAGAAGTCGAAGGGGTTCGTACCGACGTTCGTATTGTGTGTCTAAGCTTACTCAATACGGACTGGTACATTAAGCAATTAAAGAATCAGTGGTCACATGAATCAGCCCCACTACCTTTTAGCTATACCGATGAAGAAATTGATCGAATCACCTCACGAATCGATCGGTGGGAACCTAAAACAATTCGAATTCCTGTTGATAAAGAAGCATTAAAAATTGCATTCTCTGAAGATCAAAGATATAAAGAAGCCATTGGAGTCACCCCTGATACAAGTCTTCAAATTTTAAAAACAGGGGTTGATTTTGAACTGCCTGTGGATGAATTAGATGACGAGTTGAGTTGGCGAGTCGAAGGTAGACTCTATGGTCGAGATCAACAAGGTAATGGGATCTACTACATGCAAGTTCAGGATCTTATGATTATTGATCTACTTAAATCCAACCAGTGGTTGCGCCCCATTTACTTTGCAAACACCGTATCATCCCAAAGTATGCTGGATTTAGAACCCTATTTTAGAACAGAGGGCAAAGCCTATCGAATCATACCAAAACGGTTCAATTCCAGAACCATGGGTTATATAGATCCAAGTATTCATTCAAAGAGACTTCGAAATTTTTCATTCACTGAATGGAACAATCCAGATGTGTATTTTGATGAAAATATTCGGCGTATGCTCAGTAATTACCGATACACTTTTCTACAGCTCTCGGAGCGGTATCAAGAATTGGGCGAGCCAGATTCGGCACAATACTGGTTGGATTTTTCAGAAGAAAAAATTCCTTTCAGAGAGGATGAAGAGAGTTACAATATTCAAGCAATATATGCGATTAACTATCTAAAGTTAGATGATTATGAGCAGGCTCAACTAATTGCTAATCGTATTCAACCGGTTGTTGTTCGTGAGTTTAATGATAACTTCCGCATTTTTGAACGATATGAATCAGAATTTAATGAGTTAAATGAAGAATTTGAGACGGCACGGAGAAGCGGTAATGTTACCAAGCAACGTGAATTGCGAGCAAAAGTTCAGAATGCGTACAACCAAACCCAACAATTTGGTGAGCAAATCATCCAGAATCGTCAATATTTGATAATTACTCAATACCTTCATTATCAGTCGGGTAATGATGTAGCAGCAGTAGAACTCGCGCAAGAGATTAACAATTTAATGCGAAACACCCCATTCCCTACCTTGCCTAACAGCAAAGAGGAAAGTGAGTCTGAAATTCAGCGCTATGGAATACTTTAACATTTTTATAGATTATGCGTACACACTCTAACATTGATTATGGAGTGCTAGCTAGTACAAACCAATTTTTTGTATGATACATACCTTTACTTCAGAGAATATTACCACGATTGCACAAGTACTCGGAACCGTTGCGAAACCATTAGGTGAGGATGTTTTCAGGCTTGAATTAAAGGACCCAGAACACGATCGTAAATTAGCCTTAGAAATCCATTTGGGATTAACGGTACAAGGTGAATCCATGAATATGGTGTCCGTATATGCTAGCAATACGTTCCTTCAATTACATAATTGTACTGCATTTGTAGCCAGTGAAATACTTCATCAGGTAACCTTTTTTGGAAAATCTGGAGATAAAACATCAGGATTAATTGTCGAAAAGGAAGCAGGTTGTAGTTTGTATGCAAACGTAGATGAAATGATTACCAAAGGGGATTTTACTCAACTTCCTGAAGACATCATGATGTGTAGTATTGCATTATCACTGACCGACACCATGGATGATAATTTTAGTTTTGATGACTAATGCGATGATTATTGCATAACCTATCGGAACTCTAATGAGTGTTTACAACCTTTTTAATACCACTTCTCTAAGTTTTTCCCCTCCTACCGACCGTTTAGAAAAAATATTCACGACCATGATGCAACAATACAACTGTGCATTTGAGGACGTTGAAATTGTCTTGGTAGATGAAAATGAAATTGTGCGTATCAATAACGAACATCTTGGAAAAGACTACGTTACCGATATTATTACCTTTTACTATCAAGAGGATCACAGAGGTGATACCCCGGTACTCGATGGCACGTTATACATTTGCTTGCCACGGGTAATAGAGCAAGCAAATGAACGAAGTATACCTACGGATCAAGAATTTTTTAGAATTGTAATACATGGTTTACTTCATTTACTTGACTTCAGGGATGATACGAAGACTAATAAAGATAGAATGACTGCAGAAGAAGATATCATCCTGCAAATTGTGAATGAGCCTTTCTAATAGTAACTCACTGTGTTTGATCAATTATTTAATCAGTTAGCCTCGACCCTTCACACGTATTGGGTAAAGCATGAATCAAACACTACGTTCTCAAACACGGATGTATCAGACAAGCGACAACCAAATAAGATTATCAAAAAGCGATACCGTATCGTAAAAAATCTATTGGGAATCTTTCCTGTTATTCTACTCATTACTTTTTGCATTTCATTTTATTGGGATTTTGATAACATCACACTGAACGTATTTAACAGCACCCAATCTTTGGAGGGATTACTACGGATATTGAGTGTTAGTGGCCTAATTGGTTATGCTACCAATTGGCTTGCAATCACCATGCTCTTTAAACCCGTAACAAAACGACCGTTATTAGGGCAAGGTTTAGTGCCTCGACAAAAGGATAGAATTGCTGTTCGGTTGGCCGATACGATATCCAGGGAACTGTTGAGTCCTTCTCATATAAAAGCGTACATAGCTAAATCTGAAATCCTAACTAAGCTTAAACAAACACTACTCCAGAGAACTCAAGATATGAGTAAGGATCAAGATTTTAGATCTGATATAAAGAATCATATTCATGAGTTTGTACAACAATTATTTTCAGATGAGTACTTTAAACGATCAGTGGCAAACCTCTTGGAAGAACATATTCATAAAAAAATACAAGGGGATTCGCTTAATAAGTTAGCTTTAAAGACTTATACTCTCATTAAGGGTGCGGAGCTCAATGAACTACTCATACAATCACTTGAACAAGTCCCAGACGATATTGGCACGCATCTTGAACATACCGATCAGTTTTATGAGCAATTACCAGTGATCGTAAGTGATCAAATAGATGGGTTAGAACAAAAAATTCTTTTTTTGATACACTCCATTATTCATCAACTTGATATATACACCTATATTAAGGATCATCTTGAATCTTATGATGAATCTCAAATAGAAGCGCTTATTCGGAATTCTACCAATGAAGAATTGCGATACATACAACAATTGGGTGCAGTTATTGGCTTCATTGGTGGTTGTATAATCTGGCAACCCCTATTCAGTATTGTTTCAATAAGCTTTCTCATTCTTTGCTTTTTTGTAGCCGATCAAGCACTCCACCAACTAAATAATAAATACCTATAATTATGAAGCATCTTTGGCTGTCCACCTTAATCATACTGTTCACAATCTCATGTACCCCAGGTCGAGTAGTCACGGAAACAACGTCACCAGATATCTCCGCTCAAACAGCTGAAGAATCCGATGAAGCTCTTAATTCAAACGAGCCAAAAAATGGATGGCACTTATTTGGCAATTCCACACAGAATCTTGCAAACATCTTTCAAGTTGGAATAAGCCTAGATTCTGCTTACATAGCATTAGAACGTTTAAATCTCACACCCACAAAGACTATTGTTGCGATCATTGATTCCGGATCGGATATTGATCACGAGGATCTTTCCACAAAAATATGGAATAACACTAAGGAAATATATGGAAATGGAATTGATGATGATTCCAATGGCTATATTGATGACCTCTTCGGTTGGAATTTTATAGGAGGTAAGGATTCAACTCATGTACATTATGATACCTACGAATTAACTAGGTTATATAGACGTGCGTTAGAACAGTTTGGTTGTTTTGACTCCACTATTACACTTTCTCCAGGAGTACTAGATTCACTCGAACAATTCAAAAAACTCGAAGAAAAATATCTTCAAGAACGAGACGATTTAGAATCGGAACTTATGCAAATCAAACAGATCCAGCAAAATGTTCGTAGCGTATTGTCCTTTCTGGGCACGAATTCAATTGATTCAGTGGACGTGGAGTCCTACATGACAGAAGACAACTTATCCCTTCCAATGGAAGAAGCATTGGGTTTTATTGCGTTACTTCATGATAACGGGATTGATGAAACACTAATAGATGAGTATGTTGAACAGCTTACTACTCAACTAGATTATGGCTATAATCTCGATTTTGATCCTAGAGATATTGTGGGTGACGATTATGAAAACTGGGAAGATCGCTGGTATGGAAATGAGGATGTGAAAGGTCCTGATTATGATCATGGAACCCACGTCGCAGGAATTATAGGTGCCGATAGAGATAATGCGATTGGTATTAAGGGTATTGCTGATGTCGAATTAATGATTATTAGAGCTGTACCTAATGGCGATGAACATGACAAGGATGTTGCTAATGCCATTCGCTACGCGGTGGATAATGGGGCAAAAGTTATTAACATGAGTTTTGGAAAAGCCTATTCTCCTCAAAAATTTCTTGTTGAAGAAGCCATTATGTATGCACAACAACACAATGTATTATTGGTTCATGCCGCAGGAAATGATGGCAAAAATATCGACATAGAACCCAATTATCCAAATGCTGTCCTATCTACTGGTGATTTGTCGAGTCATTTTATTACCGTTGGGGCTTCAGGTTGGAATGGGGAAACCGACTTAGCCGCTTCATTTAGTAATTATGGACAATCTCAAGTTGATCTATTTGCTCCAGGCGTAGACATCTATTCGACCATGCCAAATCAACAATATGAACTAAGTAATGGTACGAGTATGGCGGCCCCAGTTGTAACTGGCGTCATTGCTTTACTTATGAACTACTTCCCCGAATTATCTTCTTTAGAGATTAAGGACATCGTTATGCAGTCGGTCACTAAGATAGAGACCATGGTTCCTTTACCTGGTCAAACTGAAATGAATCAAAAAATTCTATTTTCCTCGCTGTCCTCCTCCGGTGGAATAGTAAATGCTCATAAAGCGGTTTTGGAAGCAATAAAAAAAGTAAAATAACGAAGACGTGTAGGGCCTAGTACATGCTTAAATACAATACTCAAGAACTATTTCAAAGGCATCAAAATGCTTCCACACCCGAAGTATTACAAAGAACCGTTGTGTGTCTACATAATATAAGGAGTAGTTACAACGTAGGTGCTGTATTCCGTA
>JAYPDB010000011.1:0-21695 GCA_038125045.1 Bacteroidota bacterium
GAACTGTGTAGCCTTTAACGCCACCTCAAAGTAAAATTCTATGGCATGAAATGGAGACTCGATAAGTTCGTGAACATAAAGCAGGGACTGCACACTCACGTCCAAGCCCGTTTCTTCTTTAAATTCACGAATAACCGTCTCTTCAAGTGACTCGCCTAGTTCTACCCCTCCTCCAGGGAAGGTCCATACCGGGCGTTGCGTTACAGGGGAGAACAGTTGGATACAGAGTAACTCATTTCCCTGCCGCAGTACACCGCATGCACGAATGCGAAGCTGATGATGAAAACGATGCTCCTCAGATTGTAGATCCATAGGCTAGAGCGAATGATTCCTCGACTTAAAGAGGCTTACGACCCCGTACTCGCATTCGCAAGAGAGGCTTTGACAAAGGCTACAAACAATGGCTGTGGATTGTGAACCGTACTTCTGAGCTCTGGGTGAAATTGTACCCCAACAAACCAAGGGTGATGTGGGATTTCAACCATTTCCACAAGGTCACGGCCAGGATTAATTCCACTAAAGATTAATCCGTGATCACTTAGAATCGTTCTCAAATCGTTATTTACCTCATAACGGTGACGATGTCGCTCTTCCACCTCTGAACTTTGATAGGCTTCAAACGCTTTGGTACCGGGTTGAACCGAACATTCGTACTTGCCCAATCGCATGGTACCCCCCATATTCTCGATATCTTTTTGATCGTACATAATATCAATAATGGGGTGATCGGTTGACTCATCAAACTCTGTAGAGTTGGCATTTGTTAACCCACAAACATTTCGAGCGTACTCAATCACCGCGCATTGCATACCTAAGCAGATGCCAAAAAACGGAATCTGTTGTTCTCGAGCATAGCGAACGGCCGATAGTTTACCTTCGATTCCACGCCCACCAAATCCAGGCGCCACTAGGATGCCATCTACCCCTTCGAGAGCCTGAGCTACATTTTCTGCCGTCAAGTTATCGGATTGAACCCAACGAATAGAGACTTTTGCATTATTTTTTGCTCCAGCGTGTACAAAAGCCTCAACAATCGATTTATAGGAATCATGATGCTCTACATACTTGCCCACTAAGGCAATGTTAACCTGATGCTCGGGATTACAAACCACATCCACAAAAGAGGTCCAATCTGTTAAATCGGGAGCTTGAGTACTCAATTGTAACTTTTCGATTACACGGGTATCCAAACCTTCTTTTTGCATAAGTAAGGGAACTTCATAAATACTTCGGGCATCAATTGATTCGATCACATCTTCCCTGTCCACATTACAAAAACGAGCTACTTTTCCTCGGATCGAATCGTCCAAAGGATGTTCGGTTCGGCATACCAAAATATCGGGTTGAAGGCCACTTTCCAGTAATGTTTTTACCGAGTGCTGGGTAGGTTTTGTTTTAAGCTCTCCGGCTGCAGAAAGATAAGGGACCAGTGTTAAGTGTATAGATAAGGTATTACTACGTCCCACATTGTATCTGAGTTGACGAACAGCCTCGATATAGGGTAAGCTTTCAATATCTCCAACCGTACCCCCAATTTCTACGATAACAACATCATAGTTACCCGATTGACCTAGTTTAAGAACATGAGACTGGATTTCGTCGGTTATATGGGGAATTACTTGAACAGTTTTACCTAAGTACGCTCCTTTACGCTCTTTATTGATAACATCAAAATAAACTCGACCGGTAGTAACATTATTCGTTTGAGAGGTCCGAATGTCTAGAAATCGTTCGTAGTGACCTAAATCCAAATCCGTTTCGGCACCATCATCCGTCACAAAGACTTCTCCATGTTCATAAGGATTCATCGTTCCTGGATCAACATTGATATAAGGATCCAACTTTTGAATGGTGACTTTGAGGCCTCTGGCTACGAGAAGACGTCCAAGTGAGGCACAGATAATTCCTTTTCCCAAAGACGATGTTACTCCCCCAGTAACAAAGATATATTTGGTAGACATGTATGGTGTTGTGAGATTGCGGGTTGCGGAAAGATAGGGTTTAACCATCTGTTGGTCAATTTAGGAACCCGCTTAATTTGCATTATTTATTCACAAGTTTTCCACAATTTCTAAAAGTCTTCTCGGGTAATCCGTAAAAATCCCACGGACACCTTTATCGATGAGTTCCTTCATGAGCGGTTCCTCATTAACCGTGTACACCATGTACGGTATACCATGTTCATTTAAATCTTGAATCCAAGCATCGCTTAGTTGCCTACAACTGCAATTAAATGCATCTACACGGTATTTCTGAACCAATTCCGATGGTGTGAGTCCATTGGATTGACTAGCTTCATACAACAGAGCCTTAACTATTGAAGAATCAATGATTTCGAGATGTTCCATTACCCTGTAATCAAAACTTGAATAGATTACCTGCTCAGCCATTTCGAGCTCTTTTACAATTTGTACTGTTTTATCAACAATACCACCTTGCCATGCATCCTGAACGGCTTCGGTCTTAATTTCTATATTCACTGCGATTTTACCCTTCATTAGCTCAAGTGCTTCACGCAGGGTTGGAAACGGCTCCCCACGGTATTCTTCGGAAAACCAGCCTCCTACTTCCATAGCTTTTAATTCTGCAAGTGTAAAGCTTTGAACCTCACCAATGTATTCGGTGGTGCGATCAACCGTTCTATCGTGGATAACCACAGGAACACCGTCCTTAGAAATGGATACATCTAGCTCTACCATTTCAGCCTTCACTTTGATGGCCTCTTCAAATGCTCGTAAGGTGTTTTCAGGAAAAGTTCCACTTACCCCTCTATGGGCTATTACAAATAGGGCATCTCCATTATCTATGGGAGATTTTATAAGTCCTAATGAACTTTTCATTTCAGTAGCTAAAGTCGTTGATAAGGAATTGTGAGCTTTTGCTCTAAATTCATCAATTGAGTTACGGTTATTGCAACTTAAAAAGCCACATAATACCATGACCCATAAGGTAAAATGCACATATCGTAGCATGTTAGCTGTGCCTAGTTTTTCTCTTGTATTACCCGTTCAATAGCCTGATCAATAAGTTGTTTTGCCTGTGTACTACGAGATACTGAGGTGTATGTTGTGTAGATACCTAACAAAATGGACAGACTACCAAGAACAGTAAGCAGTCCTGCCAACCAAATGGGTTGAATGGCTTGTAATAGCGCTAACGAGACGACCAATGTCCCTAGAACAATTTGAAATATGGCGCCTATAAGTCCCAGACTACCATGAATCTGAAATTGATTTACAATACGAGCTAGAATACTTTCGGATCGACCATTAGGCCTCTTAGTTACTCGTAACGATGGTTGATCGTTTGTTAAGTACGACTTACTGTTCGACATTCTGACACTTCTCTTTACTGACGTTTGCTAACAATATCTAACTATTATACCAATGTAAAAAAAGCATATATTATTACATAATTACTATTACAAAATTTGGAAAAAAACAGCCTCTATATCTTCGGCAAGCATGCCATCCATGAACTCTTGGAACGAACTCCTTCAAAAGTATCTAAGGTGTTTTTGCTCAACAGTTTACAAAGTAATCGGTATTCTGAAATAAAAGCGCTTTGTGAAGAACATTTGATTCCAGTTAGCATGGTGCCTTCACAAAAACTTGAGCGATTGAGTAGCCGAGGCAATCATCAGGGGTTTATCGCACAAATAAGCCCGGTATCCTACACCCCTTTTTTTGATTGGGTCCAAGAGGTTACCTTAACGGAATCTACTGCGGTGTTAATTTTGGATGGTATGGAAGATCCTCACAATTTAGGGGCCATCATTCGTTCAGCTACGGCAGCAGGTATTGAAGCCATCATTATACCTGCTCAGCAACAGGTACCCGTAAACGCTACCGTTTATAAAGTCTCCGCAGGTACAGCTGGTATTATTCCCATCATTCGTGTTCATAACACCGAGCAGGGTATGAAGGACGTAAAATTAGCTGGTTTTTCCTTAGTTGGACTCGACAGTAGTGCCTCTTCGAGTCTTTGGGAAGCCGATTGGAAGGGACCTGTTGCCTTTGTAATTGGCGCTGAAGGAGGTGGCCTGGATAAAAAAGTTAGGAAACTTTTGGATCAACAGATTTCCATCCCCATGAATCACAATGTAGAATCCTTGAATGCTTCTGTGAGCGCCGCATTGGTTTCTTATGAATTTAAACGTCGCTTAAACGTTTAATACGACTTTAGGCTTTTTTTAATACGAATCGATTTCCTATTTGGGCCCGCAACTACCCCTAATTTGGCCGTATTCATACACTACTTTCGGTTAGTAAAGTAGATAGCTTTTTCGTTTCTCTACAAACTGATTTAACCGTAAACCCCAATCAATGGATACGTTTTGTATGGCTGGCGAGAAATCTTGCTCCTTAAGCTGATCAATATCATCCGTTCCTGCAAGCAAGTATAGATAGTCCTTGTAACGAGCCTGTTCGGAATGTTCCATTAACCATTGCATAAGACGTAAACCAACACTTAGTGGATCTTCTAATTCTAAAGGGTTGGTGATGTGAATGCCTGTATGAAGTTCTCCCAACCCTTTGGGTTTGATTGCTTTTCCTGGAATGGATTCCGGGGTGAATGTGACAATATCCAGGTTTAGCCCACTGGAATTCCAGTCGGTTAGTATTCCCGGTGTGTCTATTCCAAAATCAGTAGATATCCCTCCCAAAGTTAAAAAAGGATCGGGGGTACCTCTGCCTTCAGAAAGTGAGGTACCTTCTATAAAACAGGTTCCAATATAGGCATACGCATGGGCAAAGGTGGGAAGATTAGGCGATGGAGGAATCCATTCCAATCCAGTTTTATTCCATTTCATAGAGCGCTGCCAACCTTCTATAGGGATTACCTTTAATTTTGGATGGTGATCCGTGTCTAGCCAACCCTCTCCAATGGCCATCAATGCAAGCTCTCCAAGTGTTAACCCATGGGCAATAGGTATGGGATACATACCCACAAATGATTCATACTCTTCTTCCAGAATCCAACCCGCAACATAATCACCACCCAATGGATTGGGTCGATCCAAAATCCAAAGCTCAATGTCGGCATCTGCGGCGGCTTCTATAACGTATTTCATGGTAGCGTTATAGGTATAGAAACGGGCACCAACATCCTGCATATCAAAAATAAGCAGATCAATCCCCTCGAGCATTTCAGGGCTTGGCTTTTTAGTCGAGCCATATAAGGAATACACCGGTAATCCAGTAGACTGATCGACCCCATCTATAATGACTTCGCCGGCGCCCTGGTCGCCACGAAAGCCATGCTCCGCTGCAAATAACGCGTTAACTGGGACTCCTAATTGTAACAAAGTATCCAACACATGGACACCGTTCACTCGGGCCGTAGGATTCATGATTAATCCTACATTCCGAGTGAGTAATTCATGAGCATGATCTTCTAGTAATTGCTCAGCTCCGACCCGTACGTGAGGTTCTGTCACTGAGTCCTTTGGCGTTGTACACACCAAGTTCACAAGTACAAAAACGAATACTAAAAGTACTCTGTACGGTCGGATAGGCATCATAGTCACCGTAGTCTGAATTATCCCTTATTGGCAACGATTTCAGACTCAGCGAAGAAATAGTTGGATTCGATTTTTCCATTTTCCACCGAATCGGACCCATGGATGATGTTCTCCCCAACACTATCGGCAAAATCGGCACGAATGGTCCCGGCATCGGCTTCTGCAGGATTAGTCGCTCCGATAAATGTTCGGAAATCGGCAACGGCATTTTCCTTTTCCAATACCATGGGTACACATGGACCACTACTCATAAAGTCACATAGTTCACCAAAAAATGGGCGTTCTCTATGAACATCATAAAACCCCCCTGCTGTGGTAGAGCTAAGGTGCATCATTTTCATCGCTACAATACGGAATCCAGCTTCTTGAATACGCTTGGTTACTTCACCGATCAATCCTTTACGGACGCAATCCGGTTTTAATATGGTTAATGTTCTTTCGACAGACATAGATGAATTGTTTTATTATTTTAAATAAGTATTAATGTTACTAAAGATAACCTATTAGGCATCAAAACGCTTCTCAATATTCATGTCCTGTTCCCACTCCTATAGCTTCTTCAACTTCAAGGGTTCACATAGCTGCTACCCATGCTCTTTCGAACGAAAAAAAACTTAAATGGCTAATCGACTGGCTAAAGAATTAAGCCCCTATTTACTTCAACACAAAGATAATCCGGTTGATTGGTTTCCTTGGTCCGAGGAGGCCTTTGAACGCGCAAAACAAGAATCAAAGCCTATTTTCTTATCCATAGGATACGCCACCTGTCATTGGTGTCATGTAATGGAGAAAGAAAGTTTTGAAGATGATGACATCGCTGCCTATCTCAACGAGCATTTCATTAGCATTAAAGTTGATCGTGAAGAACGCCCAGATATCGACCATATGTACATGCCGGTTTGCCAAATGCTTACTGGACATGGTGGCTGGCCTCTAACCATAGTAATGACCCCAGAGAAAGAGGCGTTTTATGCAGCCACATACATCCCAAAACAGGCGCGATTTGGACGTTTAGGGCTCCCACAATTACTACGTGGCATTACTGGTATGTGGAACCACGAACCCTCCAAAATCCAAAAAGCCGTTCATCAGATTGAACAGGGATATCAAAGCTATTCACACCATGAACTTGGGAAATATCCTGACAAAGCTGCCTTAGAACATGCCTATATGTATTTTGAGAAGAATTTTGACGGGTTGAATGGGGGCTTCGGCGGTGCCCCAAAATTTCCTTCTCCACATAATCTCATGTTTCTGTTTAGAGAATGGACACACGACCCAAATAAACGCGCCTTAGACATGGCCGATACTACCTTAACTAAAATGCGCTTGAGTGGACTTTGGGATCATGTTGGGTATGGCTTTCACCGTTACTCTACCGATACCGAATGGCTACTTCCGCACTTTGAAAAGATGCTTTACGACCAAGCACTGATGCTAATCGCCTATGTTGAAGCATGGCACATAACAAAAGATGGTCTTTATAAGCAAACCTGCTACGAAATTGTCGAATACTTAGTCTCTCGAATGAAATCTGCTGAGGGGGGGTACTTTAGTGCCGAAGATGCCGATTCGGAAGGTGAGGAAGGAAGATATTACACCTGGACCTATCATGAATTGAATGCATTAAAAGAATCAAATGAATTGTGCACATATGAATTTGAATTTCTTTGTGAACGATGCCACCTAAGTGAGGAAGGAAATATGGTTGATGAGGCTACTGGGCAATCAACTGGACGAACTATTTTACACCTAAAAGAACCCTTAAACCAACAGGAACAAACAATCTGGTTAGGTATTCGAGACAAATTGTTCGATATAAGATCAAAGAGAATAGCACCCATTTGTGACGATAAAATACTATGCGACTGGAATGCCCTCTTACTTGTTGCTTTTTCAACAGCTGCTCGCATTTTTAAGGATGATGATCTACTGAAATTATGCTTTGAATTGGACGATTTCATAGAAAAACATTTCTACGGGCAAGACTCTACTAATGAGTATCCACTACAGCTCATGCACGTTTACAAAGAAGGCGCAAGTAGAATTAGTGGCTTTGCAGAAGATTATGTATTTCTACTATGGGCTAAGCTTGCGTTATATCATGCTACACAAAAACCTAAATATCTAAAAAAAGCCATCGCCTTAGCAGATCAAATAGTGACAACTTTCTGGGACTCCGACCAAGGAGGCATCATCCAATCAAACTATTTGGATAGTCATGTTTTTGGGCCTCAAAAAACCATATATGATGGAGCCATTCCTTCTTCAAATTCCTGTTTTGCTTTTACTCTAATGCAGTTATATCTGCTGACTGGGAATACAAAATGGGCCGATTATGCTCATAACATTGGGGGTGCCTTCTCTCAAGAATGGATCACCAATGGTGCAAGTATTACAGTTGGTATGATGAGTGTACAACAACATTACTACTCCCCTACACAGTGGGTTTTGGTAAGAGGTAAATACGAAACGGCATCCAATCTTGCTGATGAATTCAAAAGCCTGTTGAAAAACCATTTTTCCCCTTTCTCCATCATGCATGAACTCACTACAGATAATGCCTATGAGCTTATCGAATTGAATCCACATTTGACTCCATATGTTAAGGAGATGGAAAGAACACGCTTATATCGTTGTTCAGAATATTCTTGTGATGAGCCTCTGTTGCGGATATCTGACTTAGAAGATGTTCTAAGAGAAGTGTAAAGCTTAGTACTGCTGCATCATCTGTAGCATAATCCAATCACTAAACCCCAGTAATTGGTAGTTGCTAGGAAGTTCTACCATGGCCTTTGCAATGGCACTTTTTTCGGCTCTCATGAGTTCATAAATGGTTGTTGTATTTCCATCATTTGTCGTCCAAGTAATTAGTACCGGAATGCTGTTGGTTTGAAATTCAAGAGTCAAACGATCGGTGGCATCACGCAACCACTCGGGACTGTTTAACCAAGGCTCTGCTAATAAGCCCCAATTCATATCTAACTTAGATGTGGTCCAAACCGACAAGTAACCGTCATCATCGGCTTCAGTAATTCGAATTTCTTTTGAGGTATAGCCTTTAATCTTATCCACACGACCCGTAACCTCTATCTTGGTTTTGTTTTCTTCCATTTCAGCTGCACTAGGTTGTTCAATTCCAAATACCGTAGATATCATACTAAAAAAGCCTTCAATTTCTGACTTTGTGAGTTGAAGCGCTTGATTTTTACCCATCATTAAAACGAAATCTTTTTGATCCTGACGTATTAAAAGACCGCTTGCCTCATACGAACCACTTTTCAATCGCTGATCTTCTGCTCCTTTTATCAGAATACGATCATTCGTCACAAACATCTGTACCAAACTGGTATCGGTAACTTCTTGGTCGTTTATACTATATAAATGCATATCAATGACCCCATTAAATTGTGCATGAACACGTTGATTGGATATGCTGATCACCAATAATAGGACAAAAGAAGCGGAAAGATTGAGTAAGGTCTGAAATCGTCTCATAAGTAGTATTTGTTAAAGTATTGTAAAAGATACGTTATCTAAATCAGGTTATATGATTTAAACGAGTGAATCCATTTCATGTTGCAATGCTACATTCACTTTTTTAATCCAACCACCAGCAACAATATCATCTCCCTCATAACATACAATGGCTTGACCTGGTGTTATAGCTTCTCTACCAGCGGGGAATTGTACCTTAAGCTCATCTTCCCCAAGTTGAGTCATAATCCCATGTGCTCCAGAATCATTGTATCTAATAGCACCCGTAATCTCCATCTCTGCGTTGGGTACTTTGTCATATTTCACAAAATTCAGTTCTTTAGCGATAAGGGTCGTTTCCATAAGATCTTCTTTCTCCCCAATAGTAATGGTATTGGTGTGGGGATCAATATGGGTAACATACACGGGTTTCCCCATAGGAATATTGAGTCCTCTTCTCTGACCTATGGTGTAGAAAGGATAACCTTCATGTTGACCTAGAATATTTCCTTCTTTATCTACAAAATTTCCACCTTTTACACTTTCTTCCAAACCTTGAACCCGTTCTTTTAAGAAACGACGGTAATCATCATCGGGTACGAAACAAATTTCATAGGAATCAGGTTTGTTCGCAACATTCAATAGACCATGATCTTCTGCAATCTGTCGGATTTCCTTTTTAGAATAAGAGCCCAAAGGAAAAATCGTTCTAGCCAAATGCTTTTGTTGAACTCCCCAAAGAGCATAGGATTGATCTTTAGACCTATCCAGTCCTCGAGATATAACAAAGCGACCATTCTCTTCTCTGACTTTTGCATAATGACCGGTAGCAATAAAATCACAACCCAAATTATCGGCTCTTTTCAATAACGCTGCCCACTTAATATGAGTATTGCATAATACACAGGGATTGGGTGTTCGGCCATCTAAATAATCTTCTACAAATCGGTCAATTACCCAATCTCCAAACTCCTCTCTTATATCGACAATAAAATGCTTGAATCCATGGTTTACAGCAATATGGCGAGCATCATTCATGCTTTCCACTGTACAACAGCCCGTCTCTTTACCACTATTCCCACCACTTCTGTGGTAGTCCCAGGTTTTCATGGTAATTCCAATAACTTCATAGCCTTGCTCACGCAGCATAACTGCGGCCACTGATGAGTCTACCCCACCGCTCATGGCAACTAAGACCCTTCCTTTTGAACTCATATTTTTTTATTGGTTTGCTATTAGCTGAACCCTAAATATACAAATAAAAAAGCACCCAATAAGACTCAAAACACCAACAATGATAAAGGAAATCACACCATGTACAAATAGGGTTTCCAAGGGTCTTGTACACGCCCATTATAATCCCGAAAAAAAGTAATCGGTACAGGCCGATAGGGCTTGGTCGTAAGAGACATATTTGCCTCTTCTGGAGTTCGATTCCCTTTTTTTACATTACACTTTTCACAAGCTGTGGTTAGATTTTCCCAGGTATCTTTACCCCCTCGACTTTTTGGTAACACATGATCAATCGTTTGATCGGACTTTTTACCACAATATTGACATATAAATTGATCTCTTCGAAGTACATTTCTCCTTGATAGCACAACTTTGGTATAGGGGATACGAATGTAACTTCTAAGTCGAATGACCGAAGGAAACTGAAAACTTCTTTTGGTGGTATTCAGCTCTCGTTGGGGATCATCATGCAAAAGTTCGGCTTTTTCTAAAAAAAGCAACTTCATTGATCGCTGCACAGAGCAAATGCTGAGTGGTTGATAATCTTGATTAAGAACTAACACGTTGGCGTTCATATTGCATTCATTTGGTTAATGGTAAAACTTCCTTTCATGGAGAATGCAAAACAGAACCAATTATTTGATCAATTTGTAATATCTTACAATAATAAAACGCGAGGAAGAACTCAATTCTTTGAGTCGATATCAACCGATTCTTAACAATTTGGATACATACCGTTATCCAGTATAATCAGAAAGCGATTTGCAGTCATACAACTTTCAATTTCAATCTAAGTTTGAAGAATTAGACTCACTTGAAGTAAAGCTTCAAAGTATAGAGGGGTTTACTGCTTTAGATGATACGAAACAGTACGAGATCATGCTGGTATTGAGTGAAGCGATAACCAATGGTATTGAGCATGGGAATGAGTTGGATCCCAATAAATATGTAACGCTCAAAGCTAAGGTTAGCGAGAGGCTTTGGATCTTTGAAATCTCAGACGAGGGGAAAGGGTTTGACCCTAAGAGCCTAGAAAATCCTGTCGAAGAGGAATTTATGTTAAGAGACCATGGTAGGGGTTGGTTTCTCATGAAGCATTATACCTCTTCCATTGGCTGGGATGAAGCCAGCAAATGTTTACGAATAGAATTTAGCCTCTAGGCTAGAATAGTAGAAAACAGGAATCGGATACTAAGCCGACCCCCAATGGAATCGGCTTAGAAATAACTTATATGTGCGCGTCTAATTGCTTAGTAAGATGCGTTTTTGGTACAGCACCAACTATTTGATCCACCACTTCACCATTCTTAAAAATAAGGAGTGCTGGAATGCTTCTAATGCCATACTTGATGGAAACCTCTGGATTCACATCCACATTAACCTTTCCAATTTTTGCTTTCCCTGCATATTCAGAGGCCATTTCTTCAACAACGGGTCCTATCATGCGACATGGTCCACACCATTCTGCCCAAAAATCTATGAGTACGGGTGTTTCGGATTGAAGAACTTCTTGTTCAAAATTAGCATCGGTTATTTCAACAGTTTTAGACATAATTTTCCATTTGTTTTATAGGTACATACAATACATCTGATGAGCTCTATTCGTTTCCACTAACTGCCCTTTTGAAGCTGTAGTTTAACGTTTTCACTTCCTAGTAATTTACGCAATTCGCTCATTAAATTGGGAGAAGGTTCTACCACAAATTTACGGATGTTCATGGCTACTGGTCGATCCATTTCTAAACTCTCGACCTGTGCTTTCACATAGGTTTTTCCTTGATGCAAACTCAATAATTCAACCAATCTATCAATGGACTTTGTGGTTAGATCCTGTGTTTGTAGTCGAATAGAGAGTCGTAATTTTTCCTGGTACTTTTCTCGTAAATTTTCAACCCGTTCAACGGCATGAACAACCACCGAATTTCCACGATCACGTTTATTAAATCTTCCTTTCATCCAAACTACATTATCGACTTCAAGTAATGCAGCATAATGATCAAATTGAGTACTAAACACAGCAACCTCTAAACTAGAGTGTAAATCCTCGATCATCAAAAATGCAATCGGGCGACCTTTTCGATCGGTTGCCACTCGTTTTGAAGTAATGATTCCAATGAGATTCATTTCCGAATCATGGGACAAACCATCCATGCATTCAGAAGAGAGATTGTGGGTAGAAAATAACTGAATATCCTCTTTATACTTTTCAAGAGGATGCCCACTTAGATAAAATCCAATAAGTTCCCGTTCTCTATTTAATCGCTCCATGGAAGTCCACTCGGAAACCTCGGGAAGTTTAGGTTCTTGCAACATACCAGATCCTCCAGAACCCCCAAATAAATTCACTTGGTTTAATCTCTTTTCCTCTTGCTTGCGATTCGCATAGGAAAGTATATCTTCAACCCCATGAAACAATTGAGACCGCTTTGGTGAAATAGTGTCAAAAGCGCCGGCTTGAATTAAACTCTCTAAGGTTCTTCGGTTACATATTCGTGGATCTACTCGCGACGCAAAATCAAAAATAGACGTAAAATTACCTCCTTCCTCTCGTTGCTCAACGATGTGAGCGATCGCATGTTCTCCTACTCCTTTGATGGCCGACATACCGTACTGAACACGAGCATCATGCGCAACAAAAGTGCCCCTTGAGGTATTGATGTTTGGTGGATCTACTGGAATACCTAACTGCTGACACTCATCAATAAAACTTGCGATTTTTTTGATGTCATTCATATTGTGGCTAAGTACAGCCGCCATATATTCGGGTGTGTAGTTTGCTTTGAAATACATGGTATGATAAGCAACAACCGAGTAGGCAGCCGAGTGGGATTTGTTAAACCCATAACCAGCAAACATCGCCATCTTATCGAATACTTGTTTCGCTACCTTTTCATCATATCCTCGCTCAACAGACTGCCGCACGAACTTTTCCTCTTCAGGAGGTAGTAAATCAGCTTTCTTTTTACCCATGATACGACGTAACACATCGGCTTCACCAAGTGTATACCCCCCCATTTGCTGCGCCACTTTCATGATCTGTTCCTGATAGATCATGATTCCAAAGGTAGATTCCAGTAAAGGAATTAAATCCTCATGATCGTACTCTACAACCTCACGCCCATGTTTTCGTTCAATATAATTCGGGATGAACTGCATGGGGCCGGGTCTGTACAATGCATTCATCGCAATAAGATCATCTATACTTGTTGGCTTTAATTCCTTTAGATACTTCCGCATTCCTTCACTCTCGAACTGGAAGGTACCCAAGGTACCCCCTTTCTGGTATAGCTCAAAGGTTCGGGTATCATCTAGTGGGATGTCATCTAAGTGATAGGTTTTATTATGATTTTCTTGAACAAACTGTATGGCCGTTTTGAGTATGGAAAGTGTTTTAAGTCCTAGAAAGTCCATTTTCAACATTCCAGCCGACTCGATTACTCCACCATCGAATTGCGTTACTTGTAAATCAGCATCCTTAGCAGTACTCACTGGTATGTACTCGGTAAGATTATCAGGAGCAATGATAATTCCAGCTGCATGAAGACCCGTGTTGCGTACGGAGCCCTCTAAAATTTTTGCCATCCTCAAGGTTTCGGCTTCGAGTCCTTCTCCATCTCGAATCTCTCTGAGTTCTTTTACCTCTGAAAAGGCATCATCCAAGCTGGTTCCGGGCCGTTCGGGAACCAGCTTGGCAATTCGATCTGCATCTGCCAAGGGTAAATCCAATACCCTAGCCACATCACGTACCGAAGACCTGGCAGCCATCGATCCAAAGGTAATGATGTGAGCTACCTGATCAGATCCATATTTATTTACCACATAATCTATGACCTTCTGTCTGCCTTCATCATCAAAATCAATATCAATATCGGGCATACTTACCCGCTCAGGATTCAAAAATCGTTCGAATAGCAAATCATAACTCAACGGGTCTATGTTGGTAATACCCGTTGCATAGGCGACTACCGAACCGGCTGCAGAACCTCGGCCAGGCCCTACATATACTCCCATTTCCTTTGCAGCAGCAATAAAATCCTGGACAATCAAGAAATAACCAGGAAAGCCCATATCCTTTATAATTCCGAGCTCTAAATCAATTCGTTCCTGTATGGCTTCGGTGACAACAGGATACTTTTGCTTAGCCCCTTCTAAGGTTAAATGCTTTAAATAGTCATCCTCATCTTCAAAGGAATCGGGTATGACAAATTTGGGAAGAATAACATCGCGTTCTAGTACTATAGGCTCTATTTTCTTGACAATGGTATCCGTTCCCAGAATGGCCTCAGGTGTTTCAGAAAAAAGGGCCCTCATCTCTTCCTGTGACTTGAAATAGAACTCATGATTCGGGAACCCATATCGAAAATCTCTACCTTTGCCTATTGGAGTACTTTTCAAAGTCCCATCATCAATACAAATGAGGGCATCATGCGCATCAGCGTCTTCTTTCTCCATATAGAAACAATTATTTGTAGCTACCACAGGCACTCCGTACTTCTTGGAAAAGTCCAAAAACACCTCATTCACACGCTGCTCTTCAGGTAAACCATGATCTATGAGTTCTAGATAATAATCCTCGCCAAAGGTCTCTATCCACCATGTGATTTCTTGTTCTGCTACTTCAACTCCTTTATTCAGAATCAATTCCCCAAGCAGCCCTCTGGTGCCTCCACTAAGAGCAATGATATCCGTAGAAAACTCTTGAATGATGGACTTATCAACACGAGGATATTTGTAATAATAGCCTTTTGTGTACCCTAAGGAACAAATCTTGGAAAGGTTTTTAAACCCATTTTGATTCTTAGCCAGTAAGGGTACTTGCCAACGCATATCGCGATGTTCACGAGTAAATTTCTTTTTTGAGTGGTCTTCAACCAAGTATAATTCACAGCCAACTATGGGTTTTATCCCTTGTCTATGAGCTTCGGAGACAAAGGCAAAGGCTCCAAACATATTACCCAAATCCGTTAGTGCTACCGCTGGCATACCCCATTCAGCAGCTTTACTTACCAAATCTTTAATACCAGCCGTTGAACGCAGGACCGAATATTTTGAATGGCAATGAAGATGACTGAAAACTATGTCTTCAGCTTCGGTCCATTGTTCGGATTTTTTTTTTGAGTCGTTAGGGGAATCTACGACATCTGAATTGTTTTCTACTAAAGGGTCTGTTTGTTCTTGGGCATTTGGTGAAGTTTTGATTCGATCAGGAGAAACCAAATCGATGTAATGCTCTCTTTTTAGGTAATTCTGTGGTGGCTCGTAAAGTTTAGCTTGCAGTGGAAATGAGAATTTTGCCTCCCCAATACGAACCAATTCGAGAAAACAACGCGCCGTCGCCTCCACATCGGCGGCAGCATCGTGGGCATCTTCAAAACCTTTATCGAAAAGTGCATGATGCAACTCACCTAAGGTAGGCCACTTAAATCCTCTAGGACCTGGGATGGCACAAAATTGCGTTCCCTCATCCTTCGTATCAATCTTAGCCTTATCCATGATGGCCGAGGGTATACGGTTTCGTAAATACTCAGCGCCCATTACACGTTCATCGAAGGATACATTATGCCCTACAAGAAAATGGGCTCGATCCATATCCTTTCGGAAAATCTCCAACACCTCTTTGAGTTCACTCCCTTCTTTTAACGCTCTCTCTGTAGAAATTCCATGAATTTGTTCCGAATTAAATGGAATGGTAAATCCTTCGGGACGAACAATGTAGTTTCCACTGGAAATAAGTTTTCCGGTATGATCATGGAGTTGCCACGCGAGTTGAACCAATCGGGGCCAGTTATCTAACTGTGTGATTGGCGCACTATAATCACGGGGTAAACCCGTGGTTTCGGTATCGAATATTAAATACATAAGCTTTCAGTTATCCTGCTAATATAGCGGTTGAAAAACTGAATATGTGCACAAGTTTTCCACAAAATTTTTCCATTATCGGCTTATATTCGTTCATGTCTATTGCACTCATATCAAAGAATCGAGACTTCCGAGAATTACAAGAACATATCTTGAAGCTAGACCCCTCTATAGATGTTCAAGTCTGGCCACGATTAGAGAATACATCATCGGTTCGTATGGCGGTTTGTTGGAAAATTCCACCCCATACCCTTGAGCGTCTTCCTAATCTTCAACTCATACAATCCTATGGGGCCGGTGTCTCAGATTTGTTGATGGATACCACCATCCCAACTCATCTACCCATTAGTAGACTGGTGCTTCCCTCCTTGGCAAAGGATATGCTGTCCTATGTACAATGGACACTGAAACAAATTGAATTTAGGGCACATGCATATAGCCAACAACAAAGGTCTATTACATGGAAACCACTAGAGAAAATAGAGGTATCGAGTACCCCCATAGGAATAATGGGGTTGGGAGCACTCGGGTCTATGTTATCACAAGAGCTAGCAGCACGGGGACATCAGGTATTTGGATGGTCGCTGCATCAAAAAGAGATCCCGGGGGTTCATTGTTATGATGAAAAGGATCTAGATACGTTTTTAAGCCGCGTTCAAATCCTCATTTGTCTATTACCCTTAACACCTACTACCGATGGGATTTTAGACCTGAAATTGTTTAAAAAACTTATTCAACCCGCTAGTATCATCAACGTAGGAAGAGGTCAACATCTGGTGGAAGAAGACCTGCTATATGCCATGGATACCGGTCTCATCTCAGAGGCATATCTGGATGTTTTCAGCATAGAACCACTACCTGAACATCATCCATTTTGGAATCGTAAACACCTTTATATCACCCCGCATATCGCCTCAAGAACACGAGCAGAAGAAGCTGCAAACGTTATTGTAGGCAACTATAAGCGTATATCTTCGGGCTTACCGCCCGAGTTTTTGGTGAACCGTGAAATCGGTTATTAGCCCTATCGGCTTACACTCCGGGCTTAATTGTGGAATAAACTATCCAACCTGCCGCTGCAAGAAATAAACCCAAAAACACCTGTGTACCCAGGTTGATGATCGCCGCCAACACATGATCTGTTTTAAATAACCATGAGCTTTCCCATATGTAGGTAGAAAAGGTGGTGAAACTTCCTAAAAAACCAACCATTATAAACAACCTAAGATTTTCTAATCCCCATTGCTTGGATTCAAAAAAAGCAGCAAGGAATCCAATACAAAAACAACCCAACATATTAACCACAAAGGTTGCAATGGGTAAATGACTTGCTTTAAACCAATGAGCAACTCCCCAGCCTAATAAATAACGGGTTAATGCTCCTAAACTTCCGCCTAGCATTACGGCTAGTAATGACTGGATCTGCATAGCCTTAGCTTATAGGTGAACCGAATGCGTCCAATGAAAAGGATCCGCTAACTCACCATATTGAATACCTGTAATGGCATCGAAAAAGCGTTGCGCCAATGGGCCAATAGCACCGTTGCCAATGGTCACTTCTTCATCCTGATGCGCGATGGTTCCAACAGGGCTGATCACAGCCGCTGTGCCACTACCAAATGCTTCTGTTAACCGACCCGACTTGGCTGCTTCAATTATCTCACCGATGGTGATGCGACGTTCCTGTACATCTAAACCCCAATGCTCGGCGAGTTTAAGTACCGAGTCTCTGGTTATTCCGGATAATACCGATCCACTTAAGGCAGGTGTAATGAGCGTATCGTCGATCACAAAATGAATATTCATCGTACCCACCTCTTCAATATAACTGTGCTCACGGGCGTCTAACCAAAGAACTTGTGTATATCCCTTAGCGTGAGCTTGCTGAGCAGGCAAGAAACTTGCCGCATAATTTCCTGCGGTCTTAGCTTCACCCGTACCACCCGGAACAGCTCGAACAAATTCTGGGGATGTGGTTAATGAGACGGGATTAAAGCCTTCTGCATAGTAGGCACCTACGGGTGACATGATGATGTAGTAGGCATAGGTTGAAGAGACTCTAGCTGCCAAATAGTCTTCATTCGCAATTATAAAGGGACGCACATACAGCGCTGTTCCTTTTTTTTGAGGCATCCATTCAGAATCAATTCGCAACAAATTTTCCAAAGCCTCAATAAAAACATCATACGAAGTTTCGGGAATACACATTCGACGACATGAACGGTTGAAGCGAGCGTGGTGAGCCTCTGGGCGAAAGATGTTGATGGTTTTGTCATCTACATAAAAGGCCTTCATTCCTTCGAATACTGCTTGACCATAGTGCAGCACATTGAGTGCTGGCGTAATCTGTATCGGTCCAAAAGGTATAATTTTTGCCTCTTGCCATGCTCCACCGGCGTAGTGCATTTGAAACATGTGATCGGTAAAGGTTCGACCAAAATCTAGGTGATTTTTGTCGAGCTGTTCAATGCGGGATGCCTTGGTCTTTTCAATAGTTATGGATGCAGACATAGGAGGTAAATTGTTAGTTTCCAGAATAAAGGATGCCTATGCCATAAAGTACGATTTTATTCCAATCATTTAAATGCTTAAAAGCCAGCATCTTGCCTAGTGATTAGGATTTATCCCGTACTCTGCATCGCGGCCGCAATGCTGTTTATATTTAAGAAAAGTAATTCGGTTAATTCCTCTTCATCTTTTTGTTGGCGGTTCGCCCACTTTTGGATGAGTTCGGTTTGAATAACATTGAGTGGATAGGTGAATGGATTTCTAAATTGAATGGATCGCTGAATCACGGGATTATGGTCCAATATTTGTTCCATCCCCGCAATCCTAGTGATGTATTGCGTAGCCCATTCATAATCCTGAAGGATAAGATCATGGAAGGTGTCTTCTTCAACCCGATTCAAATAAAGTTCTGAACTGGGAATATGCGTTCTGGCTAGCTCACGTTGCGAGTTGTTTAATACGGTGTGAAAGAATACCCATTCCCTATACCATCGTTTTACAATTTCTTCGGCATCCTCGTTATGCTCGAATAATTTTTTTAAACCGGCACCAATTCCATACCAACCTGGCACATTGTATCGGACTTGCGTCCAAGCAAACACCCATGGGATGGCTCTAAGGCCTTCAAAATCAAGCCCTCCACCGGCTCCTCTAGACACAGGCCGAGATGCTATGGGTAATTTGCCTATGTGTTCAATGGGGGTGGTTTTCATGTACCAAACCCAAAATCCGGGATGGTCAATGAGCGCTCGATAGGCTTCCATGGTGTATTGAGAAAGTTCTTGCATCAAGTCCCATTCTCGATCTTTGCCAAAAAGATACCCTGGTGCATTTTTTTGAGCCATTATAACCTGAGCCATCGCATTCACTAATTGCTCTAAGTGACGATGTGCTATGGTCTCCAAAGAATATCGAAATGAAATAACTTCTCCTTGTTCGGTAAATCGAATTCGGCCGTTGTTACTTACTGGTGGCATAGCAATAATCGCCTTATTGGACTGCCCTCCTCCACGGCCTACAGTGCCTCCTCGACCATGAAAAAGCCTAAAATCAATCTTATAAGAACGGCATACCATACCAAGGTCGTACTGAGCCTTATTTAGGGCCCAGTTGGCGGTCCAGTATCCGCCATCCTTATTACTATCACTATAACCAAGCATGATTTCTTGAAAATCATATCGGGCCGCTAGATGCTTTCTGAACAGCGGGTCTTCGAACATTTGAGCCATTAAATTTCGGGAGTGCTCGAGATCTTCGATGGTTTCAAAAAGAGGTACCACATCCAATGGAGTCACAACTTCATCCTCCTCAATCCGCCACAAATCCATTTCTTTAGCAATCAGAAGTACCTCTAGCATATCACTTACACCATGAGTCATTGAAATGATATAACTCCCAAATATGGAGGCATCCAAGCTTAGTATATCTCTAATTTCCTCAAACACACCCAACACGCGTTGTGCGGTTTCGCTACGCTGAAACCCTTTAGAACACAGTGGTCTGGGATTCTTTAATTCTCGATCGAGTAGCGTATTTTTTTCTGCTTCACTAAGGCTTGCATAATCTTCATGTGCGCCGGCGAAACGCAAAAGCTCTGTTACGGTTTCCTCGTGCAGTCGAGAGTGCTGCCGGATATCCAACGACGTCATATGGAATCCAAAGGTTTTGGCACAAATCAACAAATCATGCAAACGGCCTTGCTCTGCCATACCCTGAAGTCCGTGTGCCATCAAGGATGCTTGAATCAACTCTAAATCGTGTATGAAACTCTCGGGAGTGTAGTCTTCGGCTAATTTTAAGATGTCTCCTTTATCCTGATTCAATACCTGTAGTTGCGTACTCACTTTCTGCATCATGTGAGTAATTTTTCGCCTGTAGGGCTCCCGCTGGTATCTTCTCTCATAGAGTTCTGAAAGAGGATTGTCTATTTCCTCATTTTTCAACGACTCTTTAAGTTCCGTTGATATGTTGGTCTCTTTGTACGAAATACTCAAATAACGTCGCAGATGATCAAGCTTTTTGAGATAGACCTCAAGCACGGTCCTTCTTTGCTCAATTAAGGTTTTCCAAGTTACTGAAGAGGTCACGTTTGGATTGCCATCACGGTCACTGCCTATCCAAGAACGATATTTTAATACAATGGGTAGTTCACCCGCATAGTTTTCATAGGCTACGGGGTAATAGGTTTCTAAGGCAAGTCGTATATCTTTGTACAATCTTGGGATGGCATCCCAAATGGTGTGGGTAAAGAAGTACAACCCATTTTCAACCTCATCTTCAACCGACATTCTCTCGGCTCGAACTTCATCGGTGAGAAGTAGCAGTTTAAGCTGATTCAGAATCTCTTTTCTAAGATGACGTTCTTCATCAGAGGTTAACTCATCGGTTCCCAACTTACTAACCATCTCACTTATCTCATGCTGCTTAGTGAGCACACTTCTTCGTCTTGCTTCCGTAGGATGGGCAGTAATGGTAGGTTGAATATCCATCTGGTTGAATACATCCATCACCTCTTCAAAACTATAGCCCTGTTTTTTCATCACGTGAACCGCCTCTAAAATACTCTCATTTCGAGGCGTATCTGGGGTTTCAGCGAACTCTCTTTTTCGATTTATGAGACTGATTTCATGTTGCTCTAGGGAGTTGACCAAATGAAAATAAGTCGTATAAATGCGGAGAAATTCTTTGAGGTCTTTGGATGATAGTTGACCCAAATCCTGAATGAACGATGTGAGTTCCTCTACTTGTCCCTGGTCTAATGCCTTTTTCAGGCGGATAGGTGCTAGACCAATAAATTCGAGGAGTTCAGGATGATTTCTGTCGAGGCTTAGCTGCTCAAGTATTTCAGATAGTGCTGCTACGTGTTTGCACAGTGATTCACTTACTTTACTTTCTGCGGCTAGTTGTCGAACTGTAGATTCTAACTGCATGAGTACTTCGGTTTTGAGTTGTGAGTACCCTTAAGTTAGTAAATTCCTGGTCTTCTTGTAGTAGAAAGGAAGAATCTTCGATTTTAAGTAAAGTTTACGTACAAAATGTACACTCCCATTAGGATCAAAAAATATCCGAATCCACGCTTTAACTGCTGCTGGGG
>JAYPDB010000011.1:21795-25239 GCA_038125045.1 Bacteroidota bacterium
ACACCAACTACTAAGCCTTCGGAGATCAACATCCAGATAGGCGCCGTTGTCTCCTTGGTATTTAGTTCCTTGGGCTTTCGAATCATCATGGCAGCAGCAAGTAACATGACCACAGCAAAGATCATTAATTGGATGCTCCCACTTAGATAGGCGGATAAAGCAGCACCTCCATAGGTACCGGCCATTCCAGGAATACCAAAATAGAAGACACTCTTCCAGTCTACTTCCTTACGAATAGCATAGGGAATCGCTCCAACCAATGATATGGCGGTCACAATACCTAAGGATTCAGCTATAGCAACTTTTTCAGGTTCACCGACCAAGTAGATTAATACTGGGACGGTTAGGATAGAACCCCCTGAGCCTAAAAGGCCCAGAGAAATTCCAATAAGTAATGCTCCAATCCAAGCCCAAATCATCGATTAGTCTTCGATTAGTAGGTTATTTTTGGATAGATATGGTTCAACTGCATCGGCAACCAATACGACCTCATGACCATGTTTCTGCATCAAAGCAGAAGTATAGGCCGCACGACCTCCTGCCTGACAATGAACCAAAAGAGGCTTTTCGGTAGGTATTTTTGCCATATTCTCGAGTATTCGAGTATGAGCAAAATTGAGTGCACCTTTGATGGATCCTAAGGCATGCTCAGACTCCTTACGAACATCCAAAACTTGGTAATCGCCCGTATTGTAATAGTTATCGAACTCTTCAAACGTGATGGTTGGGGTTGTCACTACATCCAATCCTGATGTTGAGTATAGTTCTTCTGGAGTTACAAATCCTTTTATGTTGTCAAGACCAATACGAATGAGGTCAACGACCGCTTCTTGTACTTTTGACTCCTCAATAACGAGATACATATTCTCATCTTCGGTAACAAAAGAACCAACAGTGGTATTAAATGCCTTGTTAACGGGTGAAAACAATGCGTTTTTTAAATGACTATTCATAAAGGCTTCTCGTTCACGAGTATCGATCACCACCGCCGAATCATCGGATTGAACCGCTGTTAAGAATTCATCAACTGATAAATGGGTTGGGCTGGGAAGTTCCCCAAGGACTTTAGGACCCATTTTATTATCTCGTTTCATTCTGGCAAAATAAAGAGGGGGCTCTGGCTGACCATCTAAGATAAAGTTCACAAAGTCCTGCTCAGTGATTGCGGCCTTGATAGAGTTATTGAAACGCAGTTCGTACCCAACGGTTGAGTCAGGAACCGCACCCAATGCTTTTCCGCAAGCACTTCCCGCTCCATGGCCTGGCCACACTTGAACATAGGATTCTAAATCTTTGAATCGATCGAGAGATTTATAGAGTACTCGGGCCGACTCTTCCATAACCCCTTCCATACCCGCTGCAGATTCTAAAAGATCGGGTCTACCAACATCACCAACAAAGACAAAGTCACCGGAACAAATACCCATGGGCTCTTCAGTGGTTGCGCCATCCGAAACCAAATAACTAATATGTTCGGGAGTATGCCCAGGAGAATGGACTGCTTTAAAAATGATGTTTCCAATTTTGAAGGTATCGTTATCGGTTAACAGCTCGTAATTATATTCGCTGTTTTTCAACCATTCGTATTTCCAATGGGCATCCCCTTCATCGGATGCATATACTTTAATACCACGTTCCGCAAATTCACGTAATCCAGATAAATAATCGGCGTGAATATGGGTGTCTGCCGCTGCCACTATGGTTAATCCGTGTTTTGAAGCAAGGGCTGTGTATCGATCAATATCTCTCATGGGATCAATCACCACGGCTTCTCCAGACTTTTGACAACCTATTACGTAGGCATATTGTGCTAACTTTTCTTCAAAAATTTGTTCAAAAAACATGTTATGTACCGAGTTTTAAATGATTAGTTAGCTGGTTAAAGTCATTCTCTTGAACCAGAATTTGTATTTGTATCATAGTACAAATATCTGTACACTTGTAACAACATGTTATTACATTTAATACATGCTATATTCGATCATAACTATGGATGAACAATCAAAACCGCGTCACGAACAAATTGCTTTTCACCTTCGAAGGGAAATCAAAGAGGATTATTTTCAGGAAGGTGACAAACTTCCCTCAGAAAAGCGTTTATGTGAATATTTCAATGTAAGCCGAATTACCGTACGACGTGCTCTTCAAACTCTTGAGAATGAATCTCTAATCTATCGAAAACAAGGGCTGGGTGCTTTTGTAATGGCTAGGAAACATGAACAACCACTCATCCAACTCACCGATTTCTCAGAGGACTTACGTAAAGCAGGTTACGAGCCAAGTTCAAAAATTATCAGTTTTAAAAAGACTAAAGCCGAGGTTACCATTAATTCAAGTTTGGGCCTGTCCCCTACCAGTCAACTTATGAGACTTGATAGGTTGCGCTTTGCCAATGATCGTGTAGTAGCTTACGATCAAACCTGGCTACCCGCTAGTTATGGCCAACTATTATTTGATGAAGACTTGGAATCCAAAACCATTTATGAAATTCTAGAGGAAAAATATGAGATCCCTATAACGGCTGGTTCATATTCCTTCAAAGCAGTTTCAGCTAATGAGGAAATTGCTAACTATGTAAGAGTAGATGTTGGGACAGCCCTCATGTGTATAGAACGATGTTCCAAAACCCTGGGTAACAAACGGGTATATTATCAGTATCGATATATGAATCCAGCCTATATCAGCTATGAAATAGAGTTACGCAGAGATGAAGGCTCCACAGATTCCGCCAAAAAAGGTATGCCCTTGAAACAATTTATCCCTAAATTTTCGGTATAGATTTAGGCTGATTTTGAGCTGTATTCTCGGCTTTGCATGGCACCCTTGCCCTTGGTAATTATTTTTCGAATGAGTACATCTTCATCGCAAACTTCCTCTAGACTCATTTCATGAGCTTCACGCACCCAATGCCTTAGACTTCCTATAAAGCGATCATCTACGGTATAAGCTACCACAGCTCCCATGGTTTCAAGCGCCGCGGCGTTACACAGTTGATCGTATTGATTTCTAATGGGTATGGTGAAAAGCTTTTTACCCAGATACATGGATTCTGAGGTGGTTTCGAATCCAGTTGCGGAAACGATACCCAAGCAACCTTCAATGCTTTTTAAAAAACTTTCGTTACCCACCGGTCTGATCCATACGTTTTTATTCCAATGAGGGTGTTCACATTCGGCACTAAATACATGCCAAGAAACTTCTGGTACCGCATGAAAATAAGGCAAGAGCTCACGGTAATTAAACGCTGGTAAATACACCGTTACATGATCCTGCACACATGGATTCAGATGCTGAATTTGTCGCCGAACTATAGGCGGTTCAATAAAGGTATCGTAACGTTTATAATGGCATGCCACGGCAGCATTGGATGGGGCAAAATGTTGTAGTATACCCTCGGATAGCATCGATATTTTCTTGGGTCTTGGTGTTTTTTTCGATAAAAAA
>JAYPDB010000011.1:25339-26817 GCA_038125045.1 Bacteroidota bacterium
TCTGCTATTTCTTTCAACCTAGGGAGTATGACTCGAGCTCTACTTATATGACCATGGCCCGTGCCCTGAATGCCGTACAATATTCTCATGCTTGGAGGTGACCTACTTTGGAATCGATAATAGCAGAGTGCGAAGCAACCAAAGGCATAATATTGCTTCTCGAGTGCAGATGTACATCCAATTCATACCTATACAAACCCCACTCTTGGCCATCGTACTCTAAGGCGGTTAAGTTTTCAACCCAATCACCCGAATTCATATAAATGACACTGCCCTGTTCATTTTCGTACCCCCTTATTTTAGGCTGATGAATATGCCCACAAACCACGTAGTCATGTCCCTCTTCAATGGCCAGTTCCATGGCCGTCACTTCAAAATCATCAATAAAGTTAACCGCCGTCTTAACCCCATTTTTAATCTTTTTAAACAAGGATAATTTTCCGTAGCCAAGCCTCACCGATATGTTGTTTACCCATCGATTCAGTAGAATCAATAGCTCATACCCATGGCCACCAAGCTTTGCCAGCCATTTGGAATACTTCATGGTAACATCGAAAATATCTCCGTGAAAAAACCAGACCTTTTCTCCATTTAATTCTAGTACAAGCTTATCTCTAACATGAAGAGGCCCCAACTGCATGCGAGATATTTTTCGGAGTGTTTCATCATGATTACCTGTTAAGTAGTAGATATCTACTCCATTCGTCATCATGGTAATCAGGGTCCTGATGACATGCATGTGGGCATCTGGCCAGTAATACTTTTTAAATTGCCACATATCAATAAAGTCTCCATTCAGAATGATACGTTTAGGATCAATAGAATTGAGATATTGAATGAGTTCAACGGCGTGACAACCCACCGTTCCAAGATGAACATCGGAGATGACAACCGTGTCTAGAGTTCGCTTCATAGGTAGATGATTTTACCCTAAATAAGCATCTCCAATGTTATGAATAGATAATCCTCATGTTAGCGAATCATTAATCTAGTGGTTTAATCGGACGAATCTGTATATTGTGCAAAGAGTCTGTACCGTGCACTCTGATAGCTGATAAACGTCTAAGTAAGATATAAAAAACGCATTTATGTACGCTCGCACACTTTATGTAGTCTTCTCGTGTATGTCATTACTATTACTGGCATCTTGTGAGACTATATTTGTTAACGAGCAATATCATGTGACCCCTCAATGGGTTAAACATCCTGCATCTGAGCGGCAGTGTATTACCTATGAATTTCTCAATATTGAGCAAGCCCTTTCCGAATTACACAGGGCAGAAATCACGGTACTATCTTCAAAAACTGTTCAATTTCCTGTTTGCAAGGCGTGTACATGTCCTGTTGGGCTTGAATTTCATGCCATGATAAACGAAGAGGACGTGCCAAAAGCCATTCAGATCGGCTGGACCCAAGTACCGGCAGACTCTTTAGGAGCAGACTCAAACTTCTAAGCTTATTTCTTACTAAAAACCACC
>JAYPDB010000012.1:0-14929 GCA_038125045.1 Bacteroidota bacterium
TTGCGGAATAGAATGGTGAAAAGCTGTATCAAAAACAGCAACATGCGGAATATTCGGCAACAATTTTTTAGCCGCTCTAATACCTTGCAAATTGGATGGATTGTGTAATGGTGCAATATCAAAGGCTTGCTCAATAGCCGATTCTACATCTTCATCAATTAACACCGAATCCTTAAATATCTCACCACCATGTACGACCCTGTGTCCTACCGCCTCGATTTCATCAACTGAATGTAGGAACTCATTATTTGTCAGAATCAGCAGATCCATAATCTTTCCTAAAGCTGCCGCATGATTTTCAATCGCAATTGATTTTTTAAGCGGTTTTTCGCCTAAAAACTCATGTCGTATGATAGAGGTTACCGCCCCAATTCGCTCCACCAAACCTTTACAAAGTATTAGCCTATCATCGGTATTAATGAGTTGGTATTTTATAGAAGAACTTCCACAGTTAATTACGAGAATCTTCATGATATTAGATCTTGATTATCCACTCTGGCAGGATACTATCCGAGCTTAGGAGCGTATGAGCTAAGGTCATAAGCCGTATTTGCTCGGGCCATATAATATAGTTCTGAACGTCATCTATAGATATCCAATGATAATTAGTATGTTCATCATTTAGGCTTAAAAGACCCTTAGGATCTACTTCAGCAGCAAAAGCGGGTATAGAATGGATGGTATTGGTTTCATGTTCAAAGAATGAATTGACCGATGGAATGGTCCAAAAGAATATAGGAGTACTACCCGTCTCTTCTTTTATCTCTCGTAACGCTGCTTGGGTGTAGCTTTCATTTTCCTGTAGTTTCCCGCCAATCATTCTCCATTGACCAGAATATATTTTGTTCTTTGCTCTTTTTAATACCAAAAACTCAATATCATTGTCGTATTTTCGATAAAGATAAGCATCGATCAAACGTTTCATATTTAGCGCTTAAAATTTGATTTGAGCAAAGAAAACGAGCCTAATGAACGTTATTCTATCTCTATTTTTTGGATTTCCAATTCCAAAGTGCCAGCTGGAACCTGAACGGTAACCCTATCTCCCACCTCCTGCCCCAAAAGTGCTGCCCCAATTGGGCTATCAACAGAGATTTTGCCCTTTGAAAAATCTGCTTCATTAGGCGAAACCAGAGTATATTTCATAGTCTTATTCATTTTCACATTCAAAATAGTGACTGTTGTTAATACTCGAACTTTGGTTAAGTCTAGATCCTTAGCGTCTAAAATCCGGGCATTTGCCAAGATATCTTCTAATTGAGTAATACGTGACTCTAAATGTCCTTGCGCTTCTTTCGCAGCATCGTATTCAGCGTTCTCACTTAAATCACCTTTTGCCCTTGCTTCTGCAATATCCTCCGCAATCTCTCTTCTTCCTCGAGTTTTTAAATCTCTAAGCTCTTGATCTAACTTATCATATCCTTCTTGGCTTAGGTATTGTATTTTGCTCATAATCTATCTTTAAAATTTTACGTTTATCATCACATGTGTATAAACAATTCACCCTAAAATACGGGGTTTCTGTATGTTATTCTACCTTGGCTAATTCTTCTTGTTCATTGGATGTAAGAAAGGTAGTTTTGGGCAAGGAATAGACTGCTAGACCCAATGCTCCTATCGATAGTATCGCACCTATAACAAAGGGTGCTCCAGGAATATAGTATTGACTATGAGTACTAAAATAGCTGAATGATTGAGTCATCATGGGAGGGCCAATAATGGCTGCAAAGCTAATAATACTAGTGAGAATGCCCTGTAACTCACCCTGCATGTTGGCAGGTACTTGATTCGAAACAATACTTTGGAGTGATGGCCCTGCAAATCCTCCTAGTGAATAAGGTACTACAATCATTAACATCCATATCCCATTGGGTGCCCATGCAAATCCTATAAAACCCAACACATACGCTAGGATTCCAAAATACACGGCCATTTGAGGACCTATCTTGGGTATCACTACTCGTGTTAATCCACCTTGCACTATCGCCACACAAACTCCTACTACCCCAAGTGATATACCTACCATTGCTTCATCCCAACTGAATTTAAACATCGTGTAATACGTCCATGTGCTTTGAGTAGCGTGATGAGATAGATATAACAGAAAGAATACCAAAAATAATCCACCGGCCGCTGGTAGTTTTTTAAGTTGATAGATTGCTCCCAATGGATTTGCTCGACTCCATTCAAATTTCCGTCTTTGATCCATATTGAGTGATTCCGGTAAAACAAAAAATCCATAGAACACATTAAGTAAGCTCAAAATAGCAGCCGCAACAAAGGGAATACGCGCACCAAATTCACCCAGTAAACCACCAATTACTGGCCCTATGATAAATCCAAGTCCAAATGCTGCTCCTAAAAGACCAAAGTTTTGCGCTTTTTTTTCTGGTGTACTGATATCGGCTATATAGGCACTAGCCGTTGTCATGGTTGCACCAGTAATACCTGATAAAAATCGAGCCAAAAATAGCCAACTAATCGTAGGTGCCCAGGCCAGCATTAAATAATTCAACCCGAATGCTAAAAGAGAGCTCAACAGCAGTGGTCGTCTTCCAAAACGATCACTTAATGCACCAATGATGGGAGCAAATAGAAATTGTGTTCCTGCATATATAAACATCAAGAAACCTCCAAATTCTGCCGCATTGCTAACGTCTTCTCCAGTTAACTCCATAATCAGACTGGGTACTACAGGTATAATAATACCAAGACCAATGACATCGATTAGTACCGTAATAAAAATGAAAATCAGAGAGGCATTTTGGTTATGTAACTTCATAGTGCCTGCCATTCATCATATATATCTCGCAGCGTTTGCCAACGATACATCCCTGAGTTATGCCCATCCGACCAATGAATTTGAAGGGCATGATTACCAATTTGATCGGCCTTACGTATGGAAATACCAACTTTAGGAGTTAGATTAAATGCCTCAGGTTCAAATAACTGCATTTTATCATGGCCTCCTCTACACATAACACATGGACAGTTTTTACGCAAACCATATAAAGGATAGGTGTACACAGGTCCATCCGACCAAGTAATTTCTAAATACTGATTTTCGTTATTTATAACTATTTTTAAGGGTACCGACATATATTAAGGCATAATTAACACTTGAATATACTCATTATATGCTACTTGTTTATGCACTTTCAATACCATGTGTAATAGCTGGTTATTTATTTGGAAACAGAAAGCTAAAAATTCACCTTATTACCCTACGTACTTCACTCATTTGGTGTACCTTTTTTACTACCGTCTACATAGTAGCACTCAGCCTTTTTAAACTGAACTTACTAAATGAGGATATTGCTGGAACCCTAATAACCATGTTTTATGGTACTTTTTCTGGGGTTATTTTCGGGAAATTTCAGTCCCAATTCCTTAGTAAAAAAAGTTCCGGCTATCAACTATACGCCTACAGAAATTCACTTACTGATAGTACCCCACTCTTGGCAGGAAGCATCTTAATAATTGGCGGATTACTTCGCATGTTTTGGGACCTAAATTTGGTTATCACACCAATACAATTTTTTTCAGGTAGCTCACTTATTGGATTGGGGCTTCTCATGTACACCTTACATTTAGTTCCCAACCTAAGAACCCAGTGTATACTTATCTTAGATGAGATCATTTCTTGGGATAGATTATCTTCTTATGAGTGGATAGATGATTTTGAAGTACTTATATATCTCGACCGTTCTTCTGAGAAAGAAGCAATAACCACAAGTGTAAGCATACACGTAAATGAAGGCATGAGATTAAAAGTAGAACGGATTTTGGCATTAAAATTAGAGGATAATCAGAAGAAAGCGCTCAACAAAAATCCATAGCCGTAGTGATGAATCGGAATAAATGTGAATAAATTTTTTACTCTTCAACGCATAGTCCCTACCTTGAGTGATAATTATTAATTAACTGCTGTACCATTTTGTCCATTATTAAGGAAGGCGATACCGTCACCGTTCACTACACGGGAACACTAACTTCAGGAGAGGTTTTCGATAGTTCAAAAGACCGTGAGCCACTTAGTTTCACAGTAGGCCAAGGTCAATTAATTGCTGGCTTTGAAAAAGCTGTGATTGGTTTATCTGTGGGTGACACTACTACCACGAACATACCTGCAACCGAAGCCTATGGAGAACGAAATCCTGAAATGATTGTTGAGGTTCCTAAAAATCAACTACCTACGGAAATCGAAGCAAAGGTTGGTATGCAGTTACAATTAAATCAACCCAATGGTCAAGCCATACCTGTACAAATTACAGAGGTAAATGAGGATACCATTACAATTGATGCCAATCATCCCTTAGCAGGTAAAAATCTAAGCTTCGAAATCGAAATCGTTAGTGTTCAGCAGTAATAAGCATTTATTAACCTTACAAAGAGACTTTGTTCTCTTGTTTAGGATCTAAATCATATAGAGAAGAGACCGTTGCTTGGACTGTTTTATACCATTCGTTCCCAAATTTGTCGTTGATGGTATAAAAATCAGAGAAATCAGGTTTTCTCAGATTCATTTTCCACTCTTGAGTTTTAGATTTAAAACTTGGGTCAATGTGAAGTAATTCATGATATAACACCATTTCTTTTGTTTGCGTATCTAGCATATCCCACATTTCACCCGAAATCTCGATTAAATAGTCATTACCAGAGTAATACTTAACTTCTCGGGTAGCTTTGATACATTTCGCAGCTCTTTGCTTGGAAATATTCGGATAGACTAAAAAGTATCCAATCTCTGCAGGACCAAACTCAAGCTTGTGCCTTTCTATTACTTTTTTTGCTAGCGTTTCTACTTCTGGGGATTCCATAAGTTGTTTATCGGTACTAATGGTTTCTTCAGGGGCTAAAAAATCGTTGGTCGCCATATAATAGTAAAATCTAGTCGTTTTGTGTTTAAAATAGTATATCTTCTCTATCTAGAAAGCGACCAATAATACCTCAAAACTTGACCAAGTTCCAACTTAAATATGTGATTAGATCCCTGTTGTTATACCCAGCATTAGCATGGTTATTTGTGATTTCTTTTCACTCATTTACACGTTTGATTCTACACATATATGCCAATAAGAATATTATTTGGAGCGGATATGCCGAACTAGCCAAGTTAGAATGGATTGTGCTCCTATTTCTTATTCATTTATGTACCGTCTTTCTTTGTTCAATGGTCCTAAGGACTATGAAAAGTACGTCTAGCATTTCACTCGTAAGCTTTGGTTTCATGCTTAGCCTAACATCAGTAATCAATCTCTATAGAAACCAATTAACCACTAGTGACCCTTGGGTATTGCTTAATAACTGGCAGATGGCATGGGAAACGGACGCAATTCCTTTTGCTATTGAAGCAAGCTTAGCATGGTTTGCGATATATCTAAGCTTTAAAGTAGCTAAAGCATTGGATATTTAAGCGTACATAATCCTATTAATGCAAGAATGTATTGGTTATTCCTGTATCGAAGGAAAATCTTCGAAGCCCAATAAATCCGCTACCTTACGTCCCACTTCTGTATTATCCCACCATCCTGAGAATTCCACAGCATAGGGTCCGTAGGCCATTAATGGAATTGGCGTACCTGTGTGACCGCTTGTTGTCCAAGCGATGTCCATAAGGTTACCCTCCGAATTAGCTCCATTAAAGGTCATCCCACCAGTCTCATGATCTGCTGTAACAATTACTAAGGTGCTTGGATTATTTTCCGCATATTCTAGTACGGTTCCAACAGCAGCATCAAAATCTTGCACCTCTCGTAATACATAAGGCGTGTCGTTCCCATGGCCACCCCAATCTATTTGGGAACCTTCTATCATCAGAAAGAACCCTTCCTCATTCTCATCGAGTATTTCTAAAGCTTTTGCACTCATTTCCGAAAGTGTTGGCACCCGATTTTCACTAGGCATTCCACCTTCAGAAAATAATCCTACCAATTTATCTGATTCTGTTGAGACCATATCATCCTTTGTAAATACAACAGTATACCCCTGTTGCTCTAAATCTGGAATGAGATTCAGATTATCCTCGCGGCTACTACCCGAACTATCCATCGATATAAAATATTCATACCCACCACCCAACATCACATCTACTTGTGCGTTAACCATTTGTTCAGCTATTTGGGAGTACTTAGATCTAGAGTCTATATGACTAACAAAACTTGCTGGTGTAGCATGCGTTATACCTGAGGTTGAAACAATTCCGGTTGCCATTCCCTTTTGTTGAGCAAATTCTAATAGGGTAACACAATCATTACCATTGGTATCTTGGGCAATAACCCCATTATTTGTTTTAATTCCACAAGAATATGCCGTTGCACCAGCAGCAGAATCAGTGATTAAATTATCAGCTGCGAAGGTTTTAATCAGGCCGGTTATTGGAAATCTCTGTACATGCATCCTTCCTTCTGGGCCAACTTCATGCAATTGACCACTATAGAGTTGTGCTATTCCTGTACCATCGCCAATCATAAATATCACCTTGTTGATACCTCTATTATCTACAAGCTTGAGGCGTTCACCCTTACTAACTGTTGAGGTGGTAACCTCTAAGGTTTCCATCTTCAATCCCGTATCGTAACCGTCACCTGCGTTATCACTACAGCCTGCTGCAGCAGTTAGTAAACAAACAAATAGAATAAGAATAGATAAATTTTTCATGGTCATGTCCGATTGATAATTGTCACACTAAAATCGTACTTACAAAAACCAATCGCTAGCTATTCCTTGTTAAATCTTGGTAACATACTCTTAATGATACCCCAAACTCCTTTCGCAGGCTTTGGAGCATTTTTAGCACGTTCGGAAGCTTGATTCAGTGTTTTTAATTCAAGCTTTGGAGTATACTTTTTATTTTTGGTCTTATTTTTGTTTGCCCCTTGATATGATTTAGAAGCTGTTTTTGATTGGTTTCTAGAACCACTTTTGTTCTTCTTATTAGGCTTTTTCTGATCTTTTTTTAGGGTAACAGTTACTGACGATTTCGATTTCTTAGAGGTATCAACAGACTCTTTTGTTTGAGTTGCTTCATCTTTACCATCCTTCGTTGTGTTCGAATCTGGAATCGTCTTATCTGGAACTTGTACCTCACCATCTACCTTCAAAAAGATTTCCAATACACCATCATCCCTTCTATTAAATTGTACTAGATCAGCTTTGGAAAAGTCTGGTGTGATCGAATGAGAGTTACTTTTTTCGGTCGAAACCTCAATTACTTCCTTATCTTCAGATTTTTGATTAGAGCTTTTCGACTTCTTACTATTGGCCTTTTTAACCGTTACTTTTGAGTTTTTCTTTTCGACTTTGTTAGTAGATGAACCATCCATCTTGTTATCGTCAAATAAGCCATCTATACTTCCTTTTTCCACAGTTATTACTTCTAAACTGTTTCCAACCTTCTTTTCGATTGCTTGAAAGTATTTTTGATCCTGTCGATTAACCAATGTTATGGCGGTACCACTCTTATCATAACGTCCTGTTCTACCTATACGGTGAATATAGTCTTCCACTGCCCTAGGTACGTCATAATTGATGATCATGGAGACATCTTGTATATCAATACCTCTAGCTAAGACATCGGTTGCAACAATGACAGAAATCTCCCCATTTTTAAATGATTGGAGAGCTTTATTTCGTTCACTTTGATCTCTGTCGCCATGAATGGCCACTGATTCAACCTCTATTTTCTTTAGCGCATTAACCAGTTGATCGGCACCTTTTTTAGTCGCCGTAAAAATGATACATGAGTTCCATTCGTGGGCACTGAAATAGCGTTGAATAAACTTGATCTTCTCTCTACCATCCAAAATGAAGGCCTTTTGTTGCACAGAATTAGAGGTCATTGAAACCGCAATCTCAACTTTCTTAGGATCGTTCATGATCTTATTTGCCAACTGATGTATATCCTTTGGCATAGTAGCAGAAAAAAGAAGATTCTGTCTTTTCTTTGGCAACTTATCAATGATATGTTGAACATCAGGAAGAAATCCCATATCAAGCATACGATCCGCTTCATCTAGTATAAGAAACTCAATCCCAGAAAAGTCAATATCCGAAACTTTCATTTGATCGATTAATCGACCTGGTGTAGCTACTAAAATATCCACTCCTGCTTTGATGGCAGCCGCCTGTTTGCCGAAATCTTCCCCTCCGATGATCGTGGCTGAACTTGTACCGGTGTGATAGCCTAATGCAAAAATCTGTTCATCTATTTGTTGTGCAAGTTCACGAGTAGGCGAAAGAATTAGAGTTCGGATATGATCCTTCTTCTCTTTTAGCATTAATTCGAGAACAGGTATGACAAAGGCTCCTGTTTTTCCAGTTCCAGTTTGAGCAGCTCCTAATACATCATGTCCCTCTAATAGTAGTGGTATACACTGTTCTTGAATAGGCGTAGGTTCCTGAAACCCTACATCATTTAAACCTGCTTGTAATAGTTCGTGTAGATTAAAATCTTTAAATAACAATGGTAATATAAATAGTCTTTAGGTTTACTTTAATATACATACATTATCTGAAAAGTGTTTTAATGTATGATTTATTCTATCTTATCCAGATAGACTATTTTTTTATTCAAACCTAATTAAACACCTATCTATGTTATCTGTAACATCAACCAAGCTGGGCATACTCGCCTTACTCACCATCGCTATTACATCACTCGCTTGTTCTTCAGAGAGCGCTACGTACCCTGAGAAAGCATCACTTAACACCTTAGTAGATAGTGTCAGTTACGCTATTGGCTATCAGAACGGAAATCAATTATCGGCTCAAGGTTTTGGGAATGTTGACTTGGACAATTTCATTGCAGGTTTCCAATCCGGGCAAAATAGCACTGAAAATGAAATGGCTGATGTAAACATTCAAGAATTATTTGGCCGATTTGGTCAGTATTTAATGGATCAAATGAAGGTGGAGAATCTGGAAGAGCAAAAAGCCTTCTTGGCTGAAAACAAAACCAAAGAAGGTGTTATGGAAACCGCCTCTGGCTTACAGTATAAAGTCCTAGTGGAAGGCACAGGTGCTTCACCTACTCCTGAGAATACCGTCGTAGTGCAGTATGAAGGCACCTTAGTTGATGGCACCCGATTCGATGGCACCTATGACGAATTAGGTAATCCTGGTGAACCGGCTGAGTTTATACTTGGTGGTGTAATTCCAGGATGGACCGAAGGTTTACAATTGATGAAAGAAGGTGCCGTGTACATGTTTTACATTCCTTCCGAGCTTGCCTATGGCGAAAACCCACGACCGGGAGGTGCCATTCAACCTAATGACATGCTAATTTTTAAAATTGAATTAACAGAAGTTAAATAAGCTTCTGAGTAATTTTTCCAATAAGGCCGCTTCTACGATTAATACGTGTAGAGACGGCCTTTTTTAGTTGGTCCTCAGTGGCTAGTATAGTGATCGATTTCTTAGCCCTCGTTACAGCGGTATAAAGTAATTCACGGGTATGTAACAGAGAATCTTCGGGGTGTAATATCACTAACACATGATCAAATTCCGATCCTTGTGACTTATGAATGGTGAGTGCATATGCCAATTCATACTGTGGTAATCGACTCACTAAAATATCTTCTTCCCCACCATCAAGTTTTGTGATTCGATCTGGGTCTATATCAGAACAAACTCCAATATCACCGTTATAAAGTTTTGTATTTGGATCATTTACTTGAATAATGATCGGGCGCCCAATGTACCAAGATGAAAGATTCTCTTGAGAGTAGAGTTGGCGATTTTTGCGATCCATGATCTGGTTTATGGTATCACATCCAAAAGAACCCACCCGATGTGGACTCAATACCTTATAGCTCTCTTTTTGTGCACTATCGATCGATGAAACACTCAACATCTGATCCTTTGAATAGTCCAGGTCATGTTCCGCCCAAGAATGAAGTAAGGGTAGGTGTGAATGGAGGGTATGGGTAGACTCAATCCAATTCACATCTGCTTTGGAAGTATCGTTGAGTAGGTGTGTAACCAAGTCCATATTTCCCAACTTAATAGATTCTGCAAGTTCAGGTATGTGACTCGATTCCGCCTGTCGATATACTCGGTCCAACTCAAAAACCTGATAAGGTACCGATAGCTGAGTAGATTCGGCCCCATTGGAACACAGATCGCCAAGCAGACTGCCAGCCTCTACGGATTCCAACTGATGATGATCACCCAATAAAATAATATGTGTATTGATGTTTAATGCCTCCAGGACATGATAAAAAAGATCAATATCGACCATAGAAGCTTCATCAATAATGACCAAATCTGCCGAAAGTTTTCTTTTTTCTGTTCGTCGAAAGGTACCATCCCAGTGTGCCTCAAGCATCTTATGAATGGTAGTTGGAGCTCCATATAATTCGATTAGATCACTTGAAATAGATTGCCCCATTCGCTTAGCGGCCTTCCCAGTAGGTGCCGCCATATATACATTTTTAGCTGGAAACCAGTACTGATAGACCCGAAGGATTTTTTCTAATGTATAGGTTTTACCTGTTCCAGGACCACCGGTTACAATACTAAATCGAGTATCAAATAGGTGTAGCAACACCTCTAATTTGGACTTATCCAGTTCCTTAAAATGTTCACGCACCCAATCTTCATAGCCCCTTTTTGATTGGAGCCCCGTTACTTTCGCGAAATCTGCTGAACTCAATTCCGCAGTTTGATTAATCCAGTCGGCAATACATCGCTCATAATCCCAATAGCGATGCATATAAAGCCTATCCTCTTCTACCATAAAAGGCTTAAAATCTCCTTTAAACGGCAGGTTTTGAAGCAGCTCAAGAACATAATCGGTGGACCATTCCTCACCCTTAAGTCCTATAAATAAATCACTAAATAACGAATTTGGTACCATGAGATCCTCTATGGTTGTGCATACATACCCCATTTGCTGATAATAAAACCATTGCAAAAGTATATACCTCTGAGCACATCCTTGATCCGTATCGGCATACTCAGTGCCAAATTCCTCACGTAAATACGAATTAAAAGACCTATAACTCAGGTATTCTTTGTTAGCATTCACCTGCTTATTTAGCCATATTTCAATACCACCTCGATGGTTCATTCTTGAACCTCCTGAGGCAACAATTCGTCGAGTAAACTAGTCATAACATGGAAATCTGGTTTATGATGATATACTCCATTTACAGGATTTTCAGGATCTAGTCCACGTACAAATACATACACGTATCCCCCATAGTGCTGGTCATACTCATACTCACGCATATACACACTAAGAAACTGATGTAAGGCTGTGCTGTACAAATGACCTTGCACATCAAAATCTAATTCAACCATCGCCTTAGTTAACGACATGGGCGAATAAGCTCCTTCGCCAACTCGTGTATTGGTCTTGTAATCCAGCACATAAAATTTACCATCATATTCAAAAACCAAATCAATAAAACCTTTTAAAAATCCCTTTGGTAACCCCTTACCATAAGAATTCGGGCCAAATGGTAACGGACGATCCTCTCCCCTAATTAGGGAGTATATTTTTTCGGGTTGAAGGGTGTCTGAAGGAATGAGAAATGGCTTTTCAACAATCAATTGACCCTGTTTTAGATCTCTTAAAAAACATCCTGGCATAACTTCAGCATTCATGGTTCTAGAGACCCACGAGTAGATTTGTTCGGAATGGGCTTCATTCAAACCGAAATTTCTGGATTCTTGAATCACCCATTCACGATAATCATAGTCACCCAAAACCCATCGGTCTAGCATTTGTTCCATCAGCCGATGAAAAAAGCTTCCAATTTCAGCCCCTTTTGGCATTTGGTTATTGGCATAAGATGTTTGCGTTACCTCTCTATCAGTATCCTCTTTATCAACATCTTCTCTATCCACATCTTTTAGGTCAGAAAGGTCGTTACGCCTATCCAATCCATCCACATCGTTTACATGATGCTTTAAACTTGTGTATGAGTGTATCCTAGTATACTTCTGAAGAGATTGGAGTGACTTTAGCTCATTAAACCGGAATTCTGATGAATCATTTGAAACAGTTGAGGGAACTCGATCCATTTGAATAGATGGCATGTTTGTATAGGACCAAGCTCGTAGAGATTCATAGCTCTCATTCAAGGTATTCCACATGTGCGATGCTAAGGTATCGGCGTGCCAAGAGGCATCTGAGGGAGGTTTCTTTTTGGGATTCCTCATTTTCGTTTCAATTAAGGACTCTAATAACGCTTTGTCCATACCCGTCGTTAAGAGTCCCGAATTCCACCCACTCATCCCAGTATGATTATAAATCACACACAGAGATTCTGCTCGTGTTATGGACACGTACGTTAAACGAATTCGATTAGCGATTTCTTCACTCATCATGGACACAAGAGGTGTTGTATGCAAATCTTGAGCCTTTGAAACAAGCCTAATATCGTAGCAATGCCGCCATTCAAACCGATATTTTATGACTTTAGGAGTGAGGGTTGGGGTTTTACCAGCCGATTCAAAAGGACAAAACACAACGGGATACTGTAACCCTTTGCTTCGATGAGTGGTAACGATGTTCACCATCTGTTCATCGGTATTGATGCGAATAATGTCCTCATCTACTTCAAGTCGATGCTCAGATTTTTGACTGTCAAAAAAATGAATCAATCCATTAATACCTAGGCCTTTTGAGTTCTGTTGAAACTGTATAATCTCTAAAATGTGGTCAACATTAGTAACTATCCGCTCAAAGTCTTTTCTCAGTGGCCAACGCGCATACACATTTAAATACGTAAAAAGGTCTCGCAGTACCCAAGCCACTTCTTTACTCTTAGCTTCAACTGAAGACTTTTGGATGGTCGTAAGTAATTCAGCCCAGTAAGATCCGTCTTCTTGTTGGGTCATCAATTCGGCCGCAGTTAGGCCGCCAATAGGGTGTGCTAAGGCATAATTGATTCGCTTTTCGTTATTGGGATTCTGTAAAATAGTAAGCCATGTTTGGATAAACTCAGCTTCGGAACTTTGATATATAGATTCCTGAACATTGATAATGGCCGGTATACCCCGACGACCTAGTAAGCCTTGTATATCCGATGCCTGTTGGTTGGTGTGCACCAAAATGGCAATATCCGATGGCTGAAGTTCTCGGACCTGCGCTCCAGATGTACTCATTTTTGATACAAATAATGAACCTTGCAGCAGGTATTCAACCCTTTTTACTACATCCTCCATAATGGTGGTTCTGGTTTGTTCGGATGTTTCACCTGTGATAGAAATCCACTGAACAGGACACATACGTTGCATCCCCTCCTTGTCTATCCATATATGGTTATCATAGCGAGCCATCAATGGTGTTTCAGAATTGTTCGCTGCAGATGGATGAAGACTATCTTGATATTCAATATCTAACCAAAAAGGACGCTCAGATGATTCTGGAGTGAAAAATTGGTTGGTAAACTCCAATAGTTCAGGATTTGAGCGATAATTATAGGCAAGTTTGTTATGATGCTCTTTTGGGACCCAGTTTTTAGCTTCTAAATAGGTGTGAATATCGGCACCTCGAAATCCATAAATGGCTTGCTTAGGATCTCCAATTACATACAATGTGCCATTTGGAAAGCCCTCAAACCAAGTTTTAAAAATGGCAAATTGATAGGTATCGGTATCCTGAAATTCATCAATGAGAGCTACTGGGTATAATTGACGAAGAACCGCCAAAAATTCAGATGTACTCTGCCCTATTCCACTGGCAACCACTCGTATTAAATCGTCGTAATCAAGTAGTCCTCTGTTCTTTTTCTCATCTAAAAAAAGCCTGCGTAAGTCCTTTATCCAGAGTTCGGTTAGGGTATGAAATAACTCTTGCTTTTGCTCTTCCACCCCACTCTCCACCCAATCATTTGGGGTTGAGGTTTCATCGATAAATTGAACGAGGGAATTCAGAGAAAATGAAACGTTGTGTGAGTTGCAATAGGCTTCAAAACGACTAGTTAACGCACTTTTGGGGTGTATTGGAAATTCATTATAAAGGGTATCACCAAATAGGGCGTAAAACTCCTCAGGGCTTCTTATCCCCTTAGCTGTATGTAAAAAAGTAGATTGAAATACCTTTTTAACCCAATGCTCTTCTTCTGAAAAAAACATCCGCCAATACGAACGGATAATATCCAACAGCATGGGTTTTGGGTTAGGAAGAAGTTCAAAATCGGGGTTCACACCAAATTGAAACGGATAGTCTCTAAGTAGTTTTTGACAAAACCCATGAATGGTGGATATTTGTGACTCATCAAAGGCAACAATGGCTTGTTGTAGGCGATACACGACCTTATCGTCTGCCGCATATTTCTTCGCACAATACTCTAAAAATTCATCGCCATCTGTTGCGCTTTTCTGAGGCTGTTCAAGCCTTTCTAATACTTCACGACATCTCGATTGAATTCGTTCGCGTAGTTCGACCGTAGCCGCTTCGGTAAAGGTCAAAACCAACAACTTATGTACTTCATAATCTGTTTCTGCGATCAATCGTACAAAAAGTGAGCTGATAGTATACGTTTTACCAGTCCCCGCGTTCGCTTCAACCAGATGTATTCCTTTTAGATCGGCATACTTTACATCGAAATCTTTCATCAATCCAGACCTTTAAAGGGTTTATCATCGCTGAGTGTGTTCCAATCACCCCAGAATTCGTACGATTTTTTAATGAATAGTTCATCTTCTACTGGAGTCTGTTCTACCCAAATCATAAGATTCCAGGTATCTTCGGATTCACTGGCAACATAGGAATTATAGGATTTGGGGTTCCATTCACTCTTAGCTGATTTCAAGGCTTTGTTTGGATCAAATACTTTTTTCCTTTTATCGTATCCACCTGTAATAAAGGCAAAGGAACTCTTTGGTAAAAAATAGATAGACTCTTTTGAAGACAGACGTTCTACATAACCGCTGATGATTCGGTTCAAACTCTCTTCCGCTTCGTTTTTATCCT
>JAYPDB010000012.1:15029-21090 GCA_038125045.1 Bacteroidota bacterium
AATTCATTTTGATAGACCAGTAAGGGTGGAATTATTTTTTTGCTCGCCAAATAACTCTGACACTCTGATTTTGTAATGCCTTGTTGAATGGAATCCCAAATCGTGTTTTTGACCAAATACCTATCCAGATGATTTAGATTATATTGTTCGAAATCCGTTAGTTCATTGGATTCGTATGCGGGCAATATGTTCAACTGCTTTTCCAATATATACCTAGTAGGATGCTGATAAAAACGAATTACATCATTCATATCAATGGTCTCATCGCTCCCCTGCCTGTTTGTTTGAGCATGATAAAAGTGCTTGGTCATGAACTCATGAGAGAGATTCTGACTTTTATATTTACTTCTAAACTGCTCGTAATAATTCTTATGGTAAGACACGAGTGCCGCATCAGATGAAAAGTAGTTTTCAGAAAATCCATGTAATCGGTGAGTATAAATCTTAAGCTTTGGTGACACTACTTCAAGATTGATAACTTCATCAGTATAACCTACATGATCTACATCACCCTTAAGAGAACCCAAGTTTCGCTGTTCATGAAATTTCTGATGCAAATAAATAAGCTGTGTTATATAGGGCGAAGGATTTTTTGGTTTATTGGTATGCACATCATAGCCTTCATAGCTCAGGAAATACGATTGTTTTGACAAGGCTAATCGTTCAATAAATAAGCGTTGAAGATCTTTTTTTCTCTCACGTTCGCCAGAAATTGGATGACGGTGAATCAAATCGAAAATAGGCCTTGACTGATTCCCCGGGAATACCTGTTCATTAAGTCCAAGCATAGCTATAAAATGGAATGGAATGAGCCTATTAGGGATATGCTCACTTACCTGTATACCAAAGCCATAAGGTGATGCTTGGTTAGTAGTTTCTGCGGCTACCTGTCGAAACCATTTAGAAAACAATTCATGGCTTATGGTTGCATGGGTATAGGAAAGCTCAAGTTCTAAATCATCTAACCATCGTATCTCCCGATCATACATCCATCCACGGGTATTCCGAATGAGCTCAAAATGATCTATGACTACTTTGCGAGTCCATTTTATCCATTCCAAAGCAGTTCTATGAGTAGATAATTCCTTGTTTAAAACGCGTAAATGATCGAATAGATAGTGCAGTTTAGACAACAGTAGTAGCTGATCATTCTTATGAATTAGCTTAGATGGACTAGGTGAAACACGGGTTACAAATTCTTCTTCATTGTATAAAAAACCCCTCCACCACGATACTAAGCCATCATTTAGACTAAAAGGATGGTCATCTTCTAGGCCAAAATGAATGCGTGTCTCCGTCATCCAATGCTTTAGTTGTTTTAGGTCATCTTCGCTCAAATCATACACAAGAGCCATATTTGGATCACTTAGAAGATCCAGAAGATCGTTCATTTTGAACGAACTACCCACCCATTCAAGAAGCCTAATAATTGTTGCCATAAGAGATTGTGTCTTGTTGATTGAAATAAAAACGGGCAGTTGAGGCTCCTGTTCAAAAACCTGTGTTATTATGGGGGCATAGGTCATAAGATCCGGCACAGAGATACCAATGGTGTCAAGCTCTACATGAGGATGTGATTGTATGAAGTCTAGAATATGATCTTTGAGTACTTCAACTTCGCGTCTAGGAGAATGGCAGATATGGATCGTTCCAGGTGTTTCTAACAGTTTTTCAAGTTTGAATAAAGGGTCATAAGCTTCTTTAGTAACTTTAGATACCTTACTCTTTGTAATCAAGGTCGATAGTGATTCCGATTTGCGACAACTTTGTTGCCATTTACGTGAAAGATTTCTCATTGTGGAATCATAGTTATGTTCATGGCCCAAGGACAAACTAGAGTAATTGAGTAGATGAACCTCACTTACAGACGAGATTCCCTCTAAACTCTTGAGCAACACCTCTCCCCAATCGCGTTCACCTAAAACAAATAATTGTTTCGGCAAGACCGACTTCAAGGTAGATCTGTCTTTTTCATTAACTAACTCAAACCAGTTTTTATAGATACTACTACGAGCAAACCGATGATAGCCCTCTTCTTCTAGACCTTCCATAATCCTTGCCCAAAGTCGCATTTGAATTTCCAGATTATCGCTACTCATCCCTTCAAATGAATATTTTGACTCGTGAAAACCACTCTCCCAACCAAATAGCATTTGGGGGCGAACATTCAAATATTGATCAAAAACATCGGCATACTGTTGCGCTAAAGCAAAACGTAGCATCTCGTTATCAAGCCCGTTGTAGGTACTCAAAATTAATTCATCTTCCTCGAGATGTTCAAAAATTCGGAAACTGAGGGCATGTATATCTGTTGGTAGCTTTTTGGGAACCTCAGGGTGCACCCTGCGGTATAATTTCCATATCAATTCAACTGGAAAAACATAGTTCAAATGAGCAGAACTACCTTTCTCTACCGCTATCTCTCGATCTATCCATTCTTGAAATTCACGATTCGGAACCACTACCCATGGAGCTTCTAACGGTAGGGTAACTTTTTGAAGCTGTTGGCACAAGTAGGCTACGAGCTCGGTAGGATGGTGAGCTTCAAGGTAATGGATCATAGAGGGTAGAAAAGAATAGGTGTATTAAAGTACTAATTAGCGTAATTTAGGGTCAAATAGTTTACTCTTCATTATATAGAAAAATATACTTTTGTATGCAATTTTACAGTAGAAAAATCATAAAACCACAAGACCTCAATAATTATGGCACCTTATTTGGAGGCGCTGTTTTAAGTTGGATCGATGAAGAAGCCGCTGTATTTGTTGCCTGTCAGTTAGGAAAAAAAAATATCGTCACAAAATACATGTCTGAGGTTAATTTCGTGCACTCAGGAGAACTTGGCGATGTCATAGAAATCGGAATGGAAACGGTAAAATTCGGCACTAGCTCGATTACGGTCCGATGTGAGGTCCGAACAAAGTTTAGTAAAAAAACGATTGTGACCATCGAAAAAATAGTATTTGTTCATGTAGACGAAAATGGTCGACCTAAGGCCCATGGCATCACACAAGCTGTGGAATAATGACCTATTGCAATGAACGGGAACTGCTTGATTCAGATTACGTGTATTCTCTTTTAGGGAGTCCCTTCAAAGATCCCACACAATTACTCACCGTATCTGGTTCAGGGGGCTATTTTATCGATCGCATGGTACACCCAGGTTCATCATTAGCCCTTATACCAGAGGATGCAAAAGCAAACATACAAAGGTATGAGAAAGGATTACTGATTTCCTTTAACAAGAGTAATCGATTGTATGGTATAATCTTAAAATGGAGCGAAATAGGTCACATTGCACTGATTAAAGGCGAAGAGCGGCTTCAACCCAAGTTCCCGCTTCCCGTATGGTGGCTACTAAGATTAGGTCTGCCACCTGAAAAAGCAAAATATTTTGGACTTTTTGGTGAGTACAAGCAAGAACCCTTGAAGTTGGAAATTCAATTCGACAAACATATGGTAGTTTTATATGCCAACGGTTTTTCCTTTGATGAAAAAGCAACCTATTTTAGTTCTTTATCGGAGAAGACAAAAATAACCATTGAATAGGTATCTTTGATTGGTGAACGATTGCTGAATAAAAAAATAACACAATGAACATTCTTGTTACTGGAGGCGCAGGTTATATTGGAAGTCATACCTGCTTAGAATTACTATCACAAGGTCACCAAGTCATCGTTGTCGATGATTTATCGAATGCACACCCTTTATCTGTTAAGAGGGTTCAAGACATCACTCAAAAAGAAATTGTGTTTTATGAAGTTAACCTATGCAATGAACAAGCACTAGAAGATATATTTCAAGCTCATGCCATTGATGCTGTGATTCACTTCGCCGGATTTAAAGCCGTTGGGGAATCCGTTGAACAACCACTGATGTACTATCAAAATAACCTAGAATCAACTCTGGTACTTTGTAAAACCATGCAACGTCATCAGGTTCATCGATTGGTCTTTAGTTCATCCGCAACGGTATATGGGATGAATTCAAAAAGTCCGATACCCGAACATGCCGCTCTTTCAGCTACCAACCCCTACGGTAGAACTAAGTTATTCATAGAGGAAATACTTCGAGATTGGTCCAATACCATTCCTAATAGTTCTGTGGTCTTACTTCGCTATTTCAACCCCGTGGGTGCCCATAGGTCGGGATTAATTGGTGAAGACCCCCGAGGCATTCCCAATAATTTAATGCCCTACATCACCCAAGTTGCGGCGGGACGTAGAGAAATCCTTTCCGTTTTTGGAAACGATTATCATACTGTAGATGGTACAGGTGTGAGAGATTACATTCATGTAGTGGATTTGGCATTAGGTCATGTAAAAGCCTTAGAATATACCCTAGACTCAAAGGGATGTGATGCCTTTAATTTAGGTACCGGCAAAGGAACAAGCGTATTGGAACTAATTGAAGCCTTTGAGGAAGCCACTGGGCAAGAAGTACCCTATCAAATTACCGCCAGAAGACCAGGAGACGTTGCTACCTGTTATGCCAATCCCAATAAAGCCAAGGATAAACTCTCTTGGATGGCAACTAGGAATGTTGTAGAAATGTGTAAAGATAGCTGGAATTGGCAAAGTAAGCATCCTATGGGCTATCAAGATTCCTAGATTGGCTCTTGTGATTAATACGAAAATGCTCTTACTTTTAAGTCCATTGCCAAAGTGGCGGAATTGGTAGACGCGCACGACTCAAAATCGTGTTCCTTCGGGAGTGTGGGTTCGATTCCCACCTTTGGTACTCAACCAAATAAACGAGGATATCATGAAAAAGAACATGGGGAGCCTTGACCTAATCATACGAACATCCTTAGCGCTTATCGTTGGTGTATTATATTTCAATGGCACATTAGTAGGAACCTTTGGGATTGTATTACTCGTGTTTGCCACTATTTTTCTACTAACAAGCTTTATCAGCTTCTGCCCTCTTTATACCGTGTTTGGTATACGTACATGTCCTGCAGAAAAATAGCATTATCGCTTTCGAATTACCGTACAACCATCTCGAATCGGCAAAAGAACTTGATCAACCCGATCATCTTTTGTGATGAATTTGTTGAACCGGTCTAGAGCTTCAGATTTTGCATCATTTGGTTTGAGTACATTTGCATTCCAGAGTACATTATCTACCACCATTAATCCTCCTGATTTCAAATGCGGAAGTCCATGAGTGTAGTAGTGATGGTAATGCAATTTATCGGCATCTAAATAGATAAGGTCATACACCTTATCAAGTTGGGTAACGTATTCCCTTGCATTGGCTTTTATCAGGACAATCTTATCGTTATACCCAAATTGCTCAATGTGTTTTTCAGCAATTTTCTGATACCTCAAATTCATTTCAATCGTCTCAATTGAACCCCCTTCGGGTAGTATTTCCGCCATTTTGATCGCCGTATAACCCGTAAAAGTTCCGATTTCCAGGATTCTTTTCGCACCCGTTAGTTGAACCAGTAGCTGAAGCAAATTACCCACCAAGGGGCCACTAAGCATATCTATGTAATTCAATTCAGCATCAGATTGTTGTATAAGGTTTAGAATTTCTACACTTTCAGGGCTTGAATGATCCTCGGCATAGCGTTCTACCTCGGCATCTGTAATACTACGATATGGGATTGGCCTATTTTTCACTAAATTATACTTTGTCGAAATATACGTTAATAAAGTTATTTTTGTGCGTTTCATACCCGCTAAGGAACATCCCTTTTATTTGTGGTTTTTTTACCACATAACACGACTATTATTTGCTCTGAGATTTCACAGAGTCATTATACATAATGAATATGAACCCAGAAGAGCAGATTGTTCTATTTTTTACTGTAATCATAATTATTGGTGGGATCCACTTATTCCACACTACCTCAATACCCGATTTTTCAAACAGAAAGCCAGAGGAATGATGGATCTAAGACAGGTACTGAAGCATTCCTTTTTTTCTAAGATTGGTGTTTTTTCGGTTGATTTAGAACATCAAAGAAATGTCATTACGAGCCTGAGATATGCGGTTGATCATTTAGAAAATCCTAATGCCTCTCTTTATTTGTTTCCAGAGGGAACCATAG
>JAYPDB010000012.1:21100-26177 GCA_038125045.1 Bacteroidota bacterium
GAACCATAGTTCCAGTAGATTCCAAACCTATGAACTTTAAACCTGGTTTAGCATGGATTCAAAAACGCTCACCGAAAGCTGATGTGATTCCAATTGCCATTTACATCGATTATTCGAAGGCTTCCAAACCTAACCTACATATCCATATTGGAAAAAAACTATCCGATAAAAAGGATTTCCAAGCGCCACTACATACACTCATTTCACAAATAAAAGCAGACGTACACACCTCCTAGTTTCAGATGTCAACCGCTCAGTATCTGTTGAATACTTACCAAGTTCTAGGATACAACAGTCTTGATTTTTGGACCCAGTGGGGTTTTTTGCTTAGATAGCGCAACCTCATGTTTACTAACCACCAGTACTTGGAATGGGCAATACGCGAAGGTTTAATATATTCTGAAATACCTCTCTGACTTCTTCGGGTTGAACCGGTCACGAACGAAGCCTCACTATAGAATCGTTGGTAAAACGGGCCATCATCAATCACCTTATCGGTTCTAATAGTTAAATCGAATCCTTTGGAAGAACAAGTCAGTTGCTTAGCTGCCTTCAAACCAAACCTATTCTCAGAGAAATCAGAAAGTTCAATATCATCTATCACATAGTCTTCCATGTCCTCTTCTAAGGGTAATAACCAGGCATTCTTTTCCACTCCCTCATGCGTATTCATCAGATAATACACTAAGGTATAATCTGTAAAATGAATCCGACCCCAATACCAATCATCAAAACTATCTTTAAGAGGTTCATGACCAATATTATGATCATGGTAACCAAGGCCATTAAACGCCACGGTATGCATATCTGTTCTACCATCGATGTTCAAATTTCCCATGACGCCTGCCCTCGGTTGGAGTAAATTCCAAGAATGAATAAACGACTTGTTCTCTGCGGACACTATTTTAGAAGAAAATGCTTCAGAAGAAGAATAACCCGTGGTATCTTGTACAAATTTTAAACGCCCTCTGAGTTGATAGCCTGAATCAAGCATCTGGTTTAGAATGATCTCATATTCTATTTTGTTTTCCAGTATTCTTCTTTCGAAGATATTACTACCTAGGGAAAGGGAAAATTCATCGGATTGTACGGCTAATCTATCCGCTGCATATTCTAAAAAACTATAATATTCGGCTCGTTCGTGATTATACACAGAGACACTAATTGCCGGAAAATTTCGTGCACACCCATGACCTTCACGAGTTGGATTTTGTTGCGCCTGTATGTAAGCGGGTGAAAACGGATTACCATCATAGAAAATGATGACAAAAGACCATTTCTTGTCAGCACTGATGGCATCAAAGTACCACCACTCATAACTACCAATAGCTGGTTTTTCATGGGGAAGTTCAGCATTTAAATCAGAACGAATATACATCTAGGATATCTATAGTAGGAGGTTTATTTTAGAGTTCGTTACCTTGTTATTATGATGGCAATTATTTCGGATTGGTTCTTATTTCTTGTAAGCTTTGCACTTGCGTTCCAAGTTTTTACACTTATCAATTATCTAAGGAACCGCTACTACATTACAGCCATTCCCAAGGAAAATCAAAAAAAAGATGACTCGTCTACCTCACGTGTTATCAGTGTATGCATTCCAGCTCGCAACGAAGCTCACAATATCGAAAAAACTATTGATTCTCTCCTTAAACAAACGCGAGCACCCCTTGAAATACTAGTACTCGATGATCAATCCACAGATGGCACCCTAGCACTAGTCCAAGAAATTGCACTAAATCATGCCACAGTTAACGTATTCATAGGAAAAGAAAAACCAACCCAATGGCTAGGAAAAAATTGGGCCTGTCATCAACTTTCCCAACACGCTAAAGGTTCGGTTCTGCTTTTTTTAGATGCCGATGTTTGGCTATCTACTCATACCATAGACCTGCTTGAACGCCAATTCCAGCATTTTGATGCCATCACCGTATGGCCTCAACAAATACTTGGTAGTTTTTTTGAGCATTTGGTGGTACCAGGTGTCTACTATTCTTTATTAACGCTATTTCCAGCGGCCTATATCAACCAAAAACCAAGATGGTTACCCAAGGGTATTTACCCCTATGTAAAACACCTATTTACTGCAGCAAATGGGCAATTTTTAGCCATAAAAAAAACTCCCTATCACGAAATTGGAGGGCACCAATCCGTTAAATCGGAAGTGGTTGATGATATGGCCTTAGCAAAAAATCTTAAATTGGCAGATTTTCGATTAGGTATGTTTCATGGGGCCCATACAGTCTACTGCCGAATGTATAAGAATGCCAAAGAAGTTTGGGAGGGTTTTTCAAAAAATTTCATGTCTGGCTTCCCTAACAGTATTGTTTTCATAATGATGGCCATGGTGCATATCATCTGTTTTATTTTTCCCTTTTTGTTTGTGTTCATTCCAGCCTTAAGGCTCCATTCAACGGCTCCTGATTGTGTACTATATGCTTCTGTAGTCTCCGTAGCCATTTTTACCTTCATCCGAATACATCTAAGTACTGTATTTAAATGGAAACATAGCTTCAGCTTTTTTCATGTGGGAACAGTTTTATGGTTTCAAATTCTTGGGATTGTGTTATTATGGAAGTGGATTATTGGTAAAAAGAACCGCTGGAAAGGCAGGGAAATCTCATAACAGGTATTCATGAATGCTCAGATAGAAACATTTTTAACCTATCTAAGGGTTGAAAAAAACGCCTCCCTTCACACTCTTCAATCCTATGAAACGGATTTATTGCAGTTTCATAGTTTTCTTAAAGAACACCTTGGTCAGAACAAAATTTCTATCGAACAGATTGATCGACTACTTATTAGATTGTGGTTGGGTGAGTTAAGCGAGCATCAACGAGCTCAAAGTACCGTTGCTAGAAAAGTGGCTTCTCTTCGATCGTTCTTTAAATATGCCTATAAAAAAAACTGGGTGGCAAAGAATCCTGCCCATTTACTGGTGATCCCCAAAAAAGAAAAACATCTCCCAAAAACGGTACCTGAGGGAGACGTAAAAAGAATGTTAGATAACATTCTAATGGAGGAAGACTCAGAATTTTCTAATCAAGATCGTGTGATACTGGAACTTTTTTACAGCTCTGGGTTACGTGTAAGTGAACTTTGCGAGTTAGATCTCAATCACCTAAACCCCTCCCAATCATGGATTAAAGTATTGGGAAAAGGGAATAAAGAACGGGTTGTTCCAATTGCACGAAGCGTGAGGGATTTACTGGTCGATCACATCGATGCAACCAAATATAAACGACGATTATTGGAATCTAAGAGTGGCGAAAATCCCCTATTTTTTGCACCTTCTGGTAAGAGAATGTATTCAAGACATGTGTATCGAATCGTCAACAAAGCCCTTATGAAGTATTCGGAAGTCACTCAAAAAAGCCCTCATGTTCTTAGGCATAGTTTTGCAACTCACATGTTAGATAATGGTGCTGATATACGTATGATAAAAGAATTTCTGGGACATTCAAGTCTATCTTCAACCCAAATATATACGCATACAAGTGTTGAACGGTTAAAGAGTATTTACGAACAGGCACATCCACGTGCGAAATCCTAATCATAAATGGAGCGTATCATGAAAAAGACCATTACATCCCGACATTTTGAAGCAAGTGATCAACTAAAGGATTTTGCTCATGAGCATATGGAAAAGTTAACCCACATTTTTGATCGAATTACTTCTTGTTCATTAATTATGCAAGAACATCCAGACCCGGATAAATCACAGAGTGCCGAATTAGTTGTGCAAATACCTCAAAAAAGCCTAACTGCTACCAGCAACAAAGAGACCTACGAGCAGGCTATTCATGACTCAGTAGAAAATATGAAACGTCAATTACGGCGTTACAAAGAAAAAAAGTTAAGCCATTAATTAAATAACATCTGAGATGCCCTTCTCTACCCATTCTCCCATCCCGATAAATGAAAAATTATCGGTGAAGGAATTGATTAACAAGCTGAGAAAGCGTGTAAACATCAACCTTATTGCATGTGCTGCTGAAGGGCACTGCTCAAATAAATATGTCAGTGAGGCTGAGCTCAACCGACCAGGTTTAGCTCTCACTGGCTATTTGAAGGTCTTTTCTTCACAAAGGGTCCAAATTATTGGTAATACGGAAACCGAATTTTTGCGACAATTACCCGAGGATAAACAAGTACAAGCCTTTAGTAACATAACCAAATTTGACATCCCTATCATCTTTCTAACCAACGGTAATATGCTACCTGATCTCCTGCTTAAACAAGCACATGATGCAGGGATACCTGTCTTTTCTACACCCTATGAAACGACCAGGTTCATGCTATTACTTAAAGATTTTTTGGATGATCAATTTGCCCTACAAACCATGGTACATGGCGCTATGGTAGACGTCTATGGAATTGGAATCCTCATTGTAGGAAAGTCGGGGATCGGTAAAAGTGAAGTAGCATTGGATCTTGTAGAAAGAGGCCATCGTTTAGTTGCCGACGATGTGGTTATGATCACCAAAAAAGGCAGCGTCTTGATGGCTTCTGCCACGAGCATGAGCAAACATTTTATGGAGATTAGAGGCTTGGGTATTGTTGATGTCATGTCCATGTTCGGAATTCGATCGGTTCGTTACCAAAAAAGATTGGAAATAGTAACCGAATTAACACTCTGGGACGATGCTAAGGAAATCAATAGAACGGGTTTAGATCATGATCAGGTAAGTATTTTAGACAATGAAATACCCTACATTCAACTCCCCATCACTCCTGGAAAGAACATTACAGTGATTGCAGAAGTCATTGCCATGAATCATCTTTTGAAACATTATGGTTATGATGCTGCAGAGGCGTTTCAAGAACGTATCAAATCGAGTATTGCTGAAAAAACGAAAGGGATGAATCCCAGTATGAAGAGAGCAATAGAATATTTTGAAGGTGATGTAGAATAAATTGAACAGCGCTTAACATAGCAGAATGTGTCGCTGTTAGGTGGGTTTGTACCCTTCACCTTAAGGTATCTTGGTAAAACCTCCTATAATTGTAACTATAGCATAGAATGAGTATTTTTTAAACAGATTATTAGGTCTATATGCAAATACATAATCATTAC
>JAYPDB010000013.1:0-4926 GCA_038125045.1 Bacteroidota bacterium
GGCTTGTCTTCTAAGTCAAACTTATCCAACAGTGTCCATTCCCAACTTTCTGGGTTCACCTGATAAACATACACGAAGAATCCTATGTACTGCGTGAAGTAAAACAGATTTTCATTGTCATCGTAATGAAAGCCGCCATAAAATAGCGGATCCGGACGATCTCCAAAATATAGAATATCCGTCCACTCCTTGTCTTCGGGGCTATAATACAACAGCACCTCTTTGTGGGTAAATTCACCATAGCCTCCAAAGCCGTAGATCATTTTACGCTCGGGAAAGACAAAATCGGCATGATCATGAGGCAGATAGTCCAAATTCATTTGAGGAAACTCTTCGGTATCCAAGGTATCCAAGACCTGAACGTACCCAGTTAAATCCTGCTGAATCAACAGGCCTGACTCCCAGAAGTGCCAATAGATCACATCGCCTTCGTTGGCGATGGTGCTCGTAGACTTTCTTCTGTCCAACAAGGCCAGCCACTCATCCTCACTCAGCTGATCGGATTCAAACACATAGGGTTCGTTTAGATCTTGCGCCACCGCCCGAGGGCTTATGCCCAAGACCACGAACAACCATACCCAGAGTAAACCATAACAATTACGCATATTTATCAAACTATTCGCTTTTAAGGTACAAAAAGCGATAAATAAAACACAAAACCTAAAGACTACCGCTTATAAAGCAGAGACGCAGCTAATCTCAACCAGCACGTGTTTGGGCAAGGTTTGAACGGCCACCGTTTCGCGGGCAGGGGGCTCTTCTGGAAAATAGGCCCCATAGACTTCATTCACAGCCGCAAAATCGTCCATAGAATCCAAAAAAATGGAGCATTTAAGCACCTTCGAAAAATCAGACCCCGCGGCTTTAAGCACTTCCCCTAAATTCGACATCACTTGCCGTGCTTGGGCGGCGGCATCCTCGCCCACAATCTCCATGGTCGTTGGATCCAACGCAACTTGACCCGAACAGTAGACCAATCCTCCATAACTCACCGCTTGGCTGTAGGGCCCAATGGCTGCTGGGGCATGAGGCGTGGAAACGATTACTTTGCTATGCGATGATGAATTCGCTGCTGTTGTACTCATGATGATCTCCTATCCTTGATAAGGTCATTATTAAATTGTGAACATACCGAGAATGTCTGCGGCTTATTATTGCACAAGGTACATTATATAGTTACTTTATAAAACACTAATTAATCCAATATTTACAACAAGTTTATTACCATGAAATCCCTTTTTTCACGTCTATTCTTCTTGACCGTAGCGGTATATATCTTCGCCAGCTGTACCGGCGATCCGCTCGTTAAGCCTATTAAAGATGGTATCGACGCCCAAGATTATGATGCGGCCATCGTAGCGGCAGACTCTGCCTTGATTGCCAACCCAAGCAATGGTATTGCTCTTTATTACCGAGGTTATGCCCTGAACATGAAAGCAGGAGCTACCGATGACATCAGTGCACGTGAGTCCATGTACGCTGAAATGCACGATAATTTGGTCGCCGCCAGAGCCGCTTTCGCAGCCATGGAAAAAGCGCCTAGTGAAGCCGAGCAAGTGACCAACATCATCCTGAATGCCTGGGGCCGTGAGCACAACAAAGCCATCGAATTTGCCCTCGACGACAGCGTAATGGCAACGGTAGAAAATCCGCTTGATTATTCCATACAACACTTGGTGAACGCCACCACTGCCAACCCAGATTCTACGCTCTCCTACGATGTACTTGCTCAGGTGTATTACATGAACAGCGATTACGAAGGAGCGGCTTCTGCCATGAGCAAAGTAATCGAACTCAAAAACCCAGGCGAAGCTTCTGAGTACGATCGTTTAGCGTCTTATAACTTCCTTATGGACAAACCCGACGTAGCGGTTGAAGCCTTAGAAGAAGGACTTGCCCTCTACCCCGATTCTACCTCATTGATCCAAAAAATGGCCGATGGTCTCTTCCAAACCGGTAATACCGATCGTGCACTAGAATTGGTAGAAGGACTGGTTGAAAACGACCCTACCAATGCACAATACCGATTGGTAATCGGAACTCAGATCTACCAACGCGTAATGATTCTATCGGATTCGGTTTCAGCTAACTCCGATGAGATCTATGAACTCCGCAACGAGGACGAAGCTCGCGTAGCCGAACTCAAAGCCCAGAACGAAGTGCTTCGAGGAGAAATCGAAATGCTTACCAAACGAGCCGAAGACGCTCTGTTGGCAGCTGCTGAGATTCAACCCGAAAATCCAATGATTTTTAACACCCTAGGTGTGGTATATCAAAACAAAGCCGCAGCTCTTTTCGAACTACGAAACAACACCTTAGACAACGACGAGGCTATGCAGTACGATGAAATGGCTAAAGTAGAAGCCTCCCGCGCGATGGAGAACTACGAAAAGGCCGCAGAACTAGACCCTGAAAACACGAGCTATTGGGAGTCTTTATTCCGTATCTATACCTCGCTCGGCATGCTTGAAGAAGCCGAAGCGGCGATGGAAAAAGCAGGAATGTAAACCAACAGGAGCACTCGCTTCTGTTTGAACACACCGAATACTATGCCAATTTTGCGCAATACCCGATGGGCAGCTTTTGTTGCCCTCGGGTTTTTTTTAGGATGTTCCAATACCCTCAAGACCGTAGACGGTCTCATGGAGGAGCAATCGTATTACGAGGCCCTGAACGAGCTTGAAGATGCCTTAGGCAAACGACCCGAAAACGCCGAACTTTGGTACTATCAAGGCTGGATTCACTTACTCTATTCCGAGGGTGATGAGCCCATTCAGCGCACCTATCACTACGAAACCGCGCAATTCTCTTTCTCGGAAGCCCTCCGCATCGGTGTCGACTCTGCGCGCACCAGCCAAATTGAAACCATGATTCAGCGTTATTGGGCACAGGAACACAATGCGGGTATTCGTGCGCTTGAAAGCGCCGAGTATGACGACCGTCTCCTCACCGCTTCCTCCCATCTGCGTAACGCCGTAGCCTTAAAACCCAACGAAATTTCCTCCTACATCGCCCTTTCAAATGCTTATTACTCGGGTGGAAAAATGAAACTGGCCGTTCGCACCCTTCGCGACGCCGAGAAAAATCTGGAGGCTCCCAACAGCATAATCTATGAAAAACTCGGCTTCTTAGCCCTCGAGCAAGGAGAAACCGAGGAAGCCGTTGCACTCTATGAGCAGTCTCTGGCCATTGAAGACAACAAAAACGCAGCTTTTGGGCTGGTCAATGCCCTCATTTCTAATGGCGATTCCTACGGAGCGGTACAACTACTCTCCACCCTACTCGAGCGCTATCCAAACGACACCGAAATCAATCATGTCTACGGGGTGCAGCTCAACATCGTCTTGGATCGCTACCTTAGCCAACTTCACGAGGCCTACGATCAAGACGACTCCAATGAGGTAGATCGCCTTCGAGCCGAAATTAGCATGATGATGGAAGGCGCCGAAACCCAGCTTACCGAGGCCTATCAAAACGATATTTCGAACACCGCTTTTGTCGAAAGCCTAGCCATTTTTTACAACAATCTCACCTCCAAATATCTGGAGATGTTGGAAGTGGCCTACACCGAACATGTGAATCCCATGAGCGATTCCGCCGCCGAATATCTCGACAAAGCCATTACCTACTATCAGCGCATGCGACAACTGCGCCCGAACGATCCCGAAATTCGCAAAAAAGCAGAGACCCTTGGCGAACTTCGTATCGTCCTGTTTACCTACTAGTGTCCACCTCTTAGCACGGGAGCTCTATGAAGTTCAACACCAAAGCCATTCACGCTGGCCAACACCCAGAATCCACTTCTGGCGCGGTTATGCCTCCTATTTTTCAGACCTCTACCTATGCGCAGGCAGCCCCCAATGACCACCAGGGCTACGACTATGCACGCGTAGGCAATCCTACCCGCACGGCCCTCGAACAGCTGATCGCTGGGCTCGAAGGCGCCGATCAATGCGCCTGTTTTGCCAGTGGGGTCGCGGCCATGGATGCCATTTTGAAGTACCTTAAACCCGGTGATCACGTGATTGCCAGCAACGACCTCTACGGAGGCTCCTACCGACTCTTCACACAGGTCTTCGCCCCCTATGGCATTGATTTTTCGTTCGTAGACATGACCGATCTTTCTCGGGTTGAAGCTACCCTTCGCCCTTCCACCAAAATGGTTTGGATTGAAACTCCGACCAATCCCCTCTTGCGCATTGTAGACATCTCCTCACTTTCCGAGCTGGCACGACAGGCCGGCGCCCTTTCGGTGGTCGACAACACCTTTGCTTCGCCCTACATTCAGCGCCCTCTCGAACTCGGCGCAGATGTGGTCATGCATTCCGCCACTAAATATCTGGCCGGACACTCCGATGTAATTCACGGAGCGGTGGCCAGCTCACACCCGGAGTTTATGGAGGCTCTACGTTTTCAGGTCAAAACCACCGGAGCCGTACCCGGGCCCATGGACTGCTACCTCACCCTTCGCGGCATCAAAACTCTCGCGGTTCGGGTCGAACGCGCTGTTTCCAATGCCAAAACCATTGCTCATTGGCTACATGAGCATCCCAAGGTTTCCCAGGTGCATTACCCTGGTCTTGAACATCACCCAGGCCACGAATTGGCCAAGCGACAAATGGACGACTTCGGAGCCATGATTTCCTTTACCCTTTCCGATGATACCCAAGAAGCCGCCGCCGCATTTATGAGTCGCACCCGCTACTTCACCCTTGCCGAAAGTTTAGGAGGCGTTGAATCTCTTATTTCACATCCTTCCTCCATGACACACGGGTCCATACCCAAAGAGGTTCGAGAAGCCGCAGGACTCAAAGATTCACTCATTCGCCTGTCGGTGGGCATCGAAGACATCGACGATTTGATAGCTGATTTAGACGCGGCTTTTGCCTAATATCCAAGGGTAGAGTGCTTGAGCAAAGCGCGAGT
>JAYPDB010000013.1:5026-18944 GCA_038125045.1 Bacteroidota bacterium
GCAAAGCGCGAGTGCTGGCGCGGATGCTTGTGCAAAGCGCATGCCAAAATCTATGAATCGGATTTAGTTATACATTCTTGGAGACCCTTATGAAAAACGTAGTCATTGTAGCCGCGAAACGTACTCCTGTAGGAACGTTTGGAGGCGGCCTTGCTTCACTTACGGCCCCCGAACTCGGTGCCGCCGCCATCCTAGAAGTGGTCAAAAGCGCGGGTATTCACATGGACCTGGTCGACGAAGTGGTCATGGGCAATGTGCTTAGCGCAGGGATCGGACAAGCGCCGGCAAGGCAAGCAGCGCTGAAAGCAGGCTTGAGCCATCGAACGCCCGCCACCACCGTGAACAAAGTCTGCTCCTCCGGCCTCAAAGCCGTGATGATGGCCTTTGACCAGATCCGCCTTGGAGACGCCGAGGTGGTGGCAACCGGCGGCATGGAGAGCATGAGCAACGTGCCCTACTACCTGCCCAAGCAGCGATTTGGGAGCAAATACGGGCACGTTGAGGCTCAGGATGGCATCGTTAGGGATGGGCTTTGGGATGTGTATAACGGGTATATGATGGGGAATGCCGCCGAGCATTGCGCACGGGAGTGCGCAATTGGGCGTGAGTCTCAGGATCAATACGCCATATCCTCCTATAAGCGGGCCATGGATGCCTATGAACAGGACCTGTTTCGAGACGAGCTCATCAAAATACACGTAAAAGGCCGAAAGGGAGAAACCATCGAAATCACACGAGATGAAGAACTCGACCGAGTCAACTTCGACAAAATCCCCACCCTTCGACCCGTATTCGAATCCGAGGGCACCGTAACGGCGGCCAATGCCTCCAGCATCAACGATGGCGCTGCCGCCCTTCTACTCATGAGCGAAGAAAAAGCGACCGAACTCGGACTCAAACCCCTGGCCCGGATTCTGAGCCACGCCAATGCAGCCCTCAAACCCGAGTGGTTTACCACCGCACCCTCGGAGGCCATGCCCCGAGCCATCGAAAAAGCTGGGCTCAGCATATCCGATATGGATCTTTTTGAAATTAACGAGGCCTTCTCGGTTGTTGCCTTGGTCAACGAACAAAAGCTAGGCTTAGACCCAGAAAAAGTAAACATCCGTGGTGGCGCGGTGAGCATTGGGCACCCCATAGGATGTTCAGGCGCTCGCATTTTGGTCACCTTGGTACACGCCCTGGTTCAAACCGGAGGTCGTTACGGATGTGCTGGAATTTGTAATGGAGGTGGAGGCGCTTCAGCCATGGTTATTGAACGGGTGTAAGCCATCGCCACATAGTGGGGATAAGGCGGGGAACAGGCTGGTTCAACCCGCGAAAAAAAGCCCCTCAAATCACGGCTTTTGGTTGACATTATGGTCTCACAAGACTAATTTTATCCTACGTTTATTCAACGTTATTCATCCACGAGAATTAACCAACCTTACGTCTATAACGCACAGCTACTAACATCAGCACTTCCAACAACGTGCAACGCCTTAACAAGGCGTGATTTAATGTCGGGTTTGAATCTTCAAACTCCCCAATTTAATAGACGAACTCATATGCCAAAGGTGGTGGATCGACGGTTTCATAGCCTTGCTTATCAAATAAGCATTACTCTTGGTGCATCAACGCGCAAGAGAGGAGTGTATGCACTTGTGTCTCTACTATTTTGTTGGCTATCAACCACACAGCTTTGGGCTCAGTCGGGGGTGCAACTGGTCAAGATTGCCGAAGATGCGACCCATATCGAGTACCGTATCGACAATCCAGACCTGCAGATTCTGCCCCCTTTTGAACTTCCGGCCAAAGCGATTGGAGCTCGAGCCGATGTGCAAATTCTTCAGCAGCGCGTGATTCCTGTCCCCACACCCGTCGACTCCGTGCAAGCCAAAGCCTGGGCGCTCAAAGATGCCAACACCCCGGTGGTAGAGCAAGGATTTATTGGGAATTTCAGAGGTACTCCCATGGCGTCCATGGTGCTTCATGTTGCGCGCTATTCCGCGGAAGAAGAACAAACCCTGGTCACCCGTGAATTGCATATCCGCGTGGGCAAAACCGGCATCAACCCCAAATCTTCCGTTCCTGCGCTCCCCCAACGCCCGCAAAGCGCCCCTTGGACCGGAGGACGCAACGCGACAACCATCCCCCTAAATACCAGCCCACTCTCGAGTGGCGAGTGGTTCAAAATCCCCATCAGCCGGGAAGGTTTCTATCGCATCTCCGCCGATTATCTGAGCGAGCTCGGACTAGATGTGGCCAATCTGGACCCGAGGAACCTACAACTCTGGGGAACCAATGGGAAGGTGCTTCCGGAACGGAATAACGAAAGTAAGCCCGAGTTCAGCCAAATACCCATTCAGATAAGCGGGCAGAGTGACGGAAGCTTTGATGCGGGAGACGAACTGGTATTCTACGGCTATTCCCCTCATATCGAGCGCCGCATTCAAGACAGTTTTGTTCACGCCATTCATCCCTATTCCGATTCTACCTACGTGTTTTTAACCCTTGGCAGCTCCGCGGGTGTACGTGTGTCCAGCGAAACCGATTTCTGTGCCCCTTGTGCGAATCAGGTTCAATTTCAGGATTTTAACTGGCTGGAGCAAGAACGCAGCAAAACCGAAACGCGCCAAAAAACGGGGCGATATTTTGTGGGCCAACGCATTCCCTCGACCGCCCAAAATCAGGATGTGCTCATCTACAGCGATACCCTCATTCAGGTGAATCCCAACGAACCCATTTTGCTTTCGGGCCGATTGTATGTGCGTTCGGAAAGCCGCCCCACCCTGGTGCTCAAAGCCAACGGACAAGTACTCAACACCTTTTCGGTCAACGCACTTACCTCGGGGTATAACTCCTACGAATTTGAATCGGCCCGAGCCATCAATTTCAGCCAGGTTCCCCTGACCCTCAGAAATGCCGATTTTATTACGGCCGGAGACGCTAAAATCGAGCTCACGGTTACCATGAGCAATGGCGATGCGGGTACCGAGGCCTTTGTGGATTTTATTCGGGTCGAAAGTACCCGAGCCCAATACGCCGATCATGGCGTACTATCTCTCTTCGCTCCAGAGGATGCCAATCCAGAGCAAGTGCGTTCGTTTACGGTTTCGGGCTTCGGTGGTGTGCCCCGAGTGTGGGAAGTCTCGGATCCTATTCAACCCGTAGAAATTCCTATTTCCAATAGCTTTGGAAGTGGTGTTACGGCCACCCATACCTTTCAGCACGGGAGTTCATCCACCGACCGGTATTGGATTCAGTCCAGCACCTACACACCTGAAATGGGGCGGAAGGTGGCAAACCAAAATCTTCGCGGACTCAGCAGTTTTCCCAATTATGTCGTGGTTACGGCGCCCACTTTCTTAGCCTATGCCCAGGAGCTGGCCAGCTACCGCGCCGAACAGGGTTTGCAGACCATGGTGGTTACCCAGGAACAGATTTTTAACGAGTTTTCGGGCGGAGCGGCGGATCCTTCGGCCATTCGGGATTTCATCAAATACCTTTGGAACCGAGCCCTCGCGCAAGGGCAAGCACTTCCCGAGCATCTGCTTTTGTTTGGCGATACGACCTTCGACACCAAAAACATCACCCCAAATGCCTTCCGGAATTATGTGCTCACTTACCAAAGTAGCGAGTCCATTCATCGGACCAATAGCTACGGGACCGATGATTACTACGCCTATATGGATGATGGCGAGGGCCTGTTTGGTTCACAGGATCGGGTCGACATAGGCGTGGGGCGTATTTCTGCCCAAAACCGCTCTGAGGCCCGAATAGCGCTCGATAAAATCTATCGCTATGAAGATCCGGCTCATTACGGAGACTGGCAAAACCTGTTCACATTTGCGGGGGACGATGATTTTCCCGAGCCTGACCGTAACCGCGATTTACACGTGTTAAATGCCGATGGAACGGCCATCCGAATGAACTTGGATGAACCCGGAGCTCGCCTTAAGAAAATCTACCTCTTTGCCTACCCCGAAGAAATAACCGCGGCGGGGCGTCAGCTACCGGCAGCTACCAAAGATTTGATCGACACCTTTAATAAGGGGATGTTGGTGTTTAACTATTCAGGCCATGGCAATGCCCAGACCCTAACCGACGAAGAACTCTTTCTCTCGGATTACATTCCCCAGCTTACCAACCGCAACAAACTGGCTCTGGTGGTGACCGCTACCTGTCAGTTTGGACGCTACGACGATAATGACGCGCAGTCGGGAGCCGAAAAATTGGTGCTTGCCGAAAAAGGTGGCGCCATTGCCAGTTTTACCACCACTCGGGTGGTGTATACCTCCTCTAGCACCTCGGCTCTGAACTTTGGGTTGAACATTGCCTTGTCTCAGAAAATGCTTGAACGAGATGCCGAAGGTCGTCCTCTTCGATTGGGTGATATTTTTGTGCGCACCAAAAATACCTCTATCGGAAATGAGCTTAATGCCCGCAAGTTTATCCTATTGGGAGATCCTGCCCTTCGCCTCGCTTTACCTGACCGGAAAGGTCATTTTGCCCAAATCAACCAAGTTTTACTAGACACCTTGCAGGATCCACTGACCCTTAGAGCCTTGGATACGGTGGAATTGAGTGGAGAAATTCGCCAAGAGGATGGCTCAAAATATATGGGCTTTAACGGAGAAGCGATCTTCACCCTTTTCGATGCCAAACGACGAGTGAGCATCCCTCAAGATCGCGAGTGGATCGATACCTATGGATGCTACCTGAATCGTGGCACCGCGCTCGAATGTACCTACGAGGTCGAGAGTGATGTGCTGTTCCGCGGGAAAGCCGAGGTGGTAGATGGGGTATTTTCAACCCGATTCATCTTACCCAAAGATATGAGCTTTTCTCCTGAGACCTCGCGCATGATTGTATTCGCCAAAAGTGGGCAGGAAACCGCGGGTGGGTCCTTTACTCAGCTACGCTTTTCGGGCCTCAATCCTGAGGCGGTGAACGACGGCGAAGGTCCAGAAATGGATGTGTATTTGAATGATCCTAGTTTTTTTAACGGGAGTCTGTCGACCAGTAACCCCACGGTTTTTGTGGAGCTCAGCGACAGCTCGGGCATCAATGCCACCGGTACGGGAGTGGGCCATGAAATTCTGGCTACGCTGAATACCGAACCTCCCCGAGAGTATGTGCTCAATGATTTTTATGAAGGTGCGCTCAATGACTTTACCCAAGGTCGCATCGAATATCCGCTCGAGGATGTGCCAGAGGGAGCGTACACGCTCAAAGTTCGCGCTTGGGATGTGCACAACAACCCCTCGGAGCAGAGTATCGCATTTGAGGTGCAATCCTCTGAGGATTTGGTGGTACGCGATGTGTACAATTACCCTAATCCAATGAACAATGTTACGCAGTTCACTTTTGAACACAATCAACAAGGGCAACCACTTGAGGTGCATATTCGCATTTATACCCTTACAGGAGTGCCCGTACAAGATATTCAACAAACCATAACTTCAACCAGTTCGTATGCCAGTATTTCATGGGATGGCCGTGACCGGGATTATGATCGCCTGGGTAACGGTACTTACATTTATGTGCTTCGGGTTACCGCAGAAACTCCCGAAGGCCGTAAAACAACCGAAAAAATAGAAAAATTAGTCGTTATTCGTTAAGCGGATGAGGGCGCTAAAAATCATGGTATAATGTCCAATATGCATTATATTCAAACCGGAACGTTTCGAGATTAATCAACAGTATGAATAAGAACTTTTTCACGACAACATCGCTGTCCACCTTACGCTCAAAAATCATCGGCCTCGCATTGGTCGTGATGCTGGGAATTTCATCTATGGCACAAGCACAGGTAGCGATTACCGCCGTACCCTTCCTTCAAATCGAACCTGATTCACGAGGGGCCGCCATGGGAAATACCGGGGTGGCCATTGCCGATAACGCATCGGCTATGTTTTGGAATCCGGCTGGTTTGGCTTTTCAACGAGGAAACCAAGTAAGTATCACCCACTCGAACTGGTTGGCAAACTTCAATGTAGATGATCTCTTTTACGATTATTTAGTGGGTAAATACTATGTAGAAGGATTGGGAACCATCGGTGCCCATCTGACCTATCTGAACTTAGGAGAGCAAATACAGACCAATGAGGATAGCCCCGACATTATTTCGAAATTCAACTCCTATGAATTGGCCTTAGGACTTTCTTATGGGTTTGAGGTCAACAAAAATCTCGCTTTGGGTACCAGTCTTCGGCTCATTTACTCTTCGCTAGCCTCCGGGACCACCGTGAGTCAGCAGAAAGTAAACCCGGGTAGCAGCGTAGGCGTTGATTTGGCGCTGTTGTACAAAACCAACCCTTTTATTCTGGGTGAAAACAATGCTCGATTCTCGACCGGTTTCAATCTCTCGAACGTAGGTCCAGGGATGCAGTACACCGATAATGCTCAGAAAGATCCGCTTCCTACCACCCTGCGCGCCGGTTTCGCCCTCGAATACGATCTTGATCCAGAAGGTTACAACAGCATTACCCTGGCTGCGGATGTATCCAAAATCATGGCCCGTAAAAAAGAAGTAGTCAAAACGCAGGCGGGGGTATCGGATACTTCGTACGTAGCGGCCGGACCTATTGAGGCGCTGTTTTCTTCGTGGGATACCTTCCAGCGTTTCGATGGCCAAGAGTATGTGGACGTGAGTCTGTTTCAGCAGTTAATGTTTGGTGCGGGCTTGGAATACTGGTACAACGATTTATTTGCCCTTAGAAGTGGCTTCTATTACGAGGATCCCAACAACGGAGATCGTAAGTACATCACCTTTGGCGCCGGACTCCGCTACAATGCCTTTGGTATCGACTTTAGTTACATCAAGACCCTTGAATCGGATCACCCCTTGGCGAATACGCTCCGCTTTAGTGTGCTCCTGAACTTTTAATTGCCATGCTGCCGAATCGCTGGCCCCTTTCATCCATGCTCCTCGCGAGTGTGGTTTGCTGTCTTTTTAGCTCCATCGTGGGGAGTCAGGGCTCGGTATTTGCTCAGGTTCAGCGGCCTGCGGTGGGCGAGTTAGATGTGGTTGCGGTTCGGGTTGAATTTGTAGCCGACACCACCGAACTCACCTCCGGAACCGGTGTCTTTGGCCCAGATGGGTATGGCGGGCTAGGGTATCTCTTACGGGACGAAGATGCACGAATCGATCCTCTCCCCCACAACAAGGCCTATTTTGAAACGCACTTAGCCTTTGCCCGCAATTACTTTCTACAATCCTCAGATGGGCAATTGGACTTGGATTATCAGGTGCTTCCCGAGGTGATCACCCTCGACCATCCCATGTCCTATTACTCGCCCATTGGAGAGGATTTTACGCTCGAAAAAACCGCCTTATTCATGCGCGATGTCTGGGCTAAGGTAGATGAGTCCGGGCAGTTCGATCCTACCGGTTTGGATCCAGAGACTACGGCTTTTATTATTTTTCATGCGGGCGTTGGACGCGATATTGAACTCACGGGAACCTCGCTAGACATCACTCCCTTCGACTTGCCCTCCATTTATCTAAAAGAGAGCCAGCTGGAGTCGCTGCTCAACGAACCCACTTTTAACGGTTTTCCTATCGATAACGGACGTTTTTTGGTGAAAAACTCCATGGTCATACCCCGTACCCAGTCCCGACGTGGCGAGGATATCGGAGGAAATGAGGTGGTCTTTCCCCTGTCCATTAACGGCCTTTTGTGCGCCTCGATTGGGAGTCACTTAGGCCTGCCCGATTTATTTAATACCGACAACGGGTCTCCGGCAATTGGTCGCTTTGGCCTGATGGATGGCGCAGGATTTTTCTCGTATAACGGTCTCTTCCCTCCCGAACCCTCGGCTTGGGAAAAAGTCGCCTTAGGTTGGGTGGATCCGGTCAATATTACCGAAACGGCCGCCAGCCTTGAAGCCTTGGGAGATTTGGGCGTCTTTGAACTGAATCCCTCTAGTGAGAAGGATGAGCTTGGAGCTCCTCAAATCTACCGCTGGGACATCTCAAGTACCGAATACTTTTTAATTGAGTATCGTCACCGTGATCTTATGGGTACCGGCGTGGAGCTGACCATCCAAACTCCCGAGGGGGCACAAGTACGTCAGCGTTTTAGCAATGAGGACACCGATTTTATCTATCAATACGGTGGATTCGACACCTTACTCACCGCCGGAACACTGATCAATGTAAGTAACTTCGACTGGAGTTTACCAGGCGGGCTGGATATTGGCCCCGATGAAAAAGAAGGCACCGATGACGATCGGGAGCTGAACGGCGGATTACTCATTTGGCACATTGATGAGGCGGTGATTCAACGCGCCTTCGAAGATCAGGCCATGGGTGGTACTCGGGGAGTGAATTCAGACCCTTATTATAGAGGAGTTGACTTAGAAGAAGCAGACGGAGCCCAGGATATTGGTTTGGAAGCAGGCCTTTTGGATAATTCTGCAAGCTTTGGCTACGCGTATGATTTTTGGTGGGAAGGCAACAACTACCGAGTGGTCACGGAAAATGGAAGTATCGATTTGAATCCCGAAAACAAATTTGGCCCTTCTACCTATCCTTCCAATGAAAGTAACGCAAGAGCTCGAGCGTATTTTGAGCTCTATGGTATAGAAGCTACAGGCCCAAAGGCTCGGTTTTCGATTCGCTACGCGGCCCCAAATGAAGAATGGCCCAAGCTCGTAGGTGATTTTGAGGGGCTGGTGGACCGTCCTCTTCAACCCGAAGAATCCTATTACCAGCACTACGGCCTGTATATTGGTCGGGTGCTACTTCAAGGGCTCAATGGGCAGGCCGACACGCTCATCGTCATTCCCTCCGAGACGGCCCTTCACGCCTTGCCAACATCGGCCTTAGGTACTCCTAGCGCATTAAGGGCTGAAGATTGGATTCGGGTCCAAGGCTTGGAAGGGATGGTTCAACCCGTGATGAATAACCGATTGGTCACCGCCGAGCGGCGCGCCAATGATTCGGAGCTGCATGTGCGGGCTTGGGAGCTGGATGGCGATAGCTTAAAGAGTAGGTGGTCTAGCAGAGTGATCTCGGAGTTAGGGGGACTTGGACTCAGCGAACAAATGGGAATGATCAGTAGTCGTGCGGCCGCTGATTCGCCGCTGCTGCTGGAATATTTGGGAGTTTCACTGGATGCCGATGGCGTGGTTTCGGGGTCGGATTGGGAAGCGGAGACTGCGGAAGTTAATGGGGTGCAGATGCGTTGGTCCGGATCGAATGTAGACGTTAACGGTTGGAGCGAAGCCCAACTTCAGGCGCTTATTGCGAGTGGGTTGATTTCGAGTTCGAATCGCGCACAGTGGATTCCCTTGGCTTACGAGAATGGGGCCCGGCTGCTTCGGGTCAACGAAACCGAAGTTGGGGTGTATGATCCTGATGCTGCGGCTAGTGTTGCCGGGTTGAATGGAGCTAGTGGAGCAAACGGGGCTTATGGAGCCAATTATACCTTATTATATAGGGCGCTGCGTAGCGATTTGGCCGCGGAATGGCCTGCAATAAGTGCTGATGGCGAGGTTTTTCGGGTAAATACGCTGGAAAACACCTTGGAAGGCTATCACCTGAGTGGGGCGTTATTGGACTATTTTCCTATGGCTGCGCCGGATTCGATTCAATGGGTAGGAAGCCCCTTGCTGGCCGATGTGGACGGAGATGGAGAGCAAGATCTCTTGGTGATAGCAGAAAACGCCTATTCGAGCGTAATGTATGGGTTGAACAGGCAGGGCGAGCTTTTGGCGGGATTCCCACTGCTGTTGGGCCCTTCGGTAGCCAGCAATGTAGGCGATGGTGGGGCCAGTACTCGGATCATACAACCTGCGATTATTGGAAAACATCTGGTAGCGCTGAGCCCCGATGGAAGCGTGAATATTTGGCATCTTCCCAAGCTCACGAGTGCCGACTGGCCAACTCGAATGGGCCAATGGGGATGGAATCGCGCATTCCAAGATCAAGGCGACGGTATGGCTGGCTCAGCCGGTGAGGCTGGTGAACTTTTGATCTCCGAAGGGACTTATAACTGGCCCAACCCCGCCCGAGATCGTACCCATCTACGGTTTCAAACCTCGGAAGCAGGTAAGGTGAGTATTCAGATCATTACCCTAAGTGGGCAGAAAATTTGGGAAACCGAAGTAGCCAGCAGAGGAGGCGTTCCCCAAGAACTCAGTATTGATACCTCACAATGGTCTTCAGGTGCGTATATTGCCTTGGTTAAAGCCACTGTTAATGGAAATTCAGCGACCAAACTTGTAAAAATAGCCATCGCCAAATGATACGATTACCAGCACATATCACGGCATTATTTAGCAACCGAACTGCTTGGCTGATCGGCGGCTTGGCCATGCTTGTAGGCGGGCTCTCGTTTTCCGGTGTTCAGGCTCAAACCAATCCGATGTACTATGACTACTCCTACAATCATTTGGAGTGGTTCACCATTGAGAGCGAGCATTTTATGGTGCATTTTCAGGAAGGCAGTGATCGAAGTGCGCAGGTGGTTTCTCGTATTGCCGAGGAAATTTACGGACCCATTACCGAACTCTATGATCATGAGCCCGATGAAAAAGTGAGCATTGTACTCAAAGATCGGGAAGACTATTCCAATGGCGCGGCTTATTTTTTCGACAACAAAATCGACATATGGGTGCCGGCCCTAGACGCCCCTCTTCGTGGTACCCACCGGTGGATGCGAAACGTAATCGCTCACGAATTCACCCACATCATTCAGATTCAAACCGGGCTCAAACGAGAGCGCCGCACCCCTGCGGTCTATCTGCAATGGCTCTCCTATGAAAAAGTGCGTCGCCCCGACGTTCTCTATGGATTCCCCAATGGAATCGCCTCTCTACCCTTTGCTTCCCTCAATATTCCCGCTTGGTTGGCCGAAGGTACGGCTCAGTTTCAACGGGCGGACTTGAACTACGACCAATGGGATTCTCATCGCGACATGGTATTGAGAAATCGAGTGTTATCGGATACGTATTTCAGCCTGCCAGAAATGGGCACCTTTGCATCCAAAACCAGTATTGAACGCGAAACGGTGTACAATCAGGGCTTTGCATTCACCCAGTATATGGCCGATCGCTTTGGGGAAGGCATACTCAAAGACATCTCCCAAGCTCTGGGGCAAGACCAGGTCTTTGACGTAGCCGAAGCCATCGAAATTGCTACGGGCCTACCTGGTGAGCAGGTCTTCGAGGAGTGGATTCAAGAGCTTAAAACGGGCTATCAACGCGTTCAAGATGGCGTCGAAAACTCGGTATGGGCGCAGGATAGTGCCTTGGTAGTTGCGGTAGAACCCGAAGGCTTTTTCAATTTCTATCCCCGCATTCATCAGGTCTCCGGTACCCTGGCCTATCTTTCGAACCGAGGACGAGCCACCTCGTGGGTGTCGTTATATACCACCTCCTTGGATTCCCTTTCCTTGATGGATCCCAAACAAGCTTTAAGCTCGGAGCCTCAGCGGTGGAGTGCACTGGGAGATCAACCTCTGTACAGCCCTCCCATCGCAGGACATGCGCATATGCATGAGCAAGAACCCGCCATCAAATACATCAACACGGCTTTTGATTGGAGCCCCGATGGAAACTATTTGGTTTACTCGGTGAACAAACGAAATCAATACGGAGAAGATTATCGGGACTTATTTATCTACGACCTCGCGAATGAGGAAGATATTCGACTTACTGAATCGGCTCGCCTAGAATCACCGGCATGGCATCCTGGAAGTCAGGGCTTGGCGGCCATTCAACAAAACAACGGCACCCAACAGTTGGTGTGGTCTAGCTTACCTGCGACAAGCCAACTTTCCGAAGGTGTAGGTGAAAAAAAGCGCCGCTTAGAGTGGGATCCTATCTGGACACCCTTATCGGATTTTACGAACGGACAAACCCTCTTCACTCCGGTCTGGCACCCTGAACAATCAGTGCTCTATGGCGCTTTTGCCGATGAAGGTGCCCGACAATTGTTCCGGGTGAGTCTTACCGTAAATGCGGAGGGTCAGGTTCAAGACCATGCCTTTGAAGCCTTAACTCAGGCCAATTTCGATCTCCGCGATCCCTTTGTGAGCCCGGATGGAGCCTATCTTTACTTTAGCGCCGACCCAGAAGGTCGGTTTAACATCTACCGAGTGCGCTTGGATCCATCGGGGTCAGTCATTGCTGGAAGCCTGGAGCAAATGACCGACGTAGTGGGAGGGGCATTTATGCCCGCGGTGCATAAGGACCGGTTATTCTACTCCGAGTATATCGCCAACGGCTATGTGCTCAAGGCTCGGCCTCTGCGAGCTATGCCCGTTGCAGAAGAAACTATCGGGCTTGAATGGGTCGGTAATGAGCCGAAAGTTACGATGGCCACCTCCCTTCCCGAGAATGCCATCGCGGCCTTAAATCAATTTGACGACAGTGATCTCCAAGGCTTTGGTGCCGACGCATGGGCTTATGCCGACACGGGATCTTTTGCTTTTGAAATCCCCACTCGCGCCGAGGCCAATCAACGAAGTCTTCGCCGATACGTGGACACCTACACCAAAACCTCCTTCTTCCCACTCATACGATTCGACAACTACACCCAGCTTAATGGTCGAAACGGAACGCTCATCAAGGCGGGCAATATGGGAGATTTAGGGCAGAATCTATGGCGCGATATGAAACCCGGTGTTTATATGGCTTCACGCGATGTGATTGATCGCCTCAGCATTTTTGGAGGCATCATGATGGGTCTGGGATCCAAAAGTGCCGGAACCATTGGGGAGTTTTTTCAACCCAGTCGAATCCTAGAACTGGATCGAGACATCTTCTTTCAAGCCGAGTACCGAGGGCTGCCTTTTATCAAGCGCAGTTGGTCCCCCACCGTAGCCGTTGAAATTTTTAACCTGCACAGAAATGTGGATGATGGTCTTTCCATTGAGGAATTTCCCTGCACCTCCTGTATGCCCGATACCGCACGGGTCGATATCGGTTATGAAATCTGGCAGGCCAATCTCTTTTTGCGCTCGAAACTTTCGCGATACAGCCTGTTGGAAGTGGGCATTGGTTATTCCCCCTACCGAGTAACCACCGATAACTTTTATTCTCGAGAGCTCAAAGCCTTCATCACCGGTTCCTCTTCGGAATATTTCAAAGGCACCACCCTTTCAGCAGCCTACACCTTCAATTATTACACCTACAGCACCGACTCGGATATTGCTCCTCTCGGGTTGAAGGGCTATGTCCGCTACCAATACCAGCCTTCCAAGCTCCTGCAGGAATACGAAATTAAAGAGGGTTCCCTGATTCCCATTTTTAAAGAATCTCAGAATCACTCGAGCGAACTGCATATTCGGTATGGGTTCCGAACCTTTGGTCAGCAAGCCTTTCAGGCAAGAGTCCGAGGCTTTAGTTATTTCAACAATCCTAAAGACAACTTCTACACCGATTATGTGGGTGGATTCTTAGGATTGCGTAGTTACCCCTTCTTTGCCATTGGCGGAACCACCACGGCCATGACCTCATTGAGTTGGTTCTTACCTATTAAGAAACAGATGAACGGTCAGATTGGTCCCTATACCTTAGATAAGATGTATGCCCGCTTGTTTTTCGAAACAGGAAACGGCTGGTATGTGGGAGATGCGGCTTCAACCCCCGACAAAATTGACAGCGGATCCGGGCTAAAGAGCGGTGTGGGCGCGGAATTACGAATCGCCACCTCGGCCTATTATCTGTTTCCCATTAAGTTTTTTGTGAGTGCGGCCTACGGTTTTGATCGATTCTCCTTGCGACTGCCCGATGATTTCGTCACCCCTACCACCGGAAACACGGTGAGTTATGGACGTGAATTGCTGTTTCATTTTGGATTAACCTTCGACTTCGAACTGCTATGATCCTCTTCCAGCATCTTCTAACACCCTATGGGAACGCCCAATCTGCGCACTGGTTGATATGGTTGGTGATGGCATGCCTATGGTTGGTTCCATCGCGC
>JAYPDB010000013.1:19044-24041 GCA_038125045.1 Bacteroidota bacterium
TACTCAATCCGGGCAAGGCCTTCCTCTCTTCCGCTCTGATTCCAGGCTCGGGGCAAGCCCTCCAAAAAAATTGGGGTCGCGCAGCGGTTTTTGCCGCTGTTGAACTAGCGGGTTGGGCGTTCTATCTGAACCGTCAACAACTCGCCAAGGACAATGAGGCCGCCTATGAGCAATACGGCAATACCTACTGGAGCCCCTTGGCCTACGCGCACTGGTTGGTCGACTATTCCAAGGCCAATAATCTGGTGAACGGCTACGAAGTATTGGAAGCTGAAATCGATGGAAAAACGCCCGCCTTTGGGAACACCACCGATGATTGGTCCAAAGTCCGAGAACAGACCGTTCGCGATGTGGAGGTGCGTACCCGATTTATTTTCAACATCCCAGAAGGCTGCGGAAGTCTGGATCCTCCCGCCTGCGTCACTCGGTCCGAATTCTCCCACGTGTTGCAGGACTACGGATCGCAGCAGTACTACGAACTCATGAGCAAGTACTATCAGTTTCAACCCGGATGGCAGGATTTTCATGAGCAGCGATTGGCACAGGGAGATGCGCATGTGTACCAATACTCGTGGGATGCCGCCATGCTCACCGAGCGTTTTATGGAAGGCCGAGATCGGGCCGAAGCCTTCAACAATGAATACAGAGATGCTGGAAACGTGTTGAAACTACTCTTGGTCAATCACATGATTTCCGCCTTTGACTCCTATTTTAGTGCCAAATTAAAGCAGTCGCGCATTCAAACCCAGACCGCTTCCATCTTTTCGGATCGGGCGGTTTCCATTATTTGGCATTTTTAGCGAGAATCGTTTATTTGTGGCTATTTACCCGTATTTTCTTGTAGAAATTCAATCGACCACTTCGCATGATTCGTAGCATTTTAACGAATAAGTACATCTACCTGCTGGGCCTTGGACTGGTATTCATAGGCGCCATAGGCTTGTTGGTATTCGACAAGGTGCTCATGCCACGCTACACCATGTACAATGAAGGGGTCACCGTACCTGACCTTACGAGGCTTTCTCTGGAAGAAGCCTCCGAAACCATCACCGCACTTGGGCTTCGGTTTGAAGTCTCGGATCGACGTTCCAATGCCGCCTTCCCCGCCGACTACGTGCTGGATCAAGCCCCCTCGGCCAATACCATCGTGAAGCCCAATCGCAAAATTTATCTCACGGTGAACGCCGCCGTGCGCCCTACCGTAGTGGTGCCCGAAGTCACCAATCTCTCGCTTCGCAATGCGCAGGTACAGCTCCAAAATTATGGGCTTGAAGTGGGGACCATCAGCTACGAGAGTTCCCGATTCAAAAACGTGGTCCTTCAACAATCCTTAACCGCGGGCGATACGGTGGACAAAGGCGCGATTATCAACCTCATTGTCAGTGACGGACTCGGCGATAAAATTGTGCCCATTCCTGAAATTGTGGGACTTTTGCTGCCCAATGCCCAGCTCAAACTAAGAGAAGTGGGCCTTCGAGTAGGCGAGATACGCTTTCAACCCGATAAAGATCAGACGCCGAACACCGTCCTTGATTTCAGCCCGAAAGTAAACGAACTTGTGGAAGGTGAATCCTTGAATTTAGTGGTTTCCGAGCGTTTTAATGCGGTAGAAGAGCAGGAAGGCGGCGCGGTATTTAACGACTCTACTCAAGTCGATAACCAAAATCTCAACAACCAATAATTGCCAATGAAAGGCCTATGAATTTTAGTTTACCCATACTCGCCCCCTCTATTTTAGCGGCCGACAAGGCGCAACTTGGTGTTCAGATACAAGCTGCGCTGGACGGTGGAGCCCAGTGGATTCACTGCGACATTATGGATGGGCATTTTGTGCCGAATATCAGTTTTGGGCCTGATGTGGTGGGTGCGGTTAGCCGTATTTCGGATGAGGCCTTTATGGATGTGCACTTGATGATTGAGAATCCTGATCAGTATGTGGAAGCTTTTTGCGACGCGGGAGCGAATTTGATTTCGGTGCATGTGGAAACCTGCGTGCATCTGCACCGAACGCTTCAACTCATTCGTTCGCACGGAGCGTTGACTGGGGTCGTGTTGAATCCGGCCACACCGGTATATCAAATTGAGCCCATTCTCCAAGAGGTGGATCTGGTACTGCTGATGAGCGTAAATCCAGGTTTTGGCGGACAACAGTTTATTCCCTCTACCCTTTCTAAGGTGCAGGAATTGGTCGAACTTCGCGAGCTTAATGAAGCCTCTTTTTTGATTCAGATCGACGGGGGCGTGAATTCTAAGAACATTACCGAGATTGCTGAGGCGGGCGTTGATGTATTGGTGGCCGGCAATGCGGTGTTCTCGGCCGAGGATATTACGGCGAAGGTGGCCGAATTACGTGAGCGTTTAGATCAGGTGCGAGGCGAATAACGGATATGATCGAAGAATCCACCGCATATTCCGAAGTACAAATAAGCACCGAAGGCATTGCGCATGTGTTACTTTTCGGGTTGAACGATGAGAACCTGCGCCTTTTGGATCAGGCGTTCCCCGAAACTAAGTTTAATGCTCGGGGAGAGCGCATAAAGTTGAGCGGACCTGAAGACCAACTGGAGTTGGCTCAAAAAATTCTGGTGGGTATGTTGGAAGTTGCTCAGCGCGGAAAAGAAGTTCGCGAGGGCGATGTAAAAACCTTGATTCGCCTTAATGGAAAACGCCCCGAGGCCTTAACTCAGGATCCTTTCACGGGCAAGGGCGATGTGATTTTGTACACCCATCGAGGGGAGCCCGTTCGAGCTAAAACCCCCGGGCAGGTTCAGATGGTGAAGTCATCGGCTAAGCATGATATTCTCTTTGCGATTGGACCCGCAGGTACCGGTAAAACCTACACCTCGGTGGCCTTGGCCGTGAAAGCCCTAAAAGAGCGAAAAGTACAGAAGATTATCTTGGCTCGACCCGCTGTAGAAGCGGGGGAAACCCTGGGATTTTTGCCGGGTGATCTTCGCGAAAAAATCGATCCCTATCTACGGCCACTCTACGATGCCTTAGAAGACATGTTGGATCAGGAAAAGTTGAACTTGAATCTGCAACGCAATGTGATTGAAATTGCGCCCCTGGCCTACATGCGAGGCCGCACCTTGAACAACGCCTTTGTAATCCTGGATGAGGCGCAGAATGCCACCAACACCCAGATGAAGATGTTCCTCACGCGTATTGGATTTAACTCTAGAGCCATTATAACCGGGGATATCACCCAAACGGATTTACCTCGAAAGCACGAGTCCGGCCTCATTTCTATTCAACGCATCCTCAAAGATGTGGAAGGCATCGATTTTGTGTATTTGGATGAGGGCGATGTGGTTCGCCATAAGTTGGTGAAGGATATTATAAACGCCTACGATCGGTTTCAACCCGAAAAAGAATAATGAAGAGTTGGTGCGCACCTCTGTATGAGGGAACCTTTTCGGTCGGTTTAGACAAGAAGTTTTTTTCCATCCCTAGAGATGGGAAACCCGCGAAAGGAGCGTTGAAAATTTCGTTAAATCCTTTTTTAATTGTTAACGAGGCGCGCGTGATGCTCATTGACACGGGCATTGGTTCTTTTGGAGAAGATACCGGGGTCGAGCGGTTGTTTGAAAATCTAGAGCGTCACGGGATAGCCGATTATGAGGTGACCGACATTTTTATGAGTCATCTGCATTACGATCATATGGGAGGGTTGGCCCATCAAAATTCGGGCTTTTGGGAACTTAGTTTCCCCGAGGCCAAGTTATGGGTGAGCAAGGATGATTGGGCCAGAGTGATGGCCAAAGAAGAGTTTTATGACGCTGAGAAGACGGAATTTGTCGCTTTTTTAGATGCTCGAGCCGATCTGCATTTTTTGGAAGCGGAGGATCAGCCCTATCCTGAGATGCGGGTTGAACGCATTGGGGGGCACACGCAATTTCATCAGGCCCTTTGGTACAAGGATGAGGATTTGAATTTGATGATGGCCGGGGATGTGATGGCGACTCGGGCGCAGGTGAACCGGGTGTTTGCCGCTAAGTACGATTATGATCCCGAGCAAAGTAAGCAGCAGCGGGTCCGATTGGCTCGGGAGGCCTATGAGGTTGGGGCGACTATTTTAGCCTATCACGACGAGGAGTGTTCGATGTTTCGAATTGTAGATCATGATCCCAAGCTGGGCTATGTGACCGAGCCGGTGCGAGGAGGGCGGCCATGAGTGGTTTGGGTGTTTCGGATGCAGGTTTGGGTATTTCTGGTGCAGATATGGGTGCATCAGGTGCAGATATGCGAGCCATCCTCAGCTATTTACAGGAATTGGATTGCCCCGAACAGATTCACGCAGGAGTCATTTTGGGTTCCGGGCTAGGAGACTATACCGAGGCGCTACGCATCACGCATACCATACCTTATTCCGATATCCCTTCCTTTCCGAAATCAACGGTTGAAGGACATTCAGGTGCTCTTATTTTTGGCGAACTCGAAGGGCAAAAGGTCATGGCTTTTTCGGGACGTTTTCATTTTTATGAGGGCTACGCGATTGAAGACACCATCATTCCTGTGCGATTAACGCATGCACTCGGAGCGAATAAACTCTTGATATCCAATGCCGCTGGTGGGATAAATTTATCCTACAATGTGGGTGACCTCATGGTCATAGATCACATCATTCGCCCCCATCGACGAATCATGCAGCAGTCATCCAAGTGGTCTTGGAACATAAAAAGCTATGCCGATCACGCTTTTGAAGCGGCGAAGGATTTGGGCCTACCGGTACACCGAGGTAACTATCTTTTTGTATTCGGACCCAATTACGAAACCAAAGCCGAGATTCATGCTTACCGGACCATGGGCGGAGATGCGGTAGGAATGAGTACGGCCGCAGAGTTAATGGAAGCCACTCGTCTAGGGCTACCGGCCGTGGGTATATCGCTCATCACCAATGCTGCTGCCGGAATTACCGGAGATGCCTTGAATCATGATGAGGTGAAAGAAGCGGCCAATGCACGTAAAGAGGATTTCGCCCGCTTGGTGAGCCGCTT
>JAYPDB010000014.1:0-6082 GCA_038125045.1 Bacteroidota bacterium
CCGTGTTAACCGGAAGAGCTCATGTTTAGCGGTTGTAAAAAAGTAAGGCAAAAGAAAGTCTGGCTTCTCTATGCCCCCCTCTTTGATTCTTTTGACCCCACGGAATAAAGTGGTTTGAACGCAATCCAGAGCATCATCTCTGCTAGCCCCATAACGAATAAGTAAGAAGCGATATAAAATATCGGAAATTTGAGGCGTTAGCTCGTTTAGTACCGACGAATCATCGTTTAATACGGCATAAAATAATTGTTATAGTTGATTTTACCCATAAACCAAATGTAATTAATTGTATATATATAAACCAAATAAATACATAAAAGAATTTTTAAGGCTTTTGTGTTGAGAACCTATTAGATTTAAAACATGTATCGTGTACAATTACAGAACTTTGAAGGGCCCTTAGACTTACTTCTTTTTTTTATAAAAAGAGATGAGCTGGATATTTATGATATCCCGATATCCTATATCACCAATCAGTTTTTAGAATATATTCAGGTTCTTGAAGAGCTGGACTTAGATGTTGCGAGCGAGTTTGTGTGGATGGCCAGCATGTTGATGTCTATAAAGGCCAAGATGATGTTGCCCCGAGAAGAAAACGAAGAAGACGATGGAATCGATGAAAACGACCCTCGTTACGAGCTGGTGCAGCGCCTACTAGAGTATAAGCGCTACAAGGAAATGTCACTTAAGTTATCCGACATCGATGAGGAAACCCAGAAGAAATATGCCAGAGGATTTCCTTTGGCAGACGAGGTTCAACAACAAGCTTCGGGTGAAGCCCTTCAAGACGTAACCTTGTTCGATTTAATTGCGGCCTTTAAAAAAGTACTTACCGACATTGAGCGTAAAAATGTTGTTCATAGGGTTGAAAAGGTAGAGGCCACCCTAGAAAAGCAATCGGAGTATATTCTTACCACCCTTCAAGAAAAGGGGCGCCAAAGCTTTGTTGCGCTATGCGGAACCATCACTCAGCGCGTGGTTATTGCGGTCACGTTTCTTGCGGTCTTAGAGATGATTAAGGAGCAGCAAATAAGACTCTATCTCGGTGAGGCACCCACTGATTTTTATGTAGACTTAATGCCTGTAGACGCTATACTGGGGCGGGATTAGCGACAAGGCCTTTGCCTAGATTCGCGCAGAGCACACAGCGCGACGCTGTGCGCGTGAGTATCTGGCCTTTATACGCTTTCGCCAAACAGTGCGGACACAAATGACTTCTTATCAAACACCTGCAGATCCTCCATGGCCTCTCCTAGGCCGATGTATTTTAGAGGCACCGATAATTCATGCGAAATTCCCAAAACAATCCCACCTTTTGCGGTGCCGTCTAACTTGGTGAGCACAAGCCCGGTAATATCGACCGCTTCCGTAAATGCCTTGGCCTGTTGAAGGGCATTTTGTCCTGTTGAGGCATCCAATACCAGCAATACTTCATGAGGCGCCTCTGGAACGACTTTCCCCATAACCCGTTTTATTTTCGTCAATTCATCCATGAGCGCCTTCTTGTTATGCAGCCTTCCCGCGGTGTCAATCAGGCAGATATCCGCTCCCCTAGCCTTGGCAGCAGATACCGTATCAAAAGCCACCGCGGCGGGGTCGGCATTTTGGCCTTGCTCTATAATAGGTACTTGGGCCCGCTCACTCCATATTTTCAGTTGGTCTACAGCTGCGGCCCTAAAAGTGTCGGCGGCGCCTAATAAGACCTGTTTTCCGGCAGATTTATATTGATGCGCCAACTTTCCAATGGTTGTTGTTTTTCCCACGCCGTTAACCCCAACGATTAACACTACATGGGGGGTTTCGGGAAAATGTGCGTTAAAGTCAGCGGCTCGTTCTACTGGATTTTCCATAAGTAGACCAATAATCTCGTCGCGAAGCAGGGTATTTAATTCGTCTTTTGAAACATATTTGTCCCTGGACACCCGATCCTCAATTCGTCGGATAATCTCTAGAGTAGTCCGAACCCCTACATCTGAAGTGATTAGAATTTCTTCCAGTTCATCGAGAACATCGTCATCTACGGTGTCTTTACCGGCAATGGCCTTACTAATTTTATTAAGTAAACCCGTACGGCTTTCTTCAACACCTTGCTCTAGCCCCGGGTTTTTTTTAAAGCCTAATTTTTCAAGAAATCCCATATCATTTGTATTAATTAAATTTTGCGCCCCTCATGATGTTCCGGTACCTCAGAAGATACATAATAAAAGAAAAGGACATGATACCAACCGAAGCCCAAAGCAATACGTTGTGTGCCACCAAGGCATCTCTGAAAAAGAAAACGGAGATCCAGTAAATAGAGATAACATTAACCGAAATTTTACCAGATAGCGTGCTCATGGCGACCTTCCCATAGCGCACCTTAATAAAACTTGAGCCCAAGAGAATAAGCAGATCACGAATGATAAATAACCAAAGAAACCAAAGTGGAATCCAGCCAATTATTGCCGTGTAGATAAACAATAAGCCTGCAGCTATTTTGTCGGAAACGGGATCGATCATTTTTCCCACTTCCGATATGGTGTTGGTTTTACGCGCTACAAACCCGTCTAAATAATCTGAAACTACCCCACAGGCAACGAGGCCAATGATGAAGCCATCGAAATTAAGCTCGTTAGTATAATGCCGATAGAGCACGGGAACCACCAGCAAAATTCTAGAAAAAGAAATAAGATTTGAGATGGTAAAGACTTTACCGCCGACCTCTACCCTTTTTACGTCTATGTTGTTTTGTATCGACAAGCCCCAGAATTAATTACGATATTTGAGAACCTAAAGTTAAAACCAATAGCCCGATAATACCACTATGAAAAAAGAAAATACGCCCTTAGTACCAAACCGAGCGTTTCAGGAATGGACGCGTGATTCAGAGCAGGTTTTTTCGGGAGAACTCTTGCACGTATATCGAGACCGGGCCGTCTTGCCGGACGCCAGTATTGGAACCAGGGAATGGATTAAACACCCGGGGGCGTGTGCCATAGTGGCCCTCACTGAAACAGGCGAATGCCTGCTGATCCAACAATATCGCTATCCCGTGAGGCAGTTATTTTGGGAAGTGCCGGCGGGAAAAATCGATAAAGGGGAAGATCCCCTTCAAGCCGCTAAAAGAGAGCTCTCCGAAGAAACGGGGTATACGGCAAAGAAATGGTGTTATGTAGGTCACTTTTATCCCGCCATTGGCTATGCCGATGAGCTTATTCATATTTATTTGGCTACGGAATTAACGCAAGGCGCGCAACATACGGATGCTGATGAGTTTTTAGGGGTGCATATGGTTCCCTTTCAAGACGCCATAGATATGTTGTATCAGGGCCACATAAATGACGCAAAAACGATGGCCAGCTTAGTTCGCGTACATGAATTTTTACGGCGTTTACCCAAGGACTAATGCGGCTTATGTTGCTCAATGAAGTCTCTAGCCTTTACAATTTCGATGAGTCGGCCGGTATTTTTTTCCATGATCTTTACTTGAAATAGGCTTAGAATGGCCTGCTCTTCCAAGATCGCAATAACATCATCGGCGCTGTTGCACTCCTCCGTTTCACTTACCAGATCATTAATCCCCTGAACAACATAGTGTAGAGAAGGTGCGCGGAGCGCGCTGGGCTCGGGTTTTTCTTGCGCCTCGTCCGGGGTGTTAAAATACTCAAGCAATGCCCCCTCGGTCACATACCAGCTCACCCCTAATTTTTTACCCCTAATTTTGCCTGACCTTAAATAAGATCGCAGCGTTAGCTTGGAGACGCCAAGTTTTTCATGCAGGTCGTCAATAGAATAGAGTGTTATTTTTCCAATGTTTTTTGGCATGTCAGGAGTCCATTACGAATGGAAAAAGAACGGTATGTTCGTGTTTAAAACCATCGATTACTCGTTCCCGCCTTCTTCTTTGGCCTCTTTAAAGGTCTCTGTGATACGCTGATTCATTAACCGGCGATAGTTTTTGAATTCATATTCGCTTACCGTGAACTCCGATTTAAAGGCCTCATTGGAGCACTGCACGGTATATTTGTTTGGGCGCTCCGATTCAATGACCCGAACGGAAACGTCACCCAATTTGTATTGTTCAACAAGCGAATTCATAATGTATCAATACGGCATATTTTGTAATATTATAAGGTATTAAGATACGATTATAATTTTATAAAGTTCACAGGCTAACATCAGATCCATGAACAAGAAATCAATTGTTGCGATAGTTTTAGGCGCGTTTCTGGGTATTTTTGTATACAACGCTTTGCAGCATACGGCACCTGTAGAAATTGTAAACGCCCCCGCGTGGAGGGCGCTTGACGAGGGATTAGAAGAGGCCTTGAATTCCGATAAATTAGTTCTGGTCGATGTCTATGAAGACGGTTGTAAGTATTGTCGCGCCATGGAGCGCGAAGTGTATCCGGACAGCACGGTTCGGGCGGTGTTGGATGCGGGATACATACCGGTTAAAATCAATGGAAATGCCGATGAGCCTGTACGGTGGAAAGGAGAGCCCATGAGCTCTCGAAGCTGGGCCCAACAACAGGGTGTTTTTGTGTTTCCGGGAACCCTGATTTTAGATGCGCAGGGTAATTTATTGAAACGAAGAACGGGCTTTATGAACGCTGATGAATTACGCCAATTTATGTATCGCTAGCGCGCCTCAGAACCCTTTGGACCCGAAAGAACTTTCATGAACCATCCACATCAATCAACGACGCTCTTAATCCAATCATTATGAAAAAGTTAACTTCACTAACAAGCCTGCTTGCGGCGGTAGTACTTTTGGTATCGTGCGCGGCAACCCCCACACCAAAGACACAGGATAACTATACCTTTACCAAGTATGTTTCGGGGATTGAGGTTCCGTGGGGAATGGATTGGCTAAGCACCGGAGAACTTTTGGTGACCGACCGGTCCGGCATTTTGTATGTGGTTAAAGAGGGTGAAATTGTTTCCAGTTTTAGTCAAGCCCTCGATGATATTTACGCGGAGCGTCAAGGGGGCTTTCTGGATGTTCAGGTTCACCCCAATCACGCGGAAAATGGGTGGATATATTTTAGCTATTCATCGAGCTCAGGAGAGGGAGAAGGTGCCAATACGGCTGTGATTAGAGCAAGACTGGGCTTCAACGGCCTGGAAGATGTGGAGACGCTGTATAAGGCCACGCCGAACTCAACCCGCGGGCAGCACTATGGGAGCCGACTAGAGTTTGGAACCGATGGAACGCTTTATTTTACCATTGGAGATAGAGGGAACCGAGATGTGAACCCACAAAATTTAAGCATAGATGGCGGAAAGGTGTATCGCATCAATGACGACGGCAGCATTCCCGAAGACAATCCGTTTGTTGGCCAGGGCGGGGCTATTGAGGCTGTTTATTCGTATGGACATCGTAATCAGCAGGGCATGGAGCGCCACCCATTAACCGGGAAAATGTGGGCGCATGAGCATGGCCCTCGAGGCGGGGATGAACTCAACATCATAGAGCCAGGTAAAAACTATGGTTGGCCGGTGATTAGCTATGGTATTAATTACAACGGAACTCCTTTTGCTCAAGATACGGTCCGTGAAGGCATGGAACAGCCCATTCAATATTGGGTCCCCTCTATCGCGCCCTCTGGGATGAGCTTTGTAACCAGTGATCGATATCCCGATTGGAAAGGACACCTATTGGTAGGTTCTTTGAAATTTGGCATGGTGGAGCTTTTGCGTCTAGACGGTGATCGGGTCGTTTCCTGCGAAGAAGTTCTCCAGGGAATTGGCCGAGTACGAAGTCTTAAGCAGGGCCCCGACGGTTACATCTACGTTGGGGTTACGGGTCAGGGAATTTTTCGGGTTGAAGGAGTTTAGAGCCCCAAAAGAGTAACGTACCCGTTCTTTATAGACTCCAGCCTTCTCGGTACTCGCGTTTCACAAAAGCATTCGCCGGCTCGAAGTTGGTTACTTTCATATTAGGGCCATCCCAAAGTAACTGAATGCCTCGGCCGGGGTAGCGTGTTCGCATGCGTTCCATTTCTACCCCCTCTTCGGTGTAACTTTCCTTGTATTCTTCCTTGTAGTCATAGCTTCGAATAGCAAGATTCCCCATTAATACGCTTTCTGTTAGGGGGCC
>JAYPDB010000014.1:6182-13952 GCA_038125045.1 Bacteroidota bacterium
GGTAGGGAATCGAAGAACCACATGAGAGGAGGGTGGAAAGCCCTCTGGAAACTCCCCTCGCCTAAACTCATCTACGTAAACAGCGCCAACGCTGCACTCGACTCGATCGGGGTAACCCAGATCCAAAACATTAAACGGGGTTTCCATCAAATGACACCCCATATCTCCTAATGCCCCTGTACCATAGTCGCTCCACCCCCTCCAGTTAAAAGGGGCTAGTCCATCTACATATTCTTTAAAAGACGCCGTTCCTAGCCACAGATCCCAATCTAGGCCATCGGGAACAGGTGCCGGCTGGGGCGGCCACGCGACGCCTTGGGGCCACACGGGGCGGTTCGTCCATACATGAACGGTATGGGCCTCACCAATAATTCCGGCCTGAAGCCACTCTTTCATTTGCCGAACGCCGTCACTTGAGGAGCCGAAGTTTCCCATTTGAGTTACCACCTTGTGCTTTCGAGCTGCTTCAGTAAGCATGCGCGCCTCATAAATATCGTGGGTAAGCGGTTTTTCTACGTAGACATGTTTGTCGCGGACAATCGCTGCCATAGCTTGAACGGCATGATTGTGATCGGGGCTTGAAATAACCACGGCATCGAAATCGGCCGAATGGTTATCCATCAGTTCGCGATAATCTTTGAGGTAAGGCGCATCTGAAAAAGTTTCCCGGGTCGATTGGGTCATGCGGTCATCCACATCACATAGATGAGATATTTTAACGTGGCTATGTCTGGCTAACTCTCGAAGGTTTGCGTTTCCTCTACCCCCAGCGCCAATTCCTGCGATATAAAGTGTATCACTGGGAGCGATATATCCAACGCCCCCTAACACATGTCGAGGAATGATGGTAATACCCGCACTAGCCAGGCTCATTTTAGTCAAAAAGTCTTTTCGCTTCATAATGGTAGATTCCGATCGATTCGTTTGAGGGGGCAAAAGCAGTGATGGTAAATACGTAAAAAATAAGTTATTCCTCAATGGCCAAAAGCCAAACTCAAATATTCTGCGGTAAGTCTTCGAGTAGAGGGTGACTCTTTGTTGGTAGACAACCAGCAATCTAAATAGCGCAGGGCTATAATAATGGCCTCTATCCGAACGGTCTTATTTTTTGGCGCGAGTAACACCCCTGAGTTTATTGGGCGGGTAAAACCGGAACGGGTCCTTATCTCGGCCGGAAAAGACAACCGGTATGGCCACCCCTCCCCTGAATTATTATCAAGACTTGATGCGAATAAAATTTCCTATTGGGATTTGTCCCAAAGTTCAGCCCTTTATTTAGCTTCCGATGGAATACGGTGGCGAGAAGTAGAGCGGTAAGAGCCTTAGATTGAGATTAAAATCCTATAAAATGCTTAGAATAGCGCCTTTAAAATGTTATCTTAGGGGTTTCCAATGTGTATTCTATTTATAGTATCTACGTGTCCAAAACCCCCGCTCATATTGCTGGTGCATCGCCCGAAAGCGCTCAAAAATTACGCCCAATAATTGTAAAAGGGGCGCGCACGCATAATTTAAAAAATATAGACGTAGAGATACCCAGAAATAGTTTAACAGTAATCACGGGGGTATCGGGTTCGGGTAAGTCGAGCCTCGCCTTTGATACTATTTATGCCGAAGGTCAACGCAGATATGTAGAGAGCTTATCGAGTTATGCCCGTCAGTTTTTAGAGCGAATGGATAAGCCGGAGGTAGATCACATACATGGAATTTCTCCTGCCATGGCTATTCAGCAAAAAACCACCAGCTCTAATCCACGATCTACGGTTGGAACAACCACCGAAATCTATGACTATTTACGACTTCTATTTGCCCGGATAGGAAAGACCATGAGTCCCATTTCGGGGGAGCAAGTGACCAAGGATACGCCTGGCGACGTGGCAGGCTGGGTGGCTAATTACTATTCGGAGGGCGATCGATTCTATGTGTTGTACCCGGCGCCCAAACACGACAACCAAGACCTTGAAGCCGAGCTAAGCCTTTTGAAAGAGAAGGGCTTTACGCGCCTACTGGACCTTGAAACCGAAGAAATAGTCGACTTATCTAGCGATGAACCAAAGGATGTGGCTGCCAAGTTAAAAAAGAAGGAGTATACCGTTTTGGTAGATCGCCTGGTACATAAAGAGGATGATGCCTCTCGTTCTCGCCTGGTTGACTCCCTGGAAACCGCCTTTAGAGAGGGGAGGGGCCGTGTTTTGGTCAAAAAAAAGGGGGAGCCCCAACGATTATTCAGCGAGCGGTTTGAGCTAGACGGAATGGAGTTTGTGGAACCGACGCCACAAATGTTTTCGTTCAACAACCCTTTCGGTGCCTGCTCAACCTGTGAGGGTTTTGGCCGTGTTGCCGGAATCGATGAAGACCTGGTCATTCCCGATCCCGAAAAAAGTATTCGCAAAAATACCATTGCGCCCTTCGACTCCCCCAAATTTTCTCAGCACCTTAAAGAATTAATACGAGTGGCCGCAAGAGAACGCTGGCCTATTGATATTCCATACAAAGACCTTCCTAAAGAAGTGCGCAACTATCTTTGGAAAGGCAAGGATGAATACCTGGGCATCCATGCGTTTTTTGATATGGTTCGGGCGCAAAACTATAAAGTGCATATGAGGGTAATGTATGCTCGTTACAGAGGGTACAGCCGGTGCCCAGAGTGTGAGGGGTATCGTATCCGAAAAGATGCCCAATATGTAAAAGTGGGCGACTATCACTTAGGTGAAGTATCGGAGCTAACCATTGGTCATGCCCAAGAGTATTTCGATGGGCTTAGGTTAAGTGACTACGAAAATGGAGTGGCGGGTCAACTCATGTATGAGATACAAAAACGGTTGAAATATCTGGTTGAAGTGGGCCTAGACTACTTAACCTTAGATCGTTTGGCCAACACACTTAGCGGTGGCGAATCACAGCGCATTAGTTTGGCGAACGCTTTAGGAAGCTCCTTAATAGGCAGTCTGTATGTACTGGATGAGCCAACCATAGGGTTGCACCCCCGAGATAACGATCGATTAATTCGAATTTTAGAGTCGTTACGGGACATTGGCAATACAGTCTTAGTAGTAGAGCACGACAGTGAAATGATGCGAGCCGCCGATCATGTAATAGACATCGGGCCCTTTGCCGGTGTTCATGGTGGAGAAGTGGTATATCAAGGCAATTATCACAACCTATTAGAGGCGCCCACGCTAACCGGTCATTATCTTTCTGGAAAAGCGCTGATTCCATTGCCTGAAAAAAGAAGAACGGGTAACGGTACCATGATAGAGCTTCGCGGCGCTAGCGAGCACAACCTCAAAAATATCGATGTAGATATCCCCTTGGGCCTTCTTTTGGTGGTAACGGGCGTATCGGGCTCGGGTAAGTCGACCTTGATTCATGACACGGTATATGCCGGTATTAAGAAGCACTTTGGGAATTTTAATGAGAAAGTAGGCCGCCACCGTTCCATCAAAGGCATGAGCCGGATTCATCATGTAGAAATGGTGGATCAAAGTCCTATTGGCCGATCCTCTCGTTCCAACCCCGCTACCTACACCAAGGCTTTTGATGGGATTCGAGAGCTTTTTGCAAAGACGAGACAGTCTCGTATTATGGGGTATACGCCAGGCCATTTTAGTTTCAATGTGCCGGGCGGCCGCTGTGAAACCTGCCAGGGAGAGGGGATCCAAAAAATTGAAATGCAATTTATGGCCGACATTGAACTGGTGTGTGAAGAATGTAACGGTGCTCGGTTTCGTAAAGATATTTTGAACGTTCATTACCGCGGAAGAAGTATTGAAGATGTGTTAAACATGCCTATTTCTGAGGCCATAGAATTTTTTGTAGACGAGCCCAATATTGTCCACAAATTAGAACCCCTTGAAAAAGTTGGCCTGGGGTATTTAACCCTTGGCCAGAGCGCGACCACCTTATCTGGTGGTGAGGCTCAACGAGTGAAGTTGGCGCGATTTCTTACAAAAACCAGTCATGAACACACGGTTTATTTCTTTGACGAACCCACGACGGGGCTCCATTTTGATGATGTGGCGAAATTATTAGCGGCCTTTAATGAACTTGTAGAGGCGGGTCATTCGGTTATTATTATTGAGCATAACTTAGACGTCATCAAAAGCGCCGACTGGGTAATAGATGTGGGTCCCGATGGGGGCTTTAGAGGCGGTCAAATAATCGCCGAAGGAACACCCGAAGATATTATGACCAATAGTACAAGCCATACGGGCCGATTTTTACGCGAGTATATTCACGCATTGCACTCGTAATAGGGTGCATGAATACGTCGGATAGAGTCGTCTGCCGATATAAACCCCCTTTAAGCAAAACCAAATTCCAAATAAGCACAGCTTTAAGTATTATTCCCTAAGCGAAACCCCAAGATATCCAAATTCCTATGTTTCCCATTCACTTAGATCTCGGCTTCAATCAGATATATTTTTATGAAGGCTTATATTTTCTTATTTCCATTGGGTTGGGTGTATATGTGTGTTACCGCTGGGTTAAAGCACATGGTGGTCGTGTAGATTTATATGAGGGCTTGGTAACCTGGGCTATTATTGGGGCGCTCATAGGGGCAAGGCTCTCTCACTTTTTATTCTGGAATTTGGATCTGTTTCTAAGTAACCCTGCCGTATTGTTTAGCATAACAGGTGCAGGAAATAGTATTACGGGGGGATTAATTGGCGGAATGTTGGGGGGGTATTTTTATACAAAGCGAAAAAGACTCAACTATTTCGAATATTTCTCGCTGTTATCGCCGGGGATTTTGATTGGTCAAGCAGTGGGAAGATTGGGATGTTTTTTAAACGGTGACGCCTACGGCACGGCCACCGATAGTGTTTTTGGCATGAGCTTTCCTCGTTATGGCACATGGATTCCCTCTTTTGAACAAGAGCTACAACTCTCCTCGTCGGCATGGCGGTGGTCTTTTGAACAAGGCTTGGTAGATGCAAATTCGACCATGAGCGCGGCATTACATCCCACCCAGCTGTATGAGATGATCGGAGACTTTGCCTTGCTTGCCATTGTAATTATTGTGTTCAAAAACGTTTGGCCGACCCAGAAAAATTCACCCATTATCTTCTATATACACACAGGAGGATATGCCCTACTCCGATTTTTTATGGAATTTATGAGGGGCGATCGTGAGTTTGTAGCTTTTGCCAATATGACCAACTTGCAACTTAGTTTGCTTGCCTATGTACTTATTGCAAGTATATTGTGGTGGAAGTATCAACAAAAAGCTAAAGCAGCATGAACAGAAAAGACGCCATAAAGGGTATTTTGGCGACGGCAGTAGGGATGAAAGCCACAGAACTAATGCCTAAGGGGGCTTCATTACCTTCCGTTAAAGGGCCCTTGGAATCAAATGAAACAGCCGGCCTTCCTGCCGCCAGAGCGCCTCAAGGATTCAAACACTCGGTTTGCCGATGGACCTTTGCCTCCACTCCACTAGAAGAGCTATGTGAAAAAGCCCAAGCCCTGGGTATTGATTCCATAGAATTACTGAATCCAGAAGACATTCGTCTGGCACAACAATACGGGTTAAGTTGCGCGATGGCGAATTGTGTGCCTTTGAGCTTAACCGATGGGTTTAATGATCCGAGCATACATGAAAAACTTCAGTCCGAGTATCGAGCTCTCATACCCATTATTGCGGATTTAGGTATCCAAAATATTATTTGTTTTTCGGGTAACCGAAAGGGTCTAGGTGATCAAGAAGGTCTCGAAAACTGTGCCATTGGACTAGAACCTGTGGTTAAGATGGCCCAAGAATATGGACTTACCATTGTCATGGAGTTATTAAATTCAAAGCTTAGTCACCCGGATTACCAATGCGACCATACGCCATGGGGAGTTGCCTTGTGTGATAAAATAGGTTCGGATCATTTCAAGCTTCTCTACGATATATATCATATGCAGATTATGGAGGGGGACGTGATTGCAACCATTCAAAAATATGCCCCTTACATTGCCCATTACCATACGGCTGGTGTACCTGGGCGCAACGAAATTGATGATACCCAAGAATTGAATTATCCCGCGATTATGAGGGCGATTAATGAGACGGGCTATACTGGTCATGTAGGGCAAGAATTTATCGCCAAGGCAGAGGATCCTTTTATTTCACTGGCGGATGCTATTCAACGATGCACGGTATAATGTAATGCAAAGAGTGAAACTCATGATTCGTTTTAACGATGAAATACCCCTCAAAAAGAGCCAAAGCAAGCGCTTAATAAACGGGCTAATGCTAGCGGGGATCATTCTACTCTACTCGGGCTGTGGCAATACCCATAAGATGTCGAAGGTAGATCACGTGGTGCTACCTAGCTATATCTTACCCGCGCCTAGGGCGATTCCTCAAGAAGTAGCAGATTCCCTAGGCTGGGGACTCATTAGTGAGGGTACGTTTGAAGAAGACCAAGAAGAATTCCGAATTGCTTTAAGCTCTCCCATTCCGCCGTATCATGGCCTTCGAATGAATAGAAAATATTCATCCTTCCAGACGAACAGCTCTAATGATGCGCCTGGAACATTAACTCTTTCGGGAAAAGAGCTTGATGCCACCTACCTTTTGTTTTGGGAAAAAAATCCAAGTTTAGATATCATAGCCCCTCAACGAAACGTACGTTGGTTTATTCAGGGAGAATGTGAAGAGTTTTATGAAACGCGTAATTATGAATATTGCATACCAGAATGGTTTGAAGAACCCGATTGGTCGGAGTTATACGAACAGATAGATGAACAGGGTATTTGGACCCTAGAGCCCGCCGATTCACTTGCTCGAGATAGCTTATCCTTTGAAGATCGATGGTACATACACATTGAGGCCCGAGTGTCACAATATTTCAGGCGTTATGAGTACATGAGCCCCGATACCTATACGGCGGGGCGGGTGCCTAATGCCGTGTTGTCCATGGTATCGCATATGCGATCACTACGAGACGCTACCTTTCAGCGAGATAATTTCAACGTGTATCGGGGGTACATGAAAGGAGTAGCGGGCCCTGAATTTGTCTTGTGTGATGAAAGCGAAACATGGTATTTCAATGGCAACTTAGAAGATTTGGTAGTAACCAGTGCCTATCCTGTGTTGATTGAGAATGCCGATGAACAATATTTTTATGTAGAAGCGCGGGGCCAGGTGCGGGATGAATGGTATACCGAGTGGTTTGATAAAGTGTACACTCGCGCTTTCGACCCCGATGAAATCAACGAAATACGGTTGATTAGCGGGCCTAAATGCCCGTATTAAATGACCATCGCTGAACGCTTTGAGGGTGCGCTTAAAAAAGCTGCGATAACTGGGCGCAGATGCCTTCTAATAGCTGTTGATCCTCATCGCGAATCCCCGATTTGGTATTGGAATCGATATCTATTTGGCCAACAAAACGACCATCTTTGAGAATAGGGACTACGATTTCGGATTGAACCTCCATGCTGCAGGCAATATAATTGTCCTCGGCATGAACGTCTTGAGAGATGAAGGTTTCCAAAGAAACGGCCACTTGACCACAGATGCCTTTACCGTATGGAATAGAGGTATGATCCGTGGGGGCGCCTACATAGGGTCCGAGTTTTAGGTATCCTCTTTTCTCGGCGTCATCGAGATAAAACCCCACCCAGTCGTAATGGTCGATGTGAGCGTGAAGATAGGCACAAATCTCTTGCATGATATCGGTTACGCTACTACCGCCCGATATGATGGAATGCACCTGATCCAGGTGACGCTGGAGGTCGCTTTGAGGCCGAGAAGAGGAAGAATCCGATGAAATGGAC
>JAYPDB010000014.1:14052-18334 GCA_038125045.1 Bacteroidota bacterium
CAAGCAGAAGGCTTTTTGGATTACGCCATCCATGGAGTCGCCGTTTTACTAACCGCTTATGCCGCTTTTGGTATTTTGCGGGTGGCCCCCTGGTTAAACAAGGTTATAGGGAAGTCGGGAATGACGGTAATCACCCGGATGATGGGATTTATCGCCCTAGCGATTGGCGTGCAATTTGTGATCAACGGCTTGGGCCGATTTTTTGGTTGGGTATAAAAGGGTCGCAATAAATTGTTAAGAAGAGATTTTCCCAGGAAATGGACTTGTATTTTCTGTGCTTTTAAACGAGTTTAGTTCCTTAATTGTTAATTAAATCTAAGTACTCTGGAAACGATAGACAGTATTTTAGCCGGTTTTTCATCCTTTATGTGGGGCACACCGTTGGTGGTTCTTTTGGTCGGCGGAGGGTTGTATTTCTTACTTTTTTCTCGCTTTGTTCCCTACCGTTATTTTTTTCATGCCATAGATGTACTTAGGGGTAAATACGACGACCCGGATGATCCGGGAGATATTAGCCATTTTGAAGCGCTAGCGAGCGCTCTGGCAGCCACCGTGGGAATGGGCAACATCAGTGGCGTTGCCGTTGCCATAGCTATGGGTGGGCCTGGGGCTGTTTTTTGGATGTGGGTGAGTGCGATTGTTGGAATGGCCACCAAGTTTTTCACCTGTACACTCTCGGTGATGTATAGAGGATATGATTCGGAAGGTCATTTGCAAGGAGGTGCCATGTACATCATCACCGAAGGGCTTGGAAAAAAATGGAAGCCTTTGGCCGTACTATTCGCAGTGGCCGGTCTCTTTGGCCCGCTTCCTATTTTTCAAGCGAATCAGGTTACTCAAATCGTACGAGATTTTTTATTGATACCCAATGGGATCGCGGATCCCAATAATCATTTTAATACCGACCTCATAAGCGGCCTCATTATTCTAGCTGTGGTGTCATTAGTCATCTTCGGGGGAATCAAACGCATTGGCAAAGTGGCCTCGAAAATGGTGCCCGCCATGGTTATTCTCTATGTAAGCAGTGTGATGTATATACTTGCGGTACATATAGACGTATTGGGTTCCTATCTAGCGTTAATCGTTACCGATGCCTTTACCGCAGATTCGGTTATGGGTGGGGCGGTCGGCGCCCTGATCGTTACCGGTGTTCGAAGAGCGGCCTTTTCCAATGAGGCAGGTATAGGAACCGCAACACTTGCTCATGGCGCGGCTAAGACGAAAGAACCCGTACGGGAGGGTCTAGTGGCCATGATGGGGCCCTTTATCGACACCTTAGTCGTGTGTACCATGACGGCCTTAGCCATTTTGGTTACCGGGGTTTGGAATTCGGGTGAGGCCAGCGGCATTAGCTTAACCGCTTCGGCATTTCAAGAGGCTATGGGACCTATTGGGGTGTATGTGCTCATGTTATGTGTGCTGATTTTTGCCTTTAGTTCGCTGTTTACCTACTCCTATTACAGCACCAAATGCCTGGGCTTTTTGGCGGGAGCGCATCGGCAAAAATATTTCAATTACTTTTATGCAGCAGCCATCATTTTTGGAGCCGTGGCCACCATAGAGGCGGTATTAAACTTTACCGACGGAATGTTTGCCTTGATGGCCATTCCCACCATGACCGCGGCCATCATACTCTCACCCAAGGTAATGGAAGCCGCGAAAGATTATTTTATCCGGATGAAACAAGAAGGGGTTCAACCCGAATAGTCATCCGATTTGGCATCACGCCATAACATTAACCGCAGATTATACGCATTATGAAATCACAGCACTTGTTTCGTTCAAGCTTTCAATTACTTTTTGCTTTGCTAGTTGTAACCGGTTTTTCCGGGGCGCTATTGGCTCAAACCATTCAAGATAAAGTTGGCGACACTCCGCTAAGCGAGGGATTTTTTGATTATTACTACGACCAGGATCAGGATAAAATCTGGTTGAAAGTAGACAAACTAGGTCACGAGTTTTTATATGCCAACTATTTGGCGGCAGGCGTTGGATCCAATGATATTGGCCTTGATCGAAGCCAACAAGGGGGTGAGCGCGTGGTGTATTTTGAGAAAAGAGGCTCCAAGCTCATGCTGATTCAGCCTAATTTGCGGTATGTGGCGCGTTCGGAAAATGAGCTGGAAAAGAAATCGATTCGAGAGGCCTTTGCTTCTTCAGTTATTTTTGGTTTTCCGGTTGAAGCTGAACAGGACGGTGCGTATCTGATCGACCTTAGTCCATTTTTAATGCGCGACGCACATGGGATTACGGACCGCCTAAGGGGCGTGCGAGAAGGGAATTATAGCTTGGATAAATCTCGATCTAGTTTGTATGCCGAGGGCACCTTTAATTTCCCATTGAATTCGGAATTTGAAACCCTACTTACCTTCACCGGCTCCAATCCCGGTCGTGAATTACGCTCGGTAGTTCCCGATCCATCGGCTATAACGGTGCGGCAGCATCATTCGTTTGTGGCTCTACCCGATGACAACTATACGCCAAGGGCCTATGATCCTAGAGCGGGATATTATCCTACTACCTTTATGGACTACGCGGCACCTATTGAGGAAGATATGGCCGTTCGATATATCAACAGGCATCGACTGGAGAAAAAAGACCCCAACGCGGAATTAAGTGAAGCCATAGAGCCCATTGTATATTATTTGGACAATGGTACGCCTGAGCCCGTGCGATCGGCTCTATTAGATGGAGCTCGTTGGTGGAATCAAGCGTTTGAAGCGGCTGGTTACAAAGATGCTTTTCGGGTTAAAGTACTACCAGATGACGCCCATCCCTTAGATATCCGATATAATGTGATTAACTGGGTGCATCGTTCTACCAGGGGGTGGTCGTATGGGGGCTCTGTGGTAGATCCTCGAACGGGTGAAATTATAAAAGGAAATGTGTTATTGGGCTCACTTCGTGTACGACAAGATTTTATGATAGCAACGGGTTTACTGGCCCCTTTTAGCAAAGAGTCCATGGAAGGAATGGACGGCTTGTCCAATTCACCCATGATGGACATGGCGTTGGCGCGTATTCGTCAACTCTCGGCACATGAGGTGGGTCACACTCTGGGTATTTATCACAATTTTGCCTCTAGTGTGAATAACCGAGCATCGGTTATGGATTATCCCCATCCCAAAGTGGATATCATAGACGGCGCATTACATTTAGATGACGCCTATGATGTGGGTATTGGAGAGTGGGATAAGGCCACCATTGCCTATGGGTATCAGGATTTCCCTGAGGGAACCGATGAAGCTCAAGCGCTTAATGAGATTTTAGAACAGGCGCGACGAGACGGGTTGGATTACATATCCGATAACGATGCTCGACCACAAAGTGGATCTCATCCAACAGCGCACCTTTGGGATTACGGTCAAAATCCAGTTCAACAACTCGACCACATCCTGGAGGTTCGAGAGGTGGCATTGGATCAATTTGGCTTAGCTAACATTCCTGAGGGTCGCCCCCTAACCTATTTAGAAGATGTATTGGTCCCCATTTATTTCTTTCATAGATATCAGGTTGAAGGTACAGTAAAAATGATTGGGGGGATGGAGTATAGCTACAAGCTGAAAGGCGATAATCAGAGAACCCCACGCATCGTTCGCGCATCGGTGCAACGTGAAGCGTTGCAGGGTGTATTAAAAACGCTAGAACCAGAAGTGCTGGCCTTACCAGAAAGCTTGCTCGATTTAATCCCGCCGCGTCCGGCAGGTTTAGCTTCAACCCGAGAATTATTCAGCGGTCGAACCGGGCCGTCACTGGACGCCATGAGTATAGCCCAGTCATCGGCCAATATGACCTTGGGACTGTTATTGAATCCAGAGCGGGCGAATCGGCTGGTTGAATACGGAGCAAGAGCGAACAACCTAAGCTTACAAGAAACCATTGACGCTCTATTGACGGTGACTTGGGGCAAGGAAGAAGAAGCGGGGTATTTGGGGTCTATTCAGGAAGTGGTCAATTACGAAGTGGTTCGACACTTGATTGCTCTGCATGCTTCGGATCGTTCGAGTCCTCTTACCAAAGCAATTGTGTTAGACAAATTGAACTCACTCAAAAATATCATGGAGGGTTTTATGCGACCAATGGCCGGCCAAGGCGCTTTCATGATTGAACAGTATATGCATAATCCGAGTTCTTTTGAGGCTTCAGGGGCGCTTAGTGTACCCCCGGGTTCACCTATTGGTTCGGGATGGATGGAGTATTGCAGCACGGATTTTTAGCGAGCTTGATGGTATAAAACGGGAGGTAACGGCGTAAGTATTCGGAGGTTCCAGGCTCTTTTTTT
>JAYPDB010000014.1:18434-23352 GCA_038125045.1 Bacteroidota bacterium
ATCCAACTGACCAAGCGGATTCAAGAGGCGGGAACTATGCTCGGTATCCCACTCGATGATCATATCATCATTGCAGGTTATGAGTATGTTTCTATGAGGAGCGAAGGCTTGGTTTCGTAGGTACTACCATTCGGTGAAAAATAGTATCTTTGAGAGATGAATAATTATATCCTCGATTTACTTCAGAAAGCAGTTGCTAGCTTTGAGCTAGAGCAACTTCCATCTATTCAACTTGAATCTCCAAAAGTGGCAGAGCACGGGGATTGGTCGACCAATTTGGCCATGTTGTTGGCGAAGCCATTACGACAAAATCCACGCGCGATTGCTCAGCAAATAGTAGACGCTTTGGAGATTGATCCCAGAATTTTAGAGGCGGTAGAAATAGCGGGTCCGGGCTTTATAAACTTTAGGTTTTCTAAGGACTATGTGATTCAGGAACTCTTGTCGATTATAGAACAGGGAAAAGAGTATGGAAAAACCGAGGACCGCAAAGGTCAAAAACTTCAAATCGAATTTGTGAGCGCGAATCCAACTGGGCCATTAACCGTGGGCCATGGTCGAAACGCGGTATTAGGGGACACCATAGCCAGGCTGTTGGAGTGGACAGGAGCGGAAGTTCATAGAGAATACTATTTCAATGATGCGGGTCGTCAAATGCGGGTGCTGGGGCTAAGCGTGCAGGCTCGTTATTTAGAAGCCTTGGGGCTGCCCTCCGAATTTCCAGAGGGTGGTTACGAAGGGGAGTATATCAAAGAGATTGCTTCACAGATAACCAAAGAACAGGGCGACGCGTGGTCAAATGAGACATGGGAAGCCTTTAAGCGAGTGGCTCAAGAAGCGATTTTTAAAGATATCAGCACAACGCTTGAAAGGATGAATATCCACATGGATAGCTATTTCAATGAATTTGATCTTTATGAAAATGGCGACATTGACAAGGTCTTAGAAGCGTTGAAGTCAAAAGATTTGGTGTATGAATCCGAAGGAGCCACTTGGTTTCGAACCACTCAATTTGGAAAAGAAAAAGATACGGTACTCGTAAAAAGCTCAGGAGAACCCACCTATCGACTTCCCGATATCGCCTATCACGCCAATAAGCTAGAAAGAGGCTATGATGAATGTGTGGATATTTTTGGGGCCGATCATATCGCCACCTACCCAGATGTATTGTCGGCACTTAAGGCCCTAGGCTATGATGAGCAGCGCATACGAGTGATTGTATATCAGTTTGTAACTCTGGTCAAAGATGGTCAGCCGTTTAAAATGAGCACAAGGAAAGCTAACTTTGTGACCCTCGATGAACTCATGGATGAGGTTGGTTCGGACGTAACCCGCTTTTTCTTTCTCATGCGATCACCGAATACCCATCTAGAGTTCGATATAGGGCAAGCCAAAGAGGCCGGGGAAAAAAATCCAGTCTTCTATTTGCAATATGCTCATGCTAGAATCCATAGCATTCTTCGTAAAGCAACCGAAAGCTATGGCGCCCTTCCCGAAACGGTTCAACCTGAAACCCTATCTCCTCTTGTGCATGAAAGTGAGTTGGGTCTCATGAAAACCCTGTTCAAATTTCCTCGAGCGATTTCAGGAGCCGCAGAAGCATCGGAGCCTCATCGGTTAATCAATTATTTGAATGATGTGGCGACTGCCTTTACGAGTTTTTATCATGATTGCCGGATCTTAGGGGTAGATCCAGCTTTGGGCACCGCTCGAGTGGTACTTGCGCAGCAAACGGCGCGAGTTTTAGCCAACGGTTTGGAAATATTAGGCATCCAAGCACCGGAGCAAATGTAGAGTAGATTTAGCTTAAAAGGGCAAAGGCTACAATTCCTTTGGTTTCGTACTTTTGCACCGAAAACCCACAGCCCGAGAATAGTTTTTTGGCATCTCGCTCCGACCAAAATTGTATTCCTCCCAAGCGGGTAGATTGTTGTGCGAGTTTACCCAGCCAATTCGTGCTTTCCTGCAAATACATGATAAAAAATCGACCGCCAGGCGTAAGTACCCTTCGAATTTCACTAAGTACCTGATGGGGTGTAGAGAGTTCATTAAGTGTACCGCCCATGGCAACGCCATCAAAATAATCGCTGTAAAAGGGTAATTCTCTAGCATCGGCATGCATGAGATACAGATCGACTTCATCATTTAGCGCTTTACTACGTGCTTTTTGGAGCATGGGTAGTGAAAAGTCGAAGGCCACCGTAGAAGCACCTGGTTCATAATCCTGTAAACTACGCGCATAAAAAGCAGTGGAACAGCCTAGGTCGAGCAGCCATTCACCTCCTTTGGGTGCCATCCACTCGGTTAAAAGCGCGCTCTCTTGTTCCCGGGAAAAATCCTCCCCACTTAAGAGTCCAATGGATCGTTTACGCCATAGATCTTCGTAGATTTCGGCCGTTAACGGGATATGATTGGAAAACTGAGCAATGGTGTCGAAGTTACGTTCTTGCCTGAGTAGGCCAACGATGTTTTGATCGATAGAGTAAAGTTCGCCATCTTCTGCACAAACCGAACCGTTAAAGGGTGTGGACAGATTTGAAACCTCGGTTGGAATTTCAAGAGTTAGGCGTTCATTATGTGGGGTGCGTATTTCTAGAGCCATGCAAGAGTGTACGATAAAAAATGACGAACGTTTCGCTTAGCGCTGCAAAATGAGTGATATTTGGGTACCCTTATCTACACTTAGCATTTCAGCTGCGTTCCCCCGATTAATACCAATTTCCATCATACCGGAACTACCCACGAAGGCCGCAGGCTCCCCGGGTTGAACATCCTCGAAGGTATTGACCAAGTGATCAATCATCGTATTTCCCACATAAATTCGAACCTTCCGGCGCCCAATGGTTTTTTCTATAAGTTCTTCAGAAATATTGGTGATTAGGTTCCCAAAGCGGTCGATATGAATGACCCACCCCTGCAAACCATCCCGATCCCCTATAGGCACAGCCCAGTGATAGCTCACCAGCTCTCTTAAAGAGTCTCCCATCTTTGAAGGCGCCACCCCGTTGGCTAAATGCGCAGCTACGGGGGAGAAAATATCGCGCCCATGAAAGGTTCTAGAGGGGGTATCTCTCCAAAAACTCGGCTTGTTCAAGCTGTAGGCTTTGTAGTCAAACTCTTCGAACAGTAAAGAAAAAATCCCGTTATCCGGACCAATAAAATACTGATTGTTAACCTCCAGAATAAGAGCGTTACGATCGGTTCCTACGCCGGGATCTACCACCACTAAATGAATACTATGATCGGGGAAAAGAAAGGCTGAATTCCGAATAACCCATGCCCCAGCCATAATATCTTGGGGTGGTATTTCATGGGAAATATCAATGAGACGCGCTTCGGGGGCAACGCCTAAAATAACCGCCTTCATTGCACTTACATAATGATCTTGAAGGCCGAAATCGGTAGTAAGGGTAATTATTTTGCTCATAGTCGAAAGGACTATCTAGGAGCGCTAATTGGTGTTGCTTAGGTTGTGTTTAGCTGTATGTGTTCAACATGACCGGCATCACCAACATTAACATCTCTTCGTTTTCGCCGCTGTGTGTAGGTTTTACAATACCTGCTCGATTAGGAGAAGAAAATTCAAAACTAACTTCATCTCCGTCGATGTTTTGGAGTACGTCTGATAGATATTTGGCATTAAATCCAATTTCCATGGACTCATTATTGTAGTCACACTCAATGGTTTCCTTCGCCTCGCTGCTCATATCTAAGTCTTCGGCGCGAATGGTTAGTTTGTCGGATTCAAGTTGAAGGCGAATTTGCCGAGTGGTACTACTAGAGAAAATAGAAACCCGCTTGACGGTAGAGAGCATTTGATCTTTACCGATGGTAAGAAACTTATCGTTATCGCGAGGAATGACCGACTCATAATTAGGATATTGTTCGTTGATTAGACGAGTGATTAACTGAGTGTCGCCGCTTTTAAAACTCACGTGATCCTGGGTTACCTGAAGGGTCGTTTGCTCATCTGAAATGGACTTCTGAATTAATGCAAGAGCCTTATCAGGAACAATGAAAGAATGATCTTCTGAGGTGGTTATGTCTTGGGTGCTATATTTAACTAAGCGGTGACCATCGGTTGAGACAAACTGCGATGCATTGGGGCCAAGTTGAAAATAAACCCCCATCATGGCAGGGCGCAAATCGTCATTAGATACGGCAAAGAGGGTCTTGTTAATGGCTTGTTGAACAACGTCTGTATCGCTTTCAATGGTTACGCCATCATACAAATCAGGCACTTCTGGAAAGTCATCCGAGTCGTCACCCACCAACTTATAGGTCCCTTTATCGGTTTTAAATAAGACATTGTTCCGCTCATCGACTTCAAAGAAAACCGTGCTATTGGGCAATTGTCGTAAGGTTTCCAATAATCTTCTGGCCGGAATAGCGACCGAACCCGCTTCTTCCACGTCGGCTTGTACATGTTGAATAATCGAAATTTCTAAATCTGTAGCACTAAGTTTTATGCTATTCTCTTCGCTTTGAAACAGAATGGTTTCTAAAATAGGAAGAGTTGCCTTATTAGGGACGGCGCCGATGACGGTTGAGAGCCCTTTGTTGAGTTCGCTACTGGATACAGAAAATTTCATAGATGCTTAATTTATAGGGATTTAGTCGACAGATTTTTTACTTGGATTGCCCTTTCCAACATATGTGCTTATACTAAGAAAATACTGTTCTCTCTGCAACATAGCAGAACGCATTTTTCAGAATCAAGCCATTGGTAATTTGTATCTTAATGGCATCTTAAGATTTTAGTAAATCAACGGTAAATACATAGGGGTTTAAACCAAAACATATAACCTACAGATTTAACCATCTAACCATACATGCGTTCTTGTATTTCTTTTTTACTTCTGCTACTGGTTTCTACCGTGGACCTACAGGCTCAGGCGCTACACGCCAAATATGGAAG
>JAYPDB010000015.1:0-22889 GCA_038125045.1 Bacteroidota bacterium
CAATTTGTAACTCCGGAAGGTGAGTTCGTGAGTGAAGTTGAGGTGCAAATTTCTGACGACATCTCCGAACGTTCACAAGGTCTTATGGATGTACGTCAACTACCCGAAAATCATGGAATGCTCTTTATATTCGAGGAAGAACAACCCCTTAGTTTCTGGATGGCAAACACTCCTCTACCCCTAGATATCATGTATGTGAATTCGGATAGTATCATTGTGAGCATCTATCACTCTACAACTCCATTTTCTGAAAAGGGGTTACCCTCAGGGGATCCAGCCCTTTTTGTTGTGGAGACCAATGGAGGATATGCTATTAGTCGTGGGATTGAAGAAGGCTATCGCATACGCTTTTAAAATGAATGACCAAGCGGTCTACCTTTGATTTCAACTCCTGCTTGGTCGCATTGTTCTCGATGATTATATCGCGATCAGGTAAAAGTTCAGCTTTTGAGAAAAATGATGTTTGAGACTGAAATCTAGCTTCTATCTCACGATCCGACCATAGATTTCTAGATTTTACTCGAGCAAATCTAAGGTTTTTTTTAGCTTCAACAAGAACAATTACTGCATAGTGTTCTGGACGCCCATGTTTTAACATGAGTGCACTTTCAACGGCCATGTACCTCATCCCACTCTTGATTAAGCGATCTTCTTCTTGATCTAGAAAGTCATAAACCCTAGGGTGGATGATTTTGTTTAAACGTTCTACTTTACCCTCTCCGAAAGCCGCTTTGGCCAGATATGACGTATTTAACTGGTCATTAGAATACGATTCATCACCAAACATCTTAATGATTTCGGATCTCACCTGAGCATCTGAATTCATAATTGATTTGGCAACTTCATCGAGTGTAATTACGGGAATGCCTAAGTCCTGAACAAACTGAGAAACAAGAGTTTTGCCGGCACCTATCCCTCCCGTTATACCCAATTTCCCTATGAGTACACCTTTTTTCATATGTTAATCTTTGGCTTTGCCATAAACCTCATAATCCAAATTAAAATGTAGCCCACAGCTTTCTTTTCGAGCCATAGCAGATTGAATAATGAGATACGCAATACTGATCAAATTTCTTAATTCCAATAATTTTGGAGATACACACGTCCGGTTATAATAATCTTCGACCTCAAGATACAGTAAACTTTGCCTCCTATGGGCTCTCTGAAGTCTAAGATCACTCCTAACGATACCAACATAATCCCACATCAACTGCTTTAACTCTTCCCGATTATGAGATATTAGTACCCATTCATTCGGGTTGAAGGTACCCGATTCATCCCATTCTGGTATGTTCCCTGAATTCTTGGACTCATGATAGGTTTCGAGGGCATGTACTGAAGCTTTATCGGCATAGTGTAAAGCCTCCAACAAACTATTTGATGCCAATCGATTAGCCCCATGCACCCCTGTACAAGCCGTTTCACCAATAGCATAGAGTTGCTCTATCGAACTACAACCGTTTTCGTCGACCTTAACTCCTCCACATAGGTAATGGGCAGCAGGCACCACTGGTATCCAATCCTTGGCAATGTCTATTCCAAAGGTGTTACACTCATGAGCAATATTTGGGAAATGAGTATGTACATCTTGCGCATTAAGGTGCGTGGCATCTAAGTATACGGTCTTATCTCCTCTCTTCTTCAATTGATCATCGATTGCTCGTGCGACAATATCTCTGGGAGCTAAATCGGCTCGTGAATCATAGGTGCTCATAAAGGCTTCCCCATCCCCATTTCTGAGCACAGCACCAAAACCTCTCATGGCTTCTGTAATTAAGTAGGAATCAGCTTCTGGTAAGGATAAGGTTGTGGGATGAAATTGAACAAATTCCATGTGCTCAATCTTAGCTTTCGCTCGATAAGCCATGGCGATTCCATCACCTGTAGCTATATTCGGATTGGTGGTGTGGGCATAAACCTCCCCTACTCCACCTGTAGCTAGTATGGTTTTACTTGCTTTGAAGGTAAGCACCTTAGAATGCTCAATATCCAGAACATAGGCTCCAAAACTATGAATTTTAGGCAAATATTTAATTTTTTTACCTAAATGATGTTCTGTAATGAGTTCCATAGCAAAATGATACTCAAATACATCAATGTTAGGATGCGATTTAACTTTTGTGGCTAAGACATTTTCCACCTCTCGGCCTGTAGCATCCGCGGCGTGAACAATACGATGTTCAGAATGCCCACCTTCCTTCCCAAGATCGAGTTGCCCATCTTTGGTGGTGAAATCTACACCATAATCCACTAATTCTTGAATTAATCGTGGTGCTTGATACACCATATTAGAAACCGCCTCTCGATTACACAAACCAGCTCCTGCTTCCAGAGTGTCCTCAATATGCTTATCAAATGAATCATCATCTAAATTCATGACACTTGCAATGCCGCCCTGCGCATACCAAGTATTGGTCTCTTGTATTTTATCTTTGGTCACAATGGCGACCTTTGCCTTTTTGGCTGCTTTAAGCGCAAAAGACAAACCAGCCAATCCGGAACCTATGACCAAAAAATCGTACTTATGCATTCGCTTGCAGTAATAAGTAGGCTTTAATAAAATCGTTTACATCTCCATCCATTACACCCGCAACATTGGAAGTTTCATGCTGCGTCCTGTGATCCTTTACGCGTTGATCATCGAAGACATAACTTCTTATTTGTGAGCCCCATTCATTTTTACTCTTAGTTCCTTCTAATCGAGCTTTTTCCGCTTCTCTGATTTCTTTTTCTAACTCATAAATTCTGGACTTTAATAGTATCATAGCCTTTTCACGGTTCTGTAATTGCGAACGTTCTTGCTGACATTCTGCCACAACCTTCTCCGATCTACCATCGGAAAGTAGACCGGTCCAAATTAAGCGTACTCCTGTTTCTACTTTATTTACGTTTTGCCCTCCCGCACCACTCGAATGAAACCTCTGAAGTTCGATATCTTTCTCATTGATATCCAATTCTATGGTATCATCCACCAATGGGGAAACAAATACAGAACAGAAAGATGTATGTCGCCTTGTGTTACTATCGAATGGAGAAACACGAACCAAACGATGAACCCCACTTTCTGCCTTTAAAAACCCGTAGGCATTAATGCCTTGAATCTCAATGGTTGCGCTTTTCAGTCCAGCAACATCACCATCCTGATAATCAATTACCGAAACCTTAAAGTCATTTTGATCGGCCCATCTAGTATACATACGATAGAGCATTTGAGCCCAATCTTGACTCTCGGTACCTCCGGCACCTGGACTAAATTGGACCACCGCATCTCGTTGATCATCTTCTTCTTTGAGCATGTTTTTAAGCTCTAAATCTTCTAAGGCCTTCAGAAAGCTACCATACTCAGCATTCAATTCCTCTTGAATATCTTCACCCATTTCTATGAACTCAAGATAGACCTGTATGCTCTCTCTTAACGCATTCAACCCGTCCCAACTTTCTACCAGAGACTTTTGAACCCCTAAATCCTTCATTACCTTCTGGGCATTTACTTGATCATTCCAAAAATTGGGATTCTGAGTCTGTTCGGTTAGTTCAATGATCCTTACTTTTCGTTTATCATAGTCAAAGATACCTCCTGAGGGCATCTAAGCGCTCAAAATCTTCTTGAAGTTTATCTAGTTGCACAGCCATTTTGATGAATTAATTCGTTTTTGATTTACTCTTTTGATGCACCTTTCTTCTTCCTCAAGGAAGCCCCTAAGAGCAACCCTAATCCTGCGGCAAGGAGCACATATCTTTCAGGATTAATCCGAACCTTACGTCTCATTTGCCGATACTCTTTTGTATACTCACGCTTGATCCATGCCCATTCGTTAGCTCGGTCTTGAGGCGATTTTTTACCAAAATCCAGAACTCTTTTGGTTGCTTGCATGATTCGGGTTGAAGTTGTACGTGATTTTGTATTCATTTGGTCGCAGTTATCTTGATCACAGGAAGAAAGGTACAAAAATCGATACAGAGAATGAATGGAAAATAGATTCAAAAAATGAACCCAAACCTAATTTTCTCGTGAGTTTACCCCGAGTATTTACGAATAAACTAATCTATAACATTAGTTGGGAAGACTATGAGGTAGACAAAGAACTCTTAGATCTAGACGCTACATCAAACGTACTTACAATTGCTAGTGCTGGCGATCATGTACTCAACTATGTCTCTACCGAGCTTTCAAGTGTTCATGGTGTGGATATAAATCTGGCACAAATAGCATTGATAGCCTTAAAGAAGGCTATCATAGAACATATGGACTATGAAGTATGGTGGGAGTTTTTTGGACTGGGTAAATCCGCCAAAGCTGTTTCATGTATTGATCAATTAAAAGCTCATTTGGATGATCGATCCTGGGTTTTTTGGAAAAAAAACAGCCATTATTTTGATGTAAATGGACCAGGTTTCTATCGCTATAGCACCAGTGGGTATCTATCACGGATTATATTATTCTGCCTGAAAAAAATACATCTAACCTCACTTATTCAAGAGCTCATAGCAGAAGATGCTGAACAAAGGAAAGAAGAACTTTTTCAATTATTTTGGATACAGTTATCAAGACATCGGCTCTTTCAACTATGCTTGCACCCATGGCTTCAATACCTAGGCGGAATCCCTTCAACCCAACAACAAAAGAAAAGGACATTGTTCAAATTGATTCGCAATGTATTTTATCAGATTCTGGTCAAAGGTATGTTTAGAACGAATCCATTTTGGGGCTTATATTTCTACGGAAGATATCAAGATCCTTATATACCCTGGCATATACGTGAGGAAGGCTTTTACACTCTTAAGCAACAGGTTGATCGCATCAGTTACTCACAAGATACCATACTCGATTGGGGGAAGAAAAATGATGGTTATACCCATATAAATCTTTTGGATCATCAAGATTGGTATGCCAGCATACATGATCCTGAATTAATAAAGACTTGGAAATGGTTAAATGATTCAGAATCTGTTAGAAAAATAATGTTTCGTTCTATTCACACCAAAATCCCATGGATTGAACTGATAGATGAACATAAGTTTCGCATCGATCATATTAAAAGTAATGATATGATCCATGATCGAGTGGGCACCTATAATTCTACCTATGTACTCCATGCAAAATAATAGCACCAATGAGTATCATCAATTCAATAGATCATAAGGACAAAAAACACATTGAACAATACTATCGATGGAACGCCAACATTTATGATTATACCCGTTGGGCGATTTTGTTGGGTAGAAATTCTTTTAAAGCTGAACTTATCACCTATCTCTCAGATGATCATACCTTAGCTAAGACAAGGAATGTAACAGAAATAGGATGTGGCACAGGGTTTTATTTAACATCTTTGCCCTCTCTCTTCCCAAATCGACAGTTTATTGGACTTGATACCTCACCTCATATGCTTAAAAAGGCTCATCAAAGAGTTGCTAGATTCTCAAACGTACGTCTTAGTAATCATTTTTTTCCTGACCATATGAGCACGAATCAAATGATTTCCACACAACATGTGATTGGATCCTATGTACTGAGTCTTAATTCCAATCCCGAAAATTTTTTACAGCATATTCATCAACTATTGGACTCTGATGGACAATTACATCTCATAGATTTTTATCACAGCCCATATTCGTTTGTAACCCGGTGGATGCGCCTTCATGGGGTATATTTCCATGACCAAATATTGGAGATTATTCAACCACTCTTTAAGGTAGATACATGCCGTATCCACCAAGGGTACGGCGGCTTATTCACTTATTATAAAATGCATCTGGTAAAAAAAAGTTAGGCGCTTATTTTCTGATCTTTATACTGCAACTCATAGAGTTTACGATACAACCCATCTTTATTTTTGAGTAAATGTTTATGGGAACCTTGTTCTCGTATTTCACCTTTATGCATGACAAGAATGGTATCAGCGTCCTGTATCGTTGCTAAACGATGTGCGATAGCAATGGTCGTACGATCTTTCATCACCTGTTTGCTTGCAAGATTCACCAACATCTCGGTTTCGGAATCAACACTTGATGTTGCTTCATCTAGTATCATAACCAATGGATTGTACACCAAAGCTCGAACAAAACAAATAAGTTGTTTCTGACCCAAGGATAATGAAGAACCCTGCTTTTTTAGTACGTAATCATATCCATTAGGCAACTTTTCAATAAATCTACTTGCTTCAACATCCTGAGCCGCTTGGATGACCTGTTTTCGTGAAATATCAGGATTTCCGAGGGTTATATTGTCCATGACACTCCCTGTAAACAAGGAATGATCCTGTAATACTAAGCCGAAAAGTGATCTGAGATTGTTTAATGACAAATCTCTGAGTTCAACTCCATCGATATAAATATGACCTTTTTCAATTTCATAAAATCTCAGAAGTATATTGATAATAGTAGTTTTACCTGCACCCGTAGCTCCTACAATCGCAAAGTGTTGACCAGGTTCTACCACAAAACTGACCCCTTTTAATATCCACGCACCATCCGAATTATATCTAAACCATACATCTTTGAATTCTATTTTTCCTTTTGGATGTTCCAATGTAACAGAAGCTTCAGATTCCGATATTTGATGTTTCGTATCCAATACCTCAAAAATACGCTCCGATGAAGCTAAAGCAGATTGCAGGGTATTGAATTTTTCTGAAAGTCCTCTAATGGGTTGAAAAAACTGTCTGGCGTATTGAATAAATGCCAAAAGTACCCCAAAACTCACTCCCCCCATGAGTGCTCTTCCACCGCCATACCAAACAATTAATGCCATGGCAAAGGATGCAAATACTTCAACAAGTGGCCAAAAAATACTGAAGTAGTAAATGGTTTCTATATGAGCTTCTTTGTGGCCTTGGTTAATCTTGCGGAATTTTTCATGTTCATATTCTTCTCTGTTAAACATTTGAACAATCTTCATCCCATTTATATGTTCTTGAACAAATGAATTCAGATGGGCAATCTGGTCTCTAACTTTTAAAAAACTGACGCGTACACGTTTTTTAAACCAAAAGGTAGCATAAAATAAAACGGGTAGTATAGCGATGGTTACAAGACTCAATTCCCAATTCATAGCGAACATGAAGTAGAGAATGAAGATGATCCGGAACATGTCTCCAATGATGGCCACTACACCGTCAGACAATAATTCACTTAAAGCTTCAACATCCGATGTGGTACGAGTAATGAGTCGACCTATGGGACTCTTGTCGAAGTACTGAACATGCAAATTTCTAATTTTACTAAAAACAGCACTTCTAAGAGCGTATAACGCGTTTTGACCAAACCACCTGGTCAAATAGGTGTTCACCATAAGTAGTATAAACTCACCTACTAAAGCCAATAACAGTAGAATGATAATCCCCCAGAGACCTTCAAAATCACCGATGGAAATATGATCATCCACCGCCATCTGCGTCAGTTTCGGTCGCACCGTTCCCAAATAAGCCACTACTAACGATAAAATAATGGCCAGTATGATGTGGCTAATGTAGGGACGGATATAAAAATAAAGCCGCTTAATAAGGGTTTTATCAGCAGCTTTATCCTTGGTTTTTAAACTCATTACTTATGATCCAGACTCCCACCAACTAGAAACGGTCAAAATCGTCATAGCCTGTACGAGGAGTGATTGACTTATTGGGTTTTTCATCATAGCGGTTATTTCGATCAGAGTTAGAATAGTCTCTACCACCTTGAGAAGAACCTCTATACCCTCCATCTTGAGAAGAACCACGATATCCCCCATCTTGACGATAACGATCATTGCGTTGTTGATATCCGCCTGAATTATATCGACCACGATTTCCACCAGATGGAGCTCCACTTCTTCCTTTTCTGGGTCGGAAATTTTTACTTCCCGAGGGTCTACCACCTGGACGACCACCTTGTCGCGGCCCTTTGGAATATCCTTGACGCGTATTTGGTTTTTTCTTAGTTAAATCAATTAGTTCAACTTTAGGCGATAATATTCCTCGTTCATGAATAGGATCTGTAAATATTGGTCGTAATTCTTGAGCCAACCAAGTGGGATAGAAAGCATCACGAGCTTCTTTAAGCAAGACATGAAGATTGGTATATCGTGCAGAAAAATGGCCAATTACAAGTAGCTTTGTTTGGGCCTCGGTGGCCACTCTTGCCGCATCTGCAGCAGTTGAGTGTCCTGTTTCTTTTGCTTTATCCGCAAGTTGGTTACCAAAAGTTGCCTCATGATACAAGATATTAGTATTCATGGCGAGTTTAACCGCATTAGGGCAATATTCCGTATCCGTAACGTAAGCGAAACTGTCTCCCGGTCTAGGATGTCCTACAATCTCATAGGATTCTACAACAGTTCCATCGGCTAGAGTTATGTTTTGTCCAGACTTTAACTGTTTGAACTGTTCATCCTCAGTAATACCTAACTGTCTAGCCTTTTCAGCGTCCACTTTGCCAGGTTTATCTTTTTCTTGAAACCTATACCCTAGACAAAACTTTTTATGCTTGAGTGGTCGAGCTTCTACATAATAATCTTCCGACTCAAGTACTTTTGTTTCTTGAGCTTTCTCATCTACTTCTACGAAATTTATTTCAAAACTTATTTCTACTCCTGAGAATGATAGGTTCCATTCAACGAATTCTTTAATCCCTTTTGGGCCAATTAAATTCAATGCTTTTTCTCTTCTTTGAAGTTGTAGAGTAGAGATTAAGCCCATAAGTCCTGAGTAGTGATCAACATCAAAGTGCGAGATGAAAATACTATCTATTTTGGATCTTTTAAGTCCGGCTTGTAACATGCACATCTGAGCATTTTCACCACAATCAAATAAGAAGACACTACCTTCTCTCCAAAGAGCTACAGATGGTAAGTGACGAATAGCAGTTGGGGTTGCTGAGGCTATGCCTAAAGGTACTACGATCATTTTTTTATTTCTCCCTTATCCATGGGTGGCTGCATTCAACAATCTCACCTAATGGATATGTATTGTTAGTAATTATATAATTTGTAATTCTTGTTCTAATAGTTGTTTGTCATACATTGACTTATAACTTCCTTTTAATTGAATAAGTTCATCATGCGTACCAGACTCTTTTATGGTACCCTCTTCCAAGTAGTAAATATAGTCGGCATCCTTGATGGTTGATATTCGATGACTTATCATAATAACGGTGGTTTCCTCACCTGCGCTATGTAATGACTTGAGAATAGCGTCTTCAGTTTTGGTATCTACAGCACTTAGTGCGTCGTCTAAAATTAAGATTTTTGGCTTTTTAATTAGGGCTCGTGCGATAGCCGTTCGCTGTTTTTGTCCACCCGACAGAGTAATTCCTTTCTCTCCGAGTATAGTCTGAAATTTTTTATCAAAATCCAAAATGTTATCTAAAACTTCTGCTTTAGCGGCGGCATCATAAACATCCTGTTCCGTAGCACCTTTTTTACCAAAGGCGATATTTTCTTCAATAGTATCTGAAAATAAAAAATGATCCTGAGGTACAACTCCTAAATGTTTTCTGAGAGAGGCGACAGAATACTCTATTATTGGTTGGTCATCTAAATATATGATACCCTCATCTGGTTCAAAGAGCCTAGGTATGAGTTGCATTAAAGTACTCTTACCAGAACCTGTACGACCTACTATGGCTATTTTTTTGCCAGCGGGAATATGTAAACTGACATTATTAATGATGGTCGCCTCGGAATCTGGATAGCTGAAGCTTATATTTTCAAACCGTAAATCACCATTTTTCACCTGCAATTCTTTGGTTTCTTCATGATCTTTTGAGTGAAAAGCGATGAACAATTCTTTGATTCGATTCCAAGATGCCATGGATTTCTGAAAACGATTGGTCGTATAACCCAAAGCTGCAACGGGCCAAATCAAGTAGGCAACATAAATGAGAAATTCTGCAATATTTCCAATGGTTAAGAGTCCATCCATAACCATGAGACCACCTTTCCAAATAACAATGATAAGAGAGATCCCAATTAAAAAATTAAGCCCAGGGTGAAATAGTGACTCAATCAAATCTAGGCGTAGCTTCTTTTCTTTGTACTCCTCATTGAGAGCATCGAATTTGACTTGCTCTTCATCTCCTTTGTTATAGGCTTTTACCAAACGAATGCTAGAAAAAGTTTCTTTGGCTTGATCGGCTAATCGGGAATATTGCTCTTGAATAATAATAGAATGCTTGTGTATGTATCCCGTAATCCAATAGGCAAAAATGGAAAGTAAAGGCAATGGCAATAATGCCCAAAACATTAACTCTTTGTTCACAACGTACATCATTGTAATAACAAAACCAGCCCTAGTAACCGTGTTGATGCTGTACATAATAACAGGGCCAAAATATTCTCGTACCTTTGCGATGTCCTCAGTTGCCCTAACGTATATTTCGCCTTCTGTATAACGTGCATAAAAGTTTGTTGGCAGTCGAAACAGGGCATGTAAAACATCATTTCTAAGGTCATATTCGACCTTTCGTGAAGCTACTATAAGTGTTTGTCTCGTCAAGAATAGAAAAAAACCATAGCCACTGACAGCAGCAATAAGATACAGAGCATTATTGGCGAGAATTGAACCTTGATCCGAATTAAATAGCGTGTCAAATAACCCTAATGCCTGGATTTGTGTATTATTCAGTTCCTGAACTTTATCCATAGTCTGCCGAATGAGCACAGGGATCCAAACCAAAAAGAAATTGGCTGCCGTTAAAAAAATGGCCCCTAAGACCACTGTTAAGGTATAGGGCTTCAGATATTTGTTTATGGATAAATGTGGCACAAAGACAGACCAGCTAATCGGAAGAATGCTATGTTAATGACAAGAATGAATAGTACCTAAAGCTAATCAAATAGTTGAATAAGTACATAAAAAAAGAACCACTTATGGAGTGGTTCTTTTTTTCAATTCGTAAGTCATAAGAACGACTAATCTTTTTGAGTGGCGTCACGATTGAGGAATTCTTCAAATAGTTGAATGTGTCTACTATCCATTGGTATTTGAAACCCTTGTATAAAGACCTGTTCAATTTGACTAAGTGGCTCAAATGGGTCTCCAGAGCTTATAAAGAGATTGGCCTGTTTGCCTTGTTCTAAGCTACCCAATAAATGATCCACCCCAAAAATTTGGGCAGGATTAATCGTTACCGCTTTAACGGCCTCTTCCGTACCCATGCCATAAGCAGCAGCATACCCAGCATTAAATGGAAGGTTTCGCACATTCTCTACTTCACCGGTCATAATGGCTACTTTCACCCCTGCTTTCATGAGTGCAGCTGGGTTTTCGTAGGGTCTATGTACATGATCGTAATCCCTAGTGGGGGTATATAGCGTAGAAACTAAACATGGAATACCGGCCTCAGCAATTTGATCGGCTACTCTCCAACCTTCTTCTACACCAGCAAAAATGATATTTAAATCGGCGTGATCTTCATGTTTAGACCATTCTATAGCATTGAGTATATCTTTTTCACTTGAAACGGCAATAATAATTGGGGTTTGCCCATTCACCATTTCACGCATGGCTTGTAGATGCTGATTCTTTTCGGGCTTTTGCTTTCCATTTGGATTAGCTTCATAATCAGTCATCATTTGATCGTAGAAGCGTGCATTGTCTAACAACTTATTCAGGGCATTGATGGATTCTTTGTACTGTTTCTCCATTTGTTCTGGACTACGTCTTCCCCATCCTCCACTGCGTACACTGGGCCAGTTAAGTACCATTCCAGCGGTTGCATCAACTGCCATTGAATCTGGTGAATATCCCCATAAATCCATTATGGCTGCCTGACCCGATACAAGTCCACCTTGTGGAGCGGTCATTACGTGGGTTACACCGCTTACACGTGTAACAGGTATAGCCGCACTATGAGGATTCCAGGCAGTAAATGCTAACATGTTAGGATTAATATTTCCTACTTCTCGGTTATCTACCGTAACCGGTACAGCATTTATTTCCACAAGGCCTAATGAAGTGCCACTGTCCATGAATCCTGGATACACATGCTTACCAGATGCTTCAATGACCCTATAGTCATCACCGATCATAGATTTATCGGTCCCAACATATTCAATTGTACCATTGTGCATAGTTACAATACCCTCTGCAATATTTCCATTGGTTACGGTATGTACGGTTGCACCAACAATAGCGATTTTACCATATTGGGGTTTGTCGGTAATTTGAGCTTCCACTGCTCCCGAGAATAGTACTAGGAAACCTAAAAGTGCGAGATATTTTATCGATTTCATTGTTTATGTCTCCTATTATTATTCTTGGATTAGTTGAAACACATCACTCATACAGGCATCTGCTTCTCTTCCTTTAATAAAGCCTGTTGTGAATGATTCATCATAGTTATCATTACTGCTTACATCTATTCTCATGTCTACAGGATCATTTGCTAGATCAAAATATTTAATACCATCTACATAGGTCTGCTCAACTTTACTATAGATACTGAGTGGATGACCACTCCAAATAGCAATATCGCCCTGTTTACCCACTTCTAAGCTCCCTACCTTATCCGCTACACCTAACTGCATAGCAGGATTAATGGTAATCATTTTTAACGCATCTGCTTCAGACGTTTGACCGTACCTTACCGTTTTAGCTGCTTCATGATTTAAGTGACGAATCAACTCATTGCTATCACTATTTATGCTGTTGGTCACACCATTTTCATTAAGAATGGTAGCATTAAATGCGGTTGAGTAATAAACCTCGAATTTGTAGGCCCACCAGTCTGCAAAAACAGAGGTATAGGCACCATTTTTGGCGATTTCAGGGGCTACCTTAAATGCTTCATTGGCATGCTGGAAAGTATAATTCTTAATTCCATAATCATTAAAAACTCTCATGAGCATTAGAATTTCATCGGCACGGTAAGAATGACAATGCACCAGAATCTCCCCACTTAAAATGTCATTTAGCACTTCGTACCTTAGGTTTTTGGCTACAGGTACCGGTGGGGCTGTACGGCCTCTTCGATCACTTTCGTAAGCGGCTTTGGCAGAAAGATAAGTCTCGCGTTTCATGCGATAATCTAAAGCCTCATCAAAGTGGCTTCTAATCACTTGCTCTACTCCCATGCGAGTTCTTGGTAGTATTCCGTTACCCTGTCCGTGTACACGAGTTGGATTCTCGCCCAAAGCAAATTTGATGGTTCTCTTGGCACCTTGAAACCGCATACCATCTTGAGTAGTACCATATCGGAGTTTAAGGGTTTCACCCTGTCCCCCTATCACATTAGCAGAACCGTGCATCAAATGAATAGACGTTACACCACCTGCTAGGGCCCGGTAAATAGCAACCTCATTAGGATCAATAGACTCTTCCATGGTTACTTCTGCGGTAACAGGATTTCTTGCTTCATTGGTACTCACCGTATTCAAGTGTGAGTGGGCATCGATAATTCCCGGCATTACAAATTTACCCGTACCATCAATAACCGTAACTCCTGCAGGTGCGGATAAATCGGTTCCAATTTCGGCAATGATCCCATTGGTGATAAGAATGTCACCATTTTCAATGATATCATTAGTTACGGTTACAAGTGTTGCATTTTCAATAAAAATAGAGCCTTTATCCTGGGAATAAGCAGAATAGGAAAAAACCCCAAGTACTATAATTAGGTGTATTACTTTTTTCATGATTAATTCTCCATAAAGTCATTAATTACACCCTGACTTACATGAGTGTAAATGTTAGTTCCTTTCTCAAATAACGGCCCAGTCGTGAGTATAAGGTGAGCCCCCATACCTGCTTTGAGATCTCCAACTCTGTTGCCTAGTCCTAAAATTTCGGCATTCGAGTGTGTCATCATGGAAAGCAACTCTGAAGATGTTACGCTCCCTTGTTCTATCAAAAGCGTAATTTTTGTTTGTAGATTTTTTGCAGAAAGTCCGTCGGAGCTAAAGCCCACTTTAACGCCACCATCTAATAGCTTTCGTATGTTTTGAATTTCATTGGTCCAAGCCTCCTCTTGTTTAGATCGAAAGCTTAGTTCCTCCTCACTTACATCTTCATCTTCTTCTGTCCCTTCACTTCCCGTTTCGTCTTTTTCACGGTCATCGGATGCTTTTTTGGACTCTTTCATCCACTTTGGTTGGTCATTTACATCCAAACTTACCAGTACATCAATGTCTCTACGATTTAACTCTGCTGCTAAAGGTGCCGCATGTTTCGCACCTACTAATACAGCCTTGAAGCCAAATTCATCTTGCAATCGAAAGAGTCGTTCTATTTCTTCTTTTGAATCCACTTCAAAATACAGAGGCATTTCTGCGTTAATTAATGGAAATAATGCCTCCAGTACTTCGCTGTGCTGGGGTTGTGGCATGTCGGGATGTTTAGAAAAGTACATCATATGTTCTTGTAAAGCAGCCGCATCATACATTAATTGACGAAAGTAGGCCATTACTCCCATCTGAGTAGAGGGATAGGCCCCACTACCCCATCCTCCAGGTGCTGTGTCAAAACTACCTTGCAAACCAATGCTATTCGAAAATAAATGTGCTTCTGTAGGCTGTTCTGCAGACAAATTAAAGGGTTGAATTTGACCTGGTAACATTTGTCCGTCTAAACCAAGCGCCACTAGAGTAAATCCTGCCTTCATAGCTGCTTCAAACCCTTTGTCCTCATTCAAATAATGAACTGGTTTTCTTTCGGGTTGAACCCCTGCTCGGTCATACGGTGGATTACCTGGATCCTCTAAATTTGGTAAGTTTCTTGGTTGTTCGGGGCTACCCCATGTAGCAAGACCATCGATTAAACCAGGGAAAACATGAAGGGAATCACCACCATCTATGGTATAGGCATCAAATGGTATTTCTATTTCATTCCCAATAGCTACAATAACACCGTCTCTCCAAAGTAGGTCAGAATTACTAAGGGTTTCTCCATTTGCCAAATGGATGGTAACATTGGTTATGGCATGAGCAGGCGCATCTTGTCCGATAGCTTTCTGAGAGAATGCAACCAGTACCAAAACACCCATACCTGTTATCAAATTACTAATATTCATAGTGCACATGTAAAGGTTAAGTTAATTTTTGAAGTAACGAGTAATATTACTGTTGATTCGTATAAAAATGTAAAAACTATAGGGTATTGTAGAGCCTCTCTACACCTTCGGCATCTAAGGAAGACCCAAAAATTTTTATTGCCAATAAATGGTCTACAATATCTCTCTTCGACAACGAGAGATGTATGTAACTTTTATAATATCCACCTTCATTTTGAGTGGTACTTTGTACAACTTCAGAACGTCCGATGAGCTGAACAACCGCAGATCGTAGTTCACGGATACCTTCGGATGATTGCCATACCTCAGAATCATTTTGTTGAGTTCTAAAATTTTCGAGTCGATCATCGATATGATTAATCAATTCAACATCAGCCACTTTTTTTGCTAGATTACGTGATACCAATGAATCTAGGGATTGGGACATATGGTAATAAGAGACCTTTGTTGAATCACTCGAATATCCAGCCCCCATATACCAACTAGGTACGGATGAATTTATTTTTAAATTCGAACTCAATTCACTGCTTGGAGCACAAAACATTAAAATTGTACTTAGCATTAATAGTCCAAATAGTGATTTTATTGGGGTCATTATCTTATGGTTTTAATGAAAAATAGCTGAATTTCTTTTCGTTATTAGTGGATAAGGTTTCCAGTAAAATAGCATCCGAATTGGGACTCAGATTTTGTAAAAATTGCTGAAGGTCCATTGAAGTTTCTAGTTTCTGTCCATCAAGACGCACTAACTGATCTCCATTCCTCAGACCTCTCTGATAGGCTTTAGAGCTACCTTCAATTTCAGAGATAAACCAATCGTAATTCGATGGATCTTCAGGGGTTGCAAGCCCCTTGATTCCAAATCCAAAAGGAGTGTTCAACCAAACATAGCCACTACCATCATCCAAAGGAGCTTCATTTAAGTTTGGATTTACTGATTCCCCCTCGCTCGATGGATCTATCTTTGATTCTGCAACATCCGGTGTGACCATGGGTAGTTCATCTAAAATTACGGCATAATCTAATATTTGCTGATTCCTCCAAATGCGCAAAATGGTTTCATCCCCAGGCGATTTCAAGGCAATACGCTCTTGCAGAGCATTAGAGGCATTTACGGGATATCCATCGACACTCAGCACCACATCTCCTTTCTTTATACCTGATAACTCAGCAGCCCCCTCGGTATTTAGGGCTAGTATTTCAACCCCCACCACTTCTGGCATACCTAATTGTATGGCCCTAGTATAGTCAACAGATTGTATTTGAACACCAAGCAGTGGCCTTCTCACCATACCATAGGTCATAATGTCGGAGGCCACTTTAATGGCTAAATTGCTCGGTACCGCGAACCCATAGCCTTGATAACTACCACTTTGTGAGGCAATAGCTGTGTTAATACCTATTAATTGCCCACTCGTATTTACGAGTGCACCACCACTATTTCCTTTGTTAATAACCGCATCTGTTTGAATAAAGCTTTCAATTCTCATGAGATCATCAATAATTTGAACATCCCTGCCCAATGCGCTCACAATTCCTGCAGTTACCGTTGCTCGTAATCGAAATGGGTTACCCACAGCCATTACCCACTCACCCACCTGAACAAGATCAGAGTTTCCAACAATTGCAGCAGAAAGTGTATGCTCGTCGATTTTAATTACCGCTAAATCGGTACTTGGATCAGATCCAATGATACGAGCAGTGTAGGATCGTTTATCGTGTAACACCACCTCTATGGCGTCGGGTTCTGCTCCTTCAATCACATGATGATTGGTAAGTATATAACCGTCCGAACTAATGATAACTCCAGAGCCTACACTTCGGGCGCTTCTGGGTAACATACGATTCCAAAATTCATCGGTAAAATTATGATTTCCATCCTTGGGAATATCAACTGGTATTTGGGTTTCAATGAACACTACAGATGGAGTGACTTCATCGGCCACTTTTCGAAACAAAAATCGCTCACCTAAAGAAAGCAAGATGGATTCATCGATAAAGGTACTATCACTCTTACTTATCGTGGTAATAGTCAATTCGTCCATAGTAGACAATCGGCTTCGTTCCATGTAGCCATCCCATAAAAAACCCACGGTTAATCCAATTAACAACAATAACACATAGGTTAAAAATCGATTTGTATTCATGAGTAGGCCTTAGATCAATTCAAAGAATGTTTGTGATTTTTGAATATGGTACCCCTCGATATGATAATGAAAATAGGAGTCTAAATGTTGGACCAGTTCAATGAATTCTGATTTTTCTAACGATTGCTCTAAATATTTCTTCGAGGAACCATGTAGGACCGATCGAATAAATTCTGTTTGTGCTTCATTAAACTCACAGGTACCTCCCTTATGCTCATAATCGGTAATAGAACCGGTTGGTATATGTAGACAAGACCGTGTGGCGGTGGCCGATAATTCCTCTTGCAAATCAATACCGGTAGACTGTGTGAACCGAATTAATAAATAGGGTAATACATTATAATAGGTAATTTCCTGGTTGGTAAACCAAGGGATGAAGTGTACTAGGAGTTCAAATATCCAATCGTTTGCTTCATGCTCATGGATTATGAGGTGAACACGTTCTAAGATTTCAAAAAGTAAATACCAAGCGTCGAATCGAGTTCTGAGTGTATTTACCAGATGTACCGAATCCAAAGAACGGAGATCTTGTACACTGCGACTATCCTTATAGGCATAACCCATGTCCAAAATATTTCCTGGATCCAAAAGAGCAGCGAAGGGACTTTTGTGTTTTTTAGCCCCTCGAGCAATCAAAGCAAACTTGCCGTGTTCTTTGGTAAGTACCGTAATAATCTTGCTGGACTCTTGATAATCAATGCACCGTAAAATAATTGCTCTGGAATATTCGAGACTCATGCAGGGTAAAATTGCTTTTGAATTGATTTTTCAATGCATCTAAACATAATAATTTCTACCATTGGATAACGTTTATTCCTATGATTTCAAAAGAAGTATTAAAAAAGATTCGTAAGCTCGAAATTCAAACCAAAGGATTGGTAAATAATCTCTTTGGTGGGGAGTATCAGTCGGCTTTTAAGGGACGGGGAATGGCCTTTTCAGAAGTTCGTTCCTATTCTTATGGCGATGATATTAGACAAATTGATTGGAATGTTACCGCTCGAACAGGTGAGCCTTTTATCAAAATTTTTGAAGAGGAGCGTGAACAAACACTCATGCTATGTGTAGACATCTCACGTAGTGGTAAATTAGGCACCCAGCAATACACAAAATCGGAACTTGCTATAGAAATATGTGCTGTGCTGGCTTTTAGCGCAATAAAAAACGGCGACAAGGTTGGTTTAATACTGTTTAGTGATACCATTGAAAAAGTTGTACCTCCAAAGAAAGGGAAAAAACATGTTCTACGTATTGTGCGTGAGTTGTACACTACCGAAGCCAAAGGAAAAGGAACTGATCTAAGCACCGCCCTTAACTACGTAAACCGACTCCTTAATCGCAGATCCATTGTAGTCTTAGCCTCAGATTTTCAGGATGATTCCTATGAAACTGCCTTAAAGATTACCAATCAAAAACACGATCTCGTAAATCTTCATATTCGACATCCATTTGAAGAAGAGTTACCAAATCTTGGTCTTCTCCCCTTGTATGACGCAGAAAAAGGTCGACATATCCTTGTAGATACATCAAGTAAAACCGTGCGGTCAGCGATAACGTTACGTCGTAAAGAACGCTATGAGGCTTTTGACCGTCGAATGATTCAGTTACAAATGGACAGTATCGTCGTACATACGAACGAATCCTATATTCAGCCTCTTATGAATTTTTTCCGGAGACGACTGAATCGCTATTGATTGCCATAACTATCCCTCCTTGGCTCAACAAGTAGCTTAGTTTTTGTACTTCAAGAGCAAAACTATCTTTAGAACTAGCGAGAATGGACTCTTGCGATGGTAAGTCGATTTGTAGTGAATTAACAGGGACGTCATTCTTGTATAGCGTATAGTGTAAATGGATACCAGTAACTCTCCCAGTTCTTCCTACATACCCAATCACTTGACCCTGTTTTACTTCTACCCCTTTACGAATACCTGGTCCAAAACCATTGAGATGTAAATAGGCGGTTCGATACGTTCCATTATGTTGAATCTGTACAATGTTTCCGTTGACCCCACGGTAACGTGACTCGGTTACTATCCCATCTCCAACCGCAATTACAGGGGTACCAAGTGGGGCAGCATAATCGGTTCCCGTATGGGGTACTCTTTGCTTTAATACTGGATGAAATCGGTTGTAATTGAAGCTGGAACTTATGCGCTGATTATAGGTGAAAGGTGCCTTCAAAAGTGCTTTCTGAATACCATTCCCATCGGCATCATAATATCCTTGCTGTTGCTGATCGGCATAGTAGTAGGCTTCAAACCGCCTATTTTGGTGTATAAATTCAGCCGCAATTACACGGCCAACGCCAACAACTTCACCATCGGATAGAAATTCCTCGTAAATGGCACGATACCGGTCGCCTTTGTATAGCGTGAAAAAATCAATTTGCCAGGCAAATAATTCACTTAATTCTATGCCAACACCCGTAGAATGACCTTGACGAACTAACGATTCGTATAGAGATGATTCAATAACACCTTCAACCTGACGAAATCGTATTTCAATTGGTTTTGCAGAAGCTTCAATGATCAATTCGTCATGCCAATCAATTTTTAAGTAACGAACATTCGATTCCATCAAGATTAGCACGGGGGCAAATTTCTGATTGGAAGTGGAATGTTTTTGTTGGTAACGGAAATAAACCTGATTCTGTTTAACAAAACGAAAGCCAAAGTTATTGCTCAACCTCCTTGAAACTTGATAAATAGAGTCTCTAGGCATGTCCATCTGCTCTAAAAGCACATACAAACTTTGATTGGGTTGAACCACACCACGTTTCATTTCCCCAATACTAGATGGATATCCAAAAGCATCTAATGGAAATTGCTCTACTATTTCTGAATCTATGACAATAGCTTCGTCAATAATTGGGTTTTGTTGTATACACGAAGTGAAAACAATTGCCAACAATAACACGAATGACACATATCGTATAGGATAAACGCTCAACCTTGAGTCTTGAATCTTTTGCACATATATGGGGTAAAACTAAATTCTAGCTAAAACTACTGAAAGCTAAAGTTGATACAAAATAATCCATTATTTTTCAGCAATGTTCTTATTTTAGTATGCTAGAATTTGATGGGTTTAATGAGTAATAAACACCAAAAGTACAGTATTTATACTATAGTAATTTACGCGTTTCTATTCTGGGGTTTACCAGTTAGCGGGGCTGAGTATATCCAAAACTCAAATGGTCAATTAATTGAAGCTACCGAACCACCTATTCGAATGTATGCATCAACAACTGAGCTGTCTGTGGGTAGCCCCTTCCAATTAACCATTGTAGCGACTAAAAGCGAAGATGAGTTCCTCGTATTTCCAGATTCTACCCAGTTCCCCAATACCTTCACACTGTTGGGCTCTAAAATAGACGTAAGCGCATCTAATGACAGTATCAGATATACGCTTCAATATTATGGAATACAGGATGTTATACTTTCAAATTTAACCCTTCGCACGGTTATAAATGACGACACTATTACATCATTACTACCCCCCATTAGCTTTACTTTTATCTCAGTACTGGATGATCATGAATCCATTATTGATTCTCTGGAGTGGAAACCCTTAAAAGAGATCTATGGATTTTCAAACCCATGGATGTACGTTATTCTGGCGTTTTCATTGTTAGCACTCATATATGCCTATAGACGGTATTGGAAAGAGAAATCAAACCCCAAACCCGAAATCACCCCCATTGAAATTCCTCAGTACTATTCTCCACTCGAACAGTTACGAACGTTACTCGATCACATCAATCGTCAAGCTAAACCCGATAACAAGGAAGATATCAAACAATATGTTAGCGCTATCAGTGATGCTATACGAGGTTATTATGAAGATTTGTATCCCTTCCCAGCTTTAGAATCTACCTCTAGGGAATTGATGGATTATTTACAGCGTATTGGTGAATCACTAAGGTTAACCGAACTCGTTCACGTTATTTTAAGTGAAGCAGACAGGGTTAAATTTGCAAAGTACGTACCTTCAAACGAAGCACTGGACACTATGCTAAAAAATGCTTTTTTGTTTCTTGATGAAGCAAAACGTAAGCATGAACGTAGATTACAATCTCATGAAGAAGATTTTTACCATACTCATGGAAAAAATCAGGAGTCGAGCATATGATTGAGTTTGCGAATCCAGAATGGTTTTGGGCATTTATTAGTGTGCCCTTCCTTATTGCACGATATCTATACATTCATTTCAAAAATCGTAAACCATCATTACTATATTCAGATCTAGAGGATTTCGAGCATTTACCGGGAAATTTTAAACAACATCTACACTGGGCTCAGCAGTTCTTTTTTGTATTAGGCATTAGCTTTCTAATTATTGCATTAGCACGGCCTCAAGAACAACTCACAACCGTCGAGAGAAACGCAGAAGGGATCGATATTGTGATGGCATTGGATATTTCTTCATCCATGAAAGCAGAAGATCTAAAGCCTAATCGGTTTGAAGCAGCTCGTATGGTAGCCAAGGATTTTATTGATCAGAGGCTTTCGGATCGTATTGGGCTTGTATCCTTTGCCATGCAAAGCTTTACTGTTTGTCCTCCCACCATGGATTATCGTCTTCTAAAAGAATTAATAGAAGAAGTAGAAATGGGTGTCATCCAAGATGGAACAGCCATTGGAATGGGAATAGCTACCTCTGTAAATCGATTAAAGGACAGTGAAGCCAAAAGTAAAGTAATCATACTACTCACCGATGGACAAAATAATGCAGGTGAGATAGATCCGGTAACTGCTGCAGACTTGGCCTTGGCCTATGATATTAAAATCTACACGATTGGAGCTGGTACTCGAGGAACGGCTCCTTACCCGGTTGATGATCCTATTTTCGGGAGAAGATATCGCAATATTCAAGTAGATATTGATGAAAATATGTTAGAAAAAGTAGCTCAATTAACGGGTGGAAAATACTATAGAGCTACCGACACTCAAGAATTAATGAGTATATATCAGAAAATCGATGAACTGGAACGAACTAAGGTTGAAGAGATTATATACACCGATTACACTGACTTGTATCCCATCTATTTAGGCTTGAGTCTACTCTTCTTATCACTCTATTATATCTTTAAAAATATCGTGTTAAAAACCATTATAGAGATATCCTAATGCCTGATTCTAAGGTAACTACATTACGTGAAAAAGTTGGACAGGTATCTCAGGTCAAAGAATTCCAAGAATCCCAAAAGATTGCTGAAGAGAACAGAATTTCATCTTCTCCGTTAACCATACACCTAAAGGGTGTGGTTGGGTCACTTATTTCCTATCTCATCGCACTACATAAAGCGCAACACAACTTGGTGGTTATTTGTGAAACAGAGGAAGAATTACAATTTATTGAAAGTGATTTAAGTGAATGTGGTATACGCTCATACAAAAGTTTTCCAGCCTATAATCGCAGGCCCTATGATAAAAATGGAATTAGTGACGCCTCTGTTCTCATACAACGAACCGAACTTTTACAGCAAGTCATAGATAATGAATTATCCATCATTCTTTGCTCAGCTGACGCCTTATTTGATCAGGTTCAAAACCCAGAGGCTTTTAAAGCGGGACAATTGGTACTCAAAAAAAATCATGAGTATGATTTTCAGACCATTGAATCACACCTCTTAGAACATGGATATCGTAAAGTTCGATTTGTAGATGAACCTGGAGAAATGGCTATTAGAGGGGGAATCATCGATATCTTCCCCTATTCTGGTGAGTATCCCATTCGGGTTGAATTTTTTGG
>JAYPDB010000016.1:0-8179 GCA_038125045.1 Bacteroidota bacterium
TATGAAAATTTAGGGGGAGACCGCTTTCGTAACGTAGCCGATTCTTTAGGAGTCAATGATCCAGGATATACGTGGTCAATTTTACCATTCGATGTAAATAATGATGGGTGGTTGGATCTATATTTAGCTAATGATTTTGGTGCGAACACACTTTATGTCCGAACACTTCAAGGGGGGTATGAGGATCAGACTTCCGCATATGGTTTAGAAGATAATGCGAATGGTATGGGTTTGGGGCTGGCTGATCTAAATCAAGACACTAAGTATGATCTCTTTCTCACCAATATTACCGAAATGGATGAAGATCCTGCCAATCAAAATCGGTTATTTAGTTTGGACTCAAGTGCGGTGTTTGTGCATCGTGAACAGGAAACAAAGACTTTGCTAGCCGGTTGGGGATGGGGAATTCAAATTGCGGATTTTGACCTAGATTCAGATTTGGATATACATGTTTCCAATGGGTACCGTTTGGAAGCCGGTCAGCAAATCAATCGTCTATTTTCGAATCAACTCTCCGAGACGGGCCGTTGGTTTTTTACCCGTGTTGAACAAGCCTGGGGTATTCAAGAATCTACAGAATCCTATATGTCGGCAGCTGCTGATTTTGATGAGGATGGAGATATCGATCTGCTCACATCTAATAATTATCAGGCTCCTATCTATTATGAAAATGTAGGTGCAGAAGGAAACTTCTTAAAAGTTTGGTTGCATGGTGTCTCCTCCAATTCGTTTGGTGTAGGCTCGAAAGTTACCTTATTCAGTGATCGTACTGAGTGGGTACAATGGTATCATGGTACCTCCATGCTGAGTCAGCATATCATTCCAATTCATTTTGGTCTTGGTCAAAACAAAGCCATTGATAGCCTTAAAATAGAGTGGACTAGTGGGCAGATCGACCGCCTATACGAACCGCCTATCAATACGACCATAACCGTTCAGGAAGGCATAGGAATCCGCGAGATCGTGGGTTTAGAGGATCAAAACCGTAGGAACGTATCAGACCGGCCTAAGGAATTCATGATTCAAAACTACCCGAATCCCTTCAACCCGAATACGCATATTCGGTATCAACTCCCAAGCTCTGGTCAGGTATCCATTCAGGTGTACACTATTCTAGGCACCCTTGTTTGGCAGGAACAGGCCTACAGAACGCAGGGTCAACATTCGCTAAGGTGGGAGGCGGGTCATCTATCTTCAGGCCTCTATTTTGTTCGTATTGGACTCAATGGTCAATTGCTAGGAACCCATCGAATGATATTGACAAAATAAATGGAACTACAAGCGACATATCATGTTTCCTACCTTAGATGGTCTGCGCAATGGCTCATTTTCATCGGTATACTATTCCTAAGTCATCGTTCTCCGGTGATGGCGCAACGCTCGGTGGCTCATGCATGGAATGAAGTGGCTCTGGAAGCTGTACGACATGATTTTGCTCGACCTACGGTGCATGCTAGAAATTTGTTCCATTTATCTGTAGCCATGTACGATGCATGGGCCGTGTACGACGAGGTGGCGCGACCTTACTTTTTGGGCCATACCAGAGGGGGTATGACCATAGATTTTGATGAAGGTCTTGTGTACAGGACCGAAGATAATCTGGCCAATCAACAGGAAGCCCTTAGTTTCGCAGCCTATCGCTTACTAAAACATCGCTTTAAGTATTCACCTGGAGCGAGCTACAGTACCCATTTAATGGATTCACTGATGATTCATTTGGGTTACGACACCTTACTAGTGGATACGGATTATGGGCAATCACCGGCCATGTTAGGAAACTACATAGCCGAACAGATCATCGCTTTTGGTTATCAAGATGGGTCTCATGAAGCCTATGATTATCAAAATCTATTTTACTTGCCGGTTCATTCCTATTTAGATGGAACCATTGATCCGGTTTACCCAGGTAATCCAAATCTAAAGGATCCCAACCGTTGGCAACCGATAAAATTTGGAAGCTTTATCGATCAATCGGGAAATCCAATACCCACCGAAGTCCCTGAGTTTTTAGGAGCCGAATGGGGAATGGTGACGCCCTTTTCCTTAGAAGAGAAGGACAAAAGTATTCATCGCCGAAATGGTGTAGAATATTGGGTGTATCACGATCCGGGACCCCCACCGTATCTTACCACAGGCATGGATTCAGTGTCTGAATTCTACCGATGGAATTTTGTTCAGGTTTTGAATTATTCGTCGCAATTAGATGCGGAAGATGATGAGTGGTGGGATATATCACCAAAAGGATTTGGGAACAGGCAGGAATATCCTGAAGATATGGAATCCTACAAAAGCTATTATGAACAGGCCAATCAAGGGGTTCATGGTTCCGGTCATCGCATAAATCCATCAACCGGAAAGCCCTATGAATCGCAGTGGGTGCGTAAAGGGGACTATACCCGTGTTTTGGCTGAATTCTGGGCCGATGGTCCAGATTCTGAAACCCCACCGGGGCACTGGTTCACTATTTTAAATACCGTTAATGACCATCCTTTTACCACACGTAAGCTAGGAGGAGTGGGGGAGTCTCGTTCGGCTTTAGAGTGGGACATACTTTCCTATTTTGCCTTAGGGGGTGCCATGCATGATGCGGCTATTGCGGCATGGAGTATCAAAGGGTGGTATGATTACATCCGCCCACTCTCGGCGATTCGCTACATGGCAGATCAAGGACAAAGCAGCGACTCGAGTCTATCGAATTATCATCCTCACGGACTTCCTCTCATTCCTGGACTCATTGAAGTAATTTCAGATGGAGATTCCCTTGTGCAAGCGCGAGATAGTTTAGACCTGGTGGGTACGCTTAAAATTAAGACGTGGAGAGGGCATAACTTGGATTACATACCTGATTCCAAAACCTCCACAGCAGGTGTGGGTTGGATACCTGCTGGTGAGTGGTGGAGTTATCAGCGATCTACCTTTGTGACTCCTCCCTTTGCGGGTTATGTCTCTGGTCATTCAACCTTTTCCCGGGCTGCAGCCGAACTCATGATAGCTCTTACGGGCGACCCATTTTTTCCTGGAGGAATGGGTGTTTTTAAAGCTGGAAAAAATAATTTCTTGTTATTTGAGCAGGGGCCAACGCAAGACATTGAGCTTCAGTGGGCCACCTACGTGGATGCTTCCGACCAAACCAGTTTGTCTAGAATTTGGGGAGGAATACACCCACCTGCCGATGATATGGTCGGGCGTAAAATTGGAGAGAAGATTGGTAAACAGGCTTATCAAAATAGCCTAAACTACATAGAGGGAAGCCTGGGATCCTATGTATCCGATGGCACAAGTTCTGCAAATGGACCAGAATCTGATCTAGCCATTTACCCCAATCCCGTAGCTCAAGGGGAAGCGGTGAAGCTGGTTTCAACATCTGGGCTCTTAGATGGAACCCTTGAACTTTACTCCATCTTGGGTCAGAGGCTCTTAAGCACTGAACTAGAGCAATCTCCTTTCTATCATATACCAACACATCAACTGGCTAGTGGTGTGTACTACCTTTTGCTTCGAACTCCTACCAAGATCTACAGTCTGCGATTTACCGTTGTTATTTAATCAGCATCATTTTCTTATTCAAGCGGAAATGATCACTCTCAAGTAGGTACACATATACTCCAGACGCCATTCCAGTGGCGTTCCAAGATACGTCATGCCATCCCTTGGCATAGACTCCAGACGCCAAAGTGGCTACTTTTTGCCCAGTAATAGAATACACCATAAGGTCAATCTCCGTGGCTTCATCCAGATAAAACGAAAGAGTAGTATTCGGGTTGAAGGGGTTTGGGTAATTCTGCTCTAGACGGATTCCTTTTGGAAGAGCAGCATCCACCTCCGAATCATCGGTTTCGTTTGCGACCAAAACGGTGTTGGCTTTTCCTGGACTCCCCAATAATTGGGTGGAAGCTTTCCATGATTCGGGTAATTCATTGTCCAAATCAGGGGAAATCAATTCGAGCGAGTACCCAGTTCCATCAGCAGCGGCATCCCATGGACTTTCATCGGTATAGCTAATGATGTCGAACAATCGACCTTCGGCATCATAGAGTCTGATGGCGTCACTACTCCCGCTTAAGCCAAAGTCGAAAGGGCCAATAAAAGGTATACTCTTAGGATGCTGGCTAAAAAACAACGCCGTATCTTGGACAATCACCATAAAGTCATTGGGAGCGATGCGGGTCTCCTCAGCAAAGGTATAAAGATGTGTATCGTCATTGTCTTTGATGGTCCATCCCGAAAGGTCCGCTTCTGAGGCACTACCATTATACAATTCAACCCAATCCCCAGAATCGGTATTATTAGCTGAATTATACATGAATTCGTTGATTACCAAAGAACCCGTAGCTTCGTGGGTAGCTTCAAAATTAGCGGTTACACTTTTTCGTACCGATATCCAAATGGATGAGTCTGTGCTACTCACCGAACCAGTCCATCCTACAAAGGTATAACCAGGTTTTGGGATTGCTGTTACTTGAATATCGTACTCACTAAAATAATACCCTTTGTAAGGATAGGCATCGGGCAAACTTCTATGAACTTGTACGTGTCCATGGTCCGGATCGGAAACATTTACCGTGATACTGTTTTGCCTTGTTAATCCTAAATGCGTTTGCATGTGTTCGACCATGTACTCGTGTCGGTTGCGAGCAAAATGGCGCATATCCTCTACTTGAGAGGCAAATGGATGCCAAGATAATCCCCATCGTACTTCATGATCAAACATTTCGGGTTCTACCAGGGCAGAAATAGAATCAATAACCCCGATCATCCGTTCGGTATTAAAAGTGGTATTCATCATCCCTGCCATTCGTGTGATAAACCGGCGTTTGAAGTCATCGTTCTCCATCAAGCTTCGAAACAATTGGGTAGACCATAATGGATTGCCATATTTAAGCCTGTCAGGATTGGTTTGAAGCACATGCTCCATCATGTCTAGATTAAAATCACCATTCCCACTGTACAGGTTAAAACCGTGCTCGAGATCGTACAAAACCCATCGCCATTTACCGTTGGGACCTTGTTCCTTCCAAAATTTACTGTTGATGGCCGGCCAATCCGTATTAGCATAAAAGATTTCGGTAACCATGTAATCGATGTAATTTTCGAGATCTATGCTAGCAGTAATTTCTTTGTAATCCTCTTCAAGCGAAGCATCTTTGGTTTCTAAAAGGCTAAGCAAAGACATCCAATCATCTACTGAGCCATGTTTGACCGAAGGAATTTCACCTGCCTCCAATAAATCTATAGCATCTTTATCGACCCCTCGATTAGAGGCAATAAAGTGTTCGCTAATTTTCTCTCTAAAATTTTGTACGCCCCAGTACTGTCCATTGATGTACAATACTGCCGGCTGATACGCTTGATAGTCTAGGTCTACATGATCTTGAACAATACTCGACATAACCGCATCTCGGATGTGGGCATTGCTGAAATCATTTCCAGCATTTCTGAGTATAAAAGATTGAAAATTCGAAATACTTTTTTCTTCAAATAGACGATACTTGAGCTCCGAAGCACCGTAAGAGTTACGCAAGTAGAAGGCGAATGATTTTTGATCAAATCGCCTGCTGTACGACCCATAGATTCGGGCTCCGACCGGGATTGCAAATGCTAAGGGACCTTCGGGTTCAAACACCTCAAGATGAGCAGGAATTTCAGTTTCTTCTTCGTAATTAATATAGATCCCTTCGTTGCGATCGAATAATAAATCGGGGTCGGCCACCAAAGAAACGATCGGAAGCGTATGTTCGATATTAAAAAAATAGGTTTGAGTTAGAGTGGGACTCACTGCAAAACCTTCATCAATGGCTTTTATCTTTAGCACAGTGGTTTCGGAAACAACAAGTCCAGCATCATCCGACCACGGGCTAGACTCCGTTGTAGGTTCGCTTCCATCAAGGGTATAATAAAGCATTCCGCTTAGCCCATCATTGGTCTGTAAGATGGTTTGCGCTGAGTGAAACAGTCCTCCTAGGATATTTAATGTGGGTGCTTCTAACCGTTCTTGAAATTCACTATTTGAGTTGGCTGCACCAGGCGTAGCTACATTGAATCTTCTGGGTTGAAGGGATTCTGGATCTAAGCCGTAGGAAATATCACTTTCCAATGCAGGCAATACCAATGAATCTCTTAAGCTTCCATCTCCATTGGCCAGATAGATGCTTTCTCCTGAAGCGCTCAGTTTAAAGGGCACATGAATGTAGCTTAGCACAGAATCGGGCAGTGTCTTGTCGGAAGCTAAGACCAATACAAATGCCCCCGGTTGCACTAAGCTATCGGGTAATGGGCCTAAAAAAAGGTTTGAAGGGGAATCTGAGACAAATATATTGGCCAATGAAATAGCCTCTGATCCTGCATTGTACAATTCAATCCAATCCGGAGTATCCCCCTGCTCGTCATAGAAACTTTCGGAATTACTAGATACGGCTTCATTGATTCGTAATTGACCAAAAATGGAGGATGTGCTGAGCGCCCAAAATGATAGAAATGCTAATGCTTTATAATTTGCCGACATAATCATTATTTCATGAACAAATTTTGCTTTTTATTATTTTCAGAGCATGTACTGACTCCTAGATTATACAAACAAATATCGTTATTTCAGTAACTTAGGTATGTAATAAAATTTAAATCAATGAACAAAAATTTGCTCAATGATCAAGCTCTAGAAACCATAAGTAGACGGTTCAAGAAACAGTTTGAAACCGACCCGCTGCTGGTGAGCGTACCCGGTAGAATCAATATCATTGGTGAACATACCGATTATAATGGGGGGTGGGTCTTGCCTTCAGCGATCAATCGATATGTATATATGTTCATGTCGGTTACAAAGTCCCCTATACTCAGTGCCTATTCCGATCAATTTGATGATGAGCTTCGCGTCGATTTATCCAGTGCTACCCCTATAGAAGGTTGGGGTAGATATATACAAGGGGCTTGTCTCCTGTTTCGTGAGCGAACAGGGATTGATTTTGGTCTTCAACTCATGCTCACAAGCACTATTCCGGTTGGAGCTGGACTCTCTTCTTCAGCCGCACTCATTATTGGCGTACTCAAGGGTCTTATCCAAATCTTTTCAGCTGAGATGAAGGAAGATGATGTGATACAAATGGCTCAGCAAGTAGAACACCGTTTTGCAGGAGTTCAATCGGGTGTCATGGATTTTTATGCCGTCTATTCTTCCAAGAAAGATCATGCCATACTCTTGGATTGTGTACACCTGAATAAGAGCTATATCCCGGTGTCTACCCCTGGATATAGCTGGCTACTCTTCGACACAGGGGTTCACCACGAATTGGCCTCAAGTGCCTATAATGATCGTAGAGAAACCTGTGAAAAGGCCCTCAAAAAGCTTCAAGAATTTGATTCTAATATTCGTCAACTTCGTGATTTGGGTGAAACATTAGTCGAACCATATGCTTCTATATTATCGCCAGATGAGCAAAAGAAAATAGATTTTGTCTGCCGAGAAAACGCTCGAGTTCACCAAGTTGTGACGTATTTACAAAAGGGCGATGTGCTTGCTTTGGGAAAGATATTATTTGATACCCATTTCGGATTAAAAAATGACTATGAGGTAAGCTGTGAGGAACTAGATTTTCTGGTTGAAGCTGCCCTAGGTGACCAAGCTATTTTGGGGGCTCGTATGATGGGGGGAGGTTTTGGTGGCTGTACACTTAATCTGGTTCAATCTTCAGCTATTGAAAACGTATCGCAAGGAATGAGCGCACAGTATCGATCACAAACGGGGCGACCCTTACAGGTATATCCCGTAGAGCTCGTGCAAGGAGCAGAAACCCGTCATTCATTTGAATGAGCGCCCATTCATCACCAAAGTCAGATCTCATCTCATCACCCAGTTTAGACCTTGCCTTTCAACCCCGTACTTTTAGAGTTCCAGCCAAACAACTAAAGGCTAAAACCCAAACTGACGAGGCAACCACAAACTAATCTCTGGGAAATAGGTGATTAGCATAAGAGCCACCAACATGGCTAGGAACAAGGGCATAAGTGGGCGTATAACCTTAGAAATTGTGGTTTTTGCTATACTGACCCCAACAAATAGTATAGAACCAACAGGAGGGGTGCAAATACCGATACTTAGATTAAGTATCATGATGATACCAAAGTGGATTGGATCAATTCCAAAGTCGGTGACAATAGGCAGAAATATAGGAGTGAAAATGAGTAC
>JAYPDB010000016.1:8279-12668 GCA_038125045.1 Bacteroidota bacterium
CCAATTCGGTGAAGGCCGCACGTTCTCCTACAGGAAAGTTCTTGCGTTTGGCCCAAATAGAGGCCACAACCATGAGCATGATACCGGTGAGTAACCCTGGTAAGTAGCCCGCTATAAACAAGGCGGCAATGGATACCCCTCCACTTGCCAGAGAATAAATGATTAATACATTCGAGGGCGGAATTAACAGCCCTGTTGTTGAAGAGGTAATGTTTACGGCCGCAGAAAACTCTCTAGAATACCCTTCTTCTTCCATTTTTGGGCCCAAAATAGAACCAATGGCCGAAGCCGCGGCTACCGACGAGCCCGCAATGGCTCCAAAGAGCATTGCTGCCACAATGTTAACATGAGCAAGGCCACCAGGTAAGGCACCCATCATATTTTTAGCCAATCGTATGAGGCGTTCAGCTAATCCGCCCCGATTGATTAACTGTCCGGCTAAAACAAAAAATGGAATCGCCAGCAAGGTGAAGCTATCCAGTCCGGTACCCATGCGCTGAGCCATCGTAGCCATAGCCGGAAGGGCATCGGAATTTACCATAAGGGTAAGCAATCCCGACATACCAATACTCCAAGCAATGGGAACACCAATGGCTAGAAGAATCAAAAAACTCAATATAAGAACCAGTATTTCCATGGGGAGTGTGAACTAAATTAATGTTTTATCGGGCGGAGCTTGAATAGCACAATAAGCGCACCACTTATGGGGATGATACTGTAGACCCAAGACAAAGGGATTTGCATGGCCGCTGAGGTTTGCCCAAGGGTATGCGTTACATACACCAATCTACCGCCACCGATCACCATGGCACCAGCGACGAATAATACCACCAACCAATTGATGAGTACTTGTAATCGTTGTCTGTTTTCGGGATTCAGACGTTCGGGCAGAATATCAATTGCCAAATGTTCGTGTTTACCAGCTACATAGGCTCCACCAAGCATGCCGAGCCAGATCAGTAGATACCTAGACAGCTCATCGGTAATAGAACTTGGATCATTGAGCACATAGCGCGTAAAGACTTGCCAACTTACGCTCAGCAGCATAACAAACAGAATAGCTCCCATGGAGTAGCCTACATAATCATGAATTTTTTTCATGAGTCCTCCTTTATTTCCATCATTTCAACCGCTTCGGGTGATGTACGGGCGGCAACAATTCGTTGAATGAGTTGATAGAGCTCGGGATCGCTCTCCTTATAGCTCTCATACAATGCTGCGGTGGCTTCCATAAATGGAGCTTTGTCCGGATAGTGTATCTCTACACCATCCTCTTCAATAATCTTTAAGGCCTCAACTTCTGCTTCTTTCCATACCTGTCGCTGGTAGCGAGCGGCAGAATCAGCAGCGGTTTGAACCCATCCTTGCTCCTCATCACTCAGCTGTTCCCAAAGCAAGGTGGAAATCACCAACATATCCGGCAGCATGGTGTGTTCGTCTAAACTGTAGTGTCGAGCCACTTCATAATGCCGAGAGGTCATGTAGGAAGGAGGATTGTTTTCCGCCCCATCAACCACGCCTTGTTGCAATGCCGTATACAGTTCACCAAAAGAAATTGGGGTAGGTGAGCCATCCATTTCTCGAATCATATTCATCGACATCTGACTTTCCATGACTCGAATTTTCAACCCGTTTAAATCATCGGGAAGAAGTATGGGGGCTTCCTTGGTGTAAAAGCTTCGTTTTCCCGCATCAAAATAGGTAAGTCCGCGAAGCCAATAAGGCTCACCTGCCAGCAATAGGTCTTTGCCAATCTCACCATTGAGTACACGGAGAATATGGGCTTCATTTTCAAAAAGATAGGGAAGTCCAAACACGCGTAAGTCGGGAACAAAGTTTTCAATAGCAGCAGAAGACACCTTGGTCATCCCAATGCTTCCGAGTTGAAGCAGTTCCAGCATTTGGCGCTCGGATCCAAGTTGCTGATTAGGATACACGGTCATTTGAATGGACCCCTCCGAATACTCGCTTACCAATTCGGCTAAGCGAATCATGCCTTTATGCACGGGATGTTGGGTGTTCAGGGCATGGGCCAAACGAACGTCCCGAACTTCGACCTCCGAAGAGCTACACCCTAAAAAACATACACTCAGAGTTACAAAAACCAAGGGTAAAAACAGGAGTACTCGTTTCATAGGCTTAGGATCGTATCTCGTTAATGGTGGCTAAGCAGGTGTGAACCCGTTTTTCAATAGCCTCAAAATTCTTGCCCATCAAATCCTCTTTCGTAATAAGCTGTGAGCCCATTCCCACACAGGTAACGCCAGCATCAAACCAGGCTTTTAGATTGTCCGGATCGGTCGACACTCCACCCGTAGGCATGAGTGAGGTCCAAGGGCATGGGCCTTTCACCGCTTTCACAAAGGAAGGGCCTAACACACTTCCAGGGAATAATTTCACGATTTCTGCCCCTAATTCTTCGGCTTTTGAAATCTCGGTAAGACTCGCGCAACCAGGAGACCATAAAACTTTTCGGCGATTGCAAACCACTGCGATGTCTTCACGAAGCACGGGAGTTACCACAAAGTTAGCACCTAAGCCCATATATAAGGAAGCGGATGCGGCATCTGTAACCGATCCAACCCCCAAGATCATGCCAGGTAATTCTTGTTCGGCAAATACTGCCAATTCTCGAAACACCTCATGAGCCCGATCACCACGACTGGTAAACTCAAGCAACCGTGCACCTCCTCGATAACAAGCATGAAGAACTTGCATAGCCAGAGAAACATCGGAGTGAAAAAATAGGGGAACCAATCCTGTAGAGGACATGGTTGCTGCGACTTCTAATCGTGTAAATGTTGCCATAAAATCCTATAAAATTATCGAGCGACCCGCCCCGAGGCGTCGCCACTCATGAGTTTTTCTACTTCGGCCACCGTAACTAAGTTGGCATCACCGTAAATGGTATGCTTCAGCGCAGAAGCGGCTACGGCAAAATCAAGCGCCTTTTGATCGTTCTCGCCATAGGTGATTAAACCATAAATAAGACCGCCCATGAAGGAATCTCCTCCGCCCACACGATCCACGATATCGGTGATTTGATAGGTCCGTGTGGTAAAAAAGTCTTGTCCATTATAAAGCAAACCAGCCCATGTATTGTGTGAGGCCGAAATGGATCCACGCAAGGTGGTGATAATTTTTTTTGCTCGTGGAAAACGCTCTTTGAGTTGTTTACAGACGCTATGATAGGCCTCGGCCTCCATAGTATCGCCCTGAGTAATGTCTACGGCTTCGGGATGAATATGAAAATGCTTCTCGGCATCCTCCTCATTTCCCAGAATAACATCACAACCCTCCACCAAATCAGGCATAATTTCATCTGGGTTTTTGCCATATTTCCAGAGCTTGGCGCGATAATTCAAATCCGTGGAAACGGTTACTCCCAATCGATTTGCTGCTTCGATTGCCTCTTTACAGGCATCCGCTGCACCCTGTGAAAGAGCGGGTGTAATACCCGTCCAGTGAAACCATCCGGCCTCTGCAAACACCTGCTCCCAATCAATCATCCCTGATTCAATGGTCGACATGGCCGAGTATGCGCGGTCGTACACTACTTTGCTTCCACGACTCACGGCACCGGTTTCCAAAAAATAAATGCCCAAACGCTCACCGCCTCTTAGGACGTGCTGGGTGCCCACATTGCGTTTTCGAAGTTCCATAAGGGCACACTCGCCAATATCATTTTCAGGAAGGCGGGTTACAAACTCGGTTGGAATACCATAATTGGCCAACGAAACGGCCACATTGCTTTCGCCCCCTCCATAGATGACATCAAAGCTGTTGGATTGAGAGAAACGAAGGTGATGAGGACTGGCTAGGCGAAGCATAATCTCGCCAAAAGTGACAACTTTTTTACTCACGAATAGATAATTAGTATTGGTTATTTAGTGTAATAATCACACTTAATTTACACTATTTCAAGCACCATAATTGCAATTTAGTTGGTCGGGAGAAAATTGCAACTATTTATAGTTATATAGAGTAGGCTCGTCTTCTAATCTACTGTATGCGTAGTAGAAAAAATGAGTCAAAAGGACTAATCCACACACTATGCATGTTCTACTCACCGGTTCAACCGGATACATTGGTAAGCGATTACTCACTCAGCTTCTGCAACAAGGGCATAAGGTCACCTGCTGTGTACGAGATCACAAACGCTTCAACCCGTGGGAATTCGAAACCATCGGGGACATTCAAAGCGATCAACTTCAGATCATCGAAGTAGATTTTACGGATCCTGATTCCCTTCAGGCCATACCCAAGGGCATAGATGCAGCCTATTATCTCATACATTCCATGTCCACCTCCGTCGATTTTACTCGGGTTGAAGCTATCTGTGCCGAGCATTTTAAATCTCGAATCGAACAAACGAATGCCAAGCAGGTC
>JAYPDB010000016.1:12768-16269 GCA_038125045.1 Bacteroidota bacterium
GAGCCGATATCCTATGAAGCGGCGCTCCTAAAGGCCTTTCATAAAATCGAGCGAGATCAGATTGCCTCCTCATGGAAGGATTCCTACACCAGTAGTGGCACCACCATTGCCATCAAAAAATATTCCGTTGTCCCAAAATTTGGAGTGTTCACCGATATTCGACGACATACAATTCGTAATCGAGAGGAAACGCAGGCGCGTATTTGGAGTATTGGAGGGCATAATGGGTGGTATTTTGGTACTTGGTTGTGGCAGGTCAGAGGTTTTTTGGACAAGCTGATCGGTGGGGTGGGGCTTCGTCGAGGACGAACCAATCAAGACAGTATTTCGGTGGGAGATGCCTTGGATTTTTGGAGGGTGGTCGATGTGGATGCCACCCAGGGAAGGCTGTTGCTCTTTGCCGAGATGAAACTACCCGGGGAGGCGTGGCTCGAGTTCAACATCGAAGGGGATATGCTTATTCAAACCGCTACCTTTCGACCACTTGGGATTTCGGGAAGGCTGTACTGGTTTGCAGTTGTGCCCTTTCATGGCATCATCTTTAGTGGTCTCATTCGCAAACTTTGTGATTAATGTGTATGTTTGGTCTCAAAATTTCACCAAACCTTTGAAGTAGATTACACACACATGAAACACATGAAAACACTTGGGTTAGTTACCACTCTTTTGTTGATGGCCGCCTGTAGCTCTGAACCGGCATCCAACGACACAAACGAAACGGAAACCACCTCTCAAGATATAACTAAAGCGATATTTACCGAAACTTCCGCCGATTGTGAGGAATACATCAACGAGTATTTTTCAACCGTAAAAGATATCAAGCGCAACGTTGGATTTGAGGGTACGGTAAGTGTAGAAAAAGGAAGTTCCGGCTGCACCATATTGGTCAATGGAATCCCCAATCATAATTTTAACGATGCTACCGCTAGTTTTGCTACGGATGTGGCCGAGGTAACCCGTTCCTTTACCCTTAAGCAAAATCCGACCAAGGCGAGCACACCTACGGAGTTAAGCCAAGGCTACTTCGATGCCATTATGCTCAATGGCGTGGTTTTGGATATGTTGTCGGCCGGTTGTTACCGTCCTACCTCCCCTCAAGCCAACCCTCAGGGAATCGTTGCGGTGGGCTGTACACCCAGTGATCCTTGGTTGGTCGATCCCTTAGGCATTGATTCAAAGTTTGGCGCCGATGCGCATAATGCACACACTCAACCCGATGGAACCTATCACTATCACGGAAGTCCCATGGCCATGTTTAATGACTCGCCTGGCAGCGAAGGGTCCCCAGTGATTGGTTTTGCAGCGGATGGATTCCCCATATTTGGTAGCTATTTTAAAGATCCTGCCACTGGAAACGTCCGAAAGGCTATTTCAGGCTACACCCTAAAACAAGGCAATCGTCCCGGACCCGACAACACCAATCCGGGTGGAAGCTACACCGGCCTCTACATCGATGATTATGCCTTTACAGGTGCCGGCGATTTGGATGAGTGCAACGGAATGACCGTCAATGGACAGTACGGCTACTATGTAACCGAGGGATATCCATGGGTGCTAAAATGCCTGTCGGGAACACCGCATTCCTCCTTCCGAAAAACCACCAATAAGGCGAAGCAAGATCCTAGTTATTGGCATCACGAGCACTAAGCTCACCGACCAATGCTAACTTTTCGCCGTCCTTGTTCACCGCAAGTCGGGTGATGTTTTGAATCCCTGCGCTACTCAGATCCATGAGAAGTTGCCACTGGGCTTGATTCCAAACAAAGACCTGAGAGCCAGAGGCCATGATGGCTTGCCCGGTGGGTAGCCAGGCCATGTCCTCAGCACCCTTTAAGGTAGGCGCGTATACCGAGGATTCCTCGGTTTCGGGATTCCACAGCACAATGGTCCAAGCGTCCTCACTCTTGTCGATGTAACTAAAGCGCCGCCCATCGGGATGCGGATGAAAACTTCGACCCGGGGTAGGGGACAGCGTGGTATGGGTTTTAGGCAGCTCGGTTTCGGGATCGAAACCCTTATGCCATTGAAGCGTTGTGGGAGTGTTTGCATTGGGCAAGACAAAGCAGATGTAATCGGATTCGTTGAGCCAAGTGTAATACCCAATGATCTTCTCGGATTCGATGATCTGTTCATTTCGGGTTGAATCTACCCCGATCACCTCTCTGAGCCTGAAATCCTGTACGCCATCCGGGCTTAGGGTGATAAAACTAAATTGCTGATGCCCGGGCCTCATTTGGGGAGAGTATTCGCTACGGTTGGGAGTATGGGTGAGCCAGAGTTTATTCAAAGACCACACGCTCATCATCACCACATCGGTTTCTCCTCCTCGGTTCGAAGCAAACAATAGACTTTGACCATCCGGACTAAAGGACGGTTGGCTATCGTAGCCTTCGTTCTCGGATACATTTTTGAGTTGAAGAAGTTCAAAAGTTGTTTCCGTGAGCCGAATATCGGCCAAAAAAACTTCGGTATCAGGTGGAGTTTGGGCCTGGATCCCTTCAACCCGAAAGAAAAAGAAGCCTAGGAACAACAGCCCACCCATTAGGAATCGATAAGAGTTTGTTGAAAATGCCGCCATGTCTAATCACATTAATTAGTGTGGAAAGGAATCACAATAGTACCCACAACAATCTAATGGATTTAGATCAAAGGTAGAAACGCTCATCAACGGGCTGAGGCGCGGGAATTTTACAGACATTATTTGGTCTGCAACTTTATCCACTCCCCTAAATCATCTATCCATCGTTTATTTTCATCATTATTTCCCAATCCAAAACCATGTTCACCTTGTTGGTAGATATGAAAGGCCGAAGGTATGTTATGCTCCAATAAGGCATGGTAATAGTTCAACGAATTTTGAACAGGAACCACAATATCATCCGTGCCATGCACTAAAAACACAGGGGCTACCTCTTCATGTACTTGTAGATCATTAGAAAATTGATCCACCAAATCATTCGTTGGGTTTTCACCTAGCAAATTCCTTTTTGATCCTTGGTGTGTAATCTCATCGTTCATGCTTATCACCGGATAGATCAAAACGGCAAAATCGGGTCGTGCACTCACCTGATATTGCGATTGATAGGTTGCTCTTTCATATTGGGTGTGAAGGGTAGAGACCAAATGTCCTCCTGCCGAGAATCCTAAAACGCCGATTTTGTTGGCATCAAGCTGGAATTTTTCGGCATGGGATCTTACCAGTCTAATGGCCTCTTGAGCGTCCTGAAGAGGGCCATATTTTTTGTCGTTCATGATTACATCACTCGGTAATCGATACTTAACCACAAAGGCACTAATTCCCTTTTCATTTAATTCCTTCGCAACCTTATAGCCTTCCTTTAGAATGGAAAGCCTTGCATATCCACCTCCAGGAAAGATGAGTACGCCAGATCCATTGGGATTTTCTGGAATAAAAACCTCAATGGTAGGATGGGTAACTTGGGAATAATGGGTGAGTTCATTTTCAGCATTAATCAATGCCATTTCTTCGTATTCCTGGTT
>JAYPDB010000016.1:16369-20560 GCA_038125045.1 Bacteroidota bacterium
AGTGGCAAAATTGGCGAAGACATCTCCATTTCCACTCAAGGAATCAGGCCAAATACGCAAGGGTTCGGGGTGATTAAAGTTGTTGGGTGAAGACATAACTAGTGCCCCTCCATAGTCGTTTCCTAAGGCTCCGTCAATCAAATACCATTTTGCCAGACTTCCGTCTGCTTGATTACGTGTGTTCCCTTCGGAAGTTAACACTCTACTGTTTGTTTTATCCCACTCCTCAGTAGCACGCCAACTGAACCCTCCGTATCGATATTCAATGATGTTAAATGCTTTTTCTGGAGCAGTGTAATGTATCTCGAAATCCAAATAGTATGAGGTATCGGTGATGGGAGTAACTCTAATTTTTTGGGTTTCAAGTAGCGCAACTTTCTCTTGGTTATGTATTAAGACAATATGCTCATGGCGAACCTTGAATTCCGAAAATACAGGGCCAGCATATTCTGATATAAGTTGTGCAAAACGAACCGTTCCTTCTTCTTTGGCTAGATTCCAAAAATCAACCGTATCGCCCTCAACCAAGGTATGGGTCCATGGATTCCATACGCCATAATGATGGTAATGATCCTCTGGTTGAATTCTCGTTAACCGCTTTCCATTGGGAGTGTTTAGAGGATGAATGTAGCCACTTCTACGAAAAGCAGGATTCACTCCATTAGGGGCTTCTTTAACATCCATTTGATAGCCAAGTATTTTTTGCTGGTTCACATGAACTTCCAATTGCCCCGCTACTTTTTTGTTTTCCAAGACCTGAGCTTGATGGACCTGTGACTTTTTTGAAGACCATTGAAAGGGTCCTTTGTAATTTTCTGGAGTGATCTTCCAAAACAAGGTATCACCCGAAATCTGATGGGGGATCACTGAGTTTTCATAAGTTAATTCAAAAGCACCTTCAGCACTATTATTGTTGATCAGCGCATGACCCACCGATGAAAATTGAATGCTTTGAGTTGCGTCCTTTAAAATCAATTCGTGATGCTGTTGACAGGAAACAAGGAAACATCCTATGATTGTGATGTGTAATTGGCGAAATCCATTTTTCATACCGAGTGGGTTACATGATATCGAGTGACCAAGTGGTATTGTACATTATAAAGACACCTCACCAGCCTGAATCTACTAGCATTCAAACAACCAAATACTCAAAATATCAGTTAAAGGCAGATAAATGCTTCTCGAAATGGCTTAGTAGAACATCGTGATAGAGCTCTTCATGTTCTGCCAACGATTTCAATATCCTCGATTTAAACGATTTTGATTCCTCATAATCACCCGATAAAACAGATCCATAGGTCACGTGTAAGACTTGTCTTGCATGATCATCGTCTAGATAGGTTTTTAAATCCTCATCCTTCACGTGATTGGGATCACGAACATGATCCAGATGAGCGGATATATGATAGGTTTTTTTATCCTCCTCAAATCGCTTAATTGAGAATGTCATGATTTCTCTAAACAGATTAGGATCACAAACAGAAATCGCTCTAAGTGCTTCTAGATAGCTGGTTCCAGCAGTTTTAACATGCACATTGCCTGCCTCAAGGGATCCAATGGCTTGATATATCATGAACTTATCGCTGCCAGAATGGATGCTTAACTTATACTTATTGAATTGTTTTGCTATTTCATTATGAAGTACAAATTCGTTCACGAACTCATCAATATCCCCTTTAAATTCAATGCCTTTTTCGAAATCTCCACAAAATCGAGGTGCAAAACTTACTAATTCCACACCCAGTTTTTGGAGTTCAGAGACTATGAGGTAATGTTCAAAAATGGAGGTTGGATGTTTAGATTCATCAACGGATAATTCCAATTCAAATGGGTAGTCGGGATAATTTGATTTCAGATGTTCCTGCAACTTCTTGGTATGAGTGATCACGCGTCCATACTTAACCATTCCTTCCATAATCTCACTCTCCGAAGGTTGCACGACTAGAGCTGAAGCAAAGCTTATTTCTTGTGCTTGAAGCCTGAGTAAAAATTGATCGGGCGAGTCTGATAATTCATTCCATGGCAATTCTTCATACGCAGCACCAAGAAGTTCTTGAGATAAGGTTTTGACGTCTTCATTGATAAAATCACTGGGATCAACAGTGAACATGGTGTAACCAGCGCTTATAAAATAGTCTAAATCTTCGGTTGTTTTGATGTGATCACCGTCTGCTCCAAATCCAGCATGATATCCTGCAGTGAATACGGCCCAAGAGGCCGCATCCAGTACTTCAATAGCCGTTCGACGGGTTCTTGTTAATTCTCTAATGGATTGTTGTGCTAAAATTGGAACAAATTTATGATGCGTAAGTGATCGTACATGAGCTACTCCAGCGTTGCCAAGACGATCACCAAACCCGAATGAATCTATGTTACCAATTAAAATGGGCCTTGTAAAATCAAATTTGTCCCGAAGATTTTGGGCATTCAATGGATTGAGTTCGCATTTCAATAGGGTGAGCTCTGAATCAATGATCATCTCGATGCCATCAAAGCCTAATGAATCACCAATAACGAGTAGATACTTTTCTATCCCAATTTTGACTATGAATAGTAGAGAATCTTCATGATTATGAACAGAGGTGTCATAAAAGGTTATTCCTTTGAAGTACTCTGATATTTTTTGTTTGTACGTACTATAACTGTGATTGAGTTTATGTGAATTCATAATGTTGAAGAAGTTCTAAAAAGGATTCAACCTACAAAATACTTCTGATTTTCAGGTCTTTTTATTTTTGCTTATAGTGTTTAGCCAATAGCGTTTTCAACTCGGAAAATTATAATAACCAACACCATGACTAAAAAAATATTTAATAGGCGAGAAATTCTTGAGCTAGGTTTGCGTGCTGGGGCAACCACATTAATTGGAGCTAATTTTTTGCCCACAATTGCAAAAGCTAAACATCTGAGAAACAGCATTAGAGAGTTTAATGTGATGAATTATGGCGCTGTTGGAGACGGTGTAACCAATGACACGGATGCCGTACAAAAGGCTATAAATGATGCCGCATTGGCTGGTGGTGGTGCCAAAGTGATTATTCCTGGTGGTAAAACATTTATGATCGGCACCATAGAGTTAAAGAGTCATATCAATTTTCATTTAGCAGATAATTCAGAAGTAATCATTAGCACAAATAGAGCGGATTATGGCGTTAATCCAGCGGTAATTACTGCTAGGGATACCGAAGGGTTAACCATATCCGGATCAGGACACATCAACGGTCAGTCTCTTGAATTCATGACGCATTATGATGAGGAAAATGAATGGTGGCGACCCAAAGAATGGCGACCTCGCATGTTCCAACTTTATACATGTTACGATTTAGAAGTAAAAGATATATCGTTTGGAAATGCTCCTCTTTGGGGTTTGCACATGATCGGATGTGAACAAGTGCTGGTCGATAACATTAGAGTAGATAACGTTCTTGATTTACCAAACTGTGATGGCATCAATCCCGATCACTGTAGAAATGTTGAAATTAAGAATTGCCATATCAAATGTGGAGATGATGCTATTGTAGTTAAAGCGACCAGGCAGAACGAAGATTACGGTCCCTCTTCTAACATATATGTGCATGATTGCATACTGGAAACTCAAGATTCGGCTGTCAAAATTGGAACAGAAACCACTCAAGACATTCATGACATCACATTTGAGAGATGCCAAGTCCGTCAATGTTGTAGAGGCTGTACTATACAATTACGAGATGAGGGCAGTGTTTATAATGTTGTGTTCAAGGATATCAATTTCAAATCTCGATATTTCTCAGCGCCGTGGTGGGGTAGAGGAGAGGCCATTTCATTTACGGCTATACCACGATCAGAAAACTCAAGCATTGGTAAAATCCACGATATAAAAGTTTCAAATATTGTGGCTCAAACCGAAAACAGCGTTCGCATTAATGGGACCGCTGAAAGTCGTATTTCTAATATCGAATTGGAAAATGTTCACATGACCATGAACAAAGAGACCAACTATCCAGGTGGGCTCTTTGATAACCGCCCAACGACCAAATATGACGATATTGAGATTCATGGTAATCCAGGGTACAGTATTCGTCACGCAGATAACATTCGTCTCAATAATTGCAGTATACATTGGGGAGAGAACCGTCCTGATTACTATACCCATGCCTTAGAGGCAAAAAATGTGAGCGGTCTTAGATTAAACAATTTTAATGGGCAATCGGC
>JAYPDB010000016.1:20660-22475 GCA_038125045.1 Bacteroidota bacterium
TCAAAAAAGCTATGAACAAGGACTCATGGAAGGGGCACAGATCGCCTTAGAACTCGTCGATAAGCACATGAAAGGCGGACTTACCTCGGTACTGGATTGGGAGACCGCCCAGCGATTGCTGAATGAACAGATGAGTCGAAATTAATGTGATCGCATACATCAAATATTCTTATTAAACGGGTTGAACCTCTCCTTTCACTAAGCTATACTCTTCTAAATGTCGGTCAGATTCTAATGTCGGTCAGAAAATGCCCTGATGATCTCTTTTAGCACCCAAGCCAAATACTTATGAAACTATTTCAGTCGAAACTAATCGCCTACTTCAGCTTATCATTTTTCTTAACCCTTACCCTAGACCTTAGTTCAACAGCCACCGCCCAAATTCGAGAGCAGGGCCCGGTAGGGATTCCAGAAGTACAACCACTACCCTCAGCCTTGCCCGAATCCGTAGGCATGTCCTCGGAGCGATTGGCCTACATCGATACGCTTATACTGAATTCGCTCGCCCAAGATCACATCCCTGGAGCAGTCGTGCTGATCATGAGAGAGGGCTATGTGGTCTACGAAAAAGCCTTTGGAACGGCAAATCCCACGACTGGGGAAGCCTACCTTACGGACCATATCTTTCGAATCGCCTCTCAAACCAAAGCCATTACCTCCACCGCCGTGATGATGCTTTGGGAGCAAGGCCGCTTTCGCTTAGATGACCCCATCTCGAAGTATTTACCCGAATTTGGTGCGCACACCGTTTTGGTCGATTTCAACGAGGCCGATTCCTCGTACTCCACGCGCCCAGCCCAGGGATACATTACCATCCGTCATTTACTCACCCACACCTCAGGTTTGGGCTATGGCATCATCGATGGCGATGCTCGAATGCGAAAAATCTATCAAAAAGCAGGGGTCGTGGATCTCTACACCACCGAAGATATTACCATTGCCGAGAGCGTAAAACGCATGGCCAATTTGCCTCTTCACCACGATCCGGGGGCTCGCTTCACTTACTCCGAGGGATTGGATGTTTTGGGTTATCTGGTTGAAACTATCTCGGGCATGCCCTACGATCAATTCCTAAAAGAACATCTGTTTGATCCACTCGGGATGAAGGATACTCAGTTTTATTTACGTCCCAACCAACATCGACGGTTGGTTCCTGTGCAGACCAAAAATTCCGAAGGAAAATGGGTCGAATACACCGGCCATCCGGATGGATATTATGACGCCAGCTATCCAAAGACGGGTGCTCAACGCTTTTTCTCGGGTGGTGCTGGCCTGAGTTCCACCGCACAGGACTATGCTCGATTTCTTCAAATGTACCTAAACGGGGGGGTGTTCAATGAGCACCGAATCTTGAGTCCTGCCACCATCGATCTCATTATGAGCAATCAAACGGGAGACCTTTTTGGTGGGGGTAAGGAGTACTACGGTTTGGCCTTTGGTGTCACCACCGAAGAAGGCTTTGCCGAAGGCGTTCGTGGAAGCGCAGGCACCTTTGATTGGGGAGGCTATTTTAATACCCAGTACTATGCCGACCCTAAGCTTGAACTCGTGGGCATCTTGTTGAAACAAACCAAGAATACTCCGGGTGATCAAACCAGTCAGCTATTGCGGCAAATTGTGGCCTCTTCGGTGGTAGAAAAATAGTCTTGCTAAAGTAGCCCGAGGATGAGAAAAGGGTTGTTGAATTGGTTATATTTCAAATAGTCACTCATGGCTGATTCAGCCTTTGTTTACTGACCTTCAACCCCCTGTTGTTTACCACTCTTGAAAGCATTTTCACTTTTTTTCTCGTCTTTTCTACTTCTTCTTCTGACT
>JAYPDB010000017.1:0-22397 GCA_038125045.1 Bacteroidota bacterium
ATCTAAGACATTAATCCTTAGGATTTCATTCGGAGGATCTGGAAGGGTCGAACGCTAGCTATCGAGTGAAGCCAAATAACGACCTTTTTTAAAGTTGATGGCGAGCACGGCGTTCATGCATATAGCGGTTAATACCGAGTAAAGCGTTGCCCAAATATCGACAATAAAAATGGCCAAGATGATGATGGTGACGTCTACGATCATTTGAAATTTGCACGCATTCATGTCGTGATACTTACTTAGGTAAAGCGAGAGGATGTTGAGCCCTCCAAGTGAGGCTTTGTGACGAAAGAGCATAAGCAAGCCTGCCCCCATTAACGATCCGCCAAAAATTGCTGCAAACAGAGGATGTGCACCGTCTACTCTGATCCACAACGGAATTACATCAGAGAGCAGTGAGACCAGCCCAACGGTTAAAAAGGTTTTGAGGGTAAAGAACCATCCTAGTCGCCAAAGTGCTAAGGCTTAAAAAGGAATGTTAATCACAAAAAATACGTGACCAAAGCTCCATTGTGAAGCATAAGAGGTTAAAAAAGCCGCTCCAGCGGTTCCCCCAATAAGAAACTTTTGTTCGGTGAAAAGAGCCACCCCAAAAGAAATAAATAAACTGGCTAATAGAATAGCTTGAGCATCTTCAAACAGAGAATGCTCCTTAATTTGGGGTAGAGTTTCGGAATTAGAGTTCGAGTTCATCCCGAATAAGTAGTAAGATAGAAGAGTGAGGCACAATGATGTATTTTTCATTTTCAAACTCAATCTCATGAGATCTACTTTTTAGAAAAATAGCCAAATCACCAATGATGGCCTGCATACCTATGTACTTGGTGTCTTCTGTCGGTTTCCAAGACTCGTCTATGTCGGTATTTGGAATAGGATAACCGGGTCCTGTTTTTAGAATGTAACCGCTTTGGATCTCTTCTTTTTCTTTAACCGAAGCCGGCAAGACTAAGCCGCTTCTTGTATGGGTTTCCATGTCACGGGGTTTGATAAGCACCCGATCTCCAACGACTACAAACTTATCTATAGAATTAAGGTATTCCTGAATCATTCCTCTGATTTTTTTGTAAAGATACATATAAATTGAAAAAGGCTGTAGATAAGACTTGAGTCCTCTTTCCTAAAACAAACAACGAAATGAATAGTAGTATGAATACATCTAGAGAGAATAGAGTAGCAGTGGTTACGGGTGCAAATTCGGGCATAGGATTTGAAACCAGTTTGGCCCTGGTAGAAAAGGGATTTGAACTGGTGATGGTGTGTAGAAATGAACAAAAAGCTCAAATGGCGCAGGAGCGTTTATTGGAGCGGTTTGAAGAGGCTAAGATCTCGTACATCGTATGTGATTTTATAGATCAGGAACAGATTAGATCCGCTGCTGAACAGATTCGATCTCGGTATAACTCACTACAATTACTGGTGAATAATCATGGCTATTTAGCGGCAAAAGAAGAAAGGGACGCTCGAAATATAGAGTCGACTATTGCTGTAAATCATTTGGGTTATTTCTTGTTTACCTATGAATTGAGAGAAGTGTTGCTAGCTTCCAATAAGGATGACTCTGAAACCCGTGTAGTGAATGTGGCATCGGAGGCTCATCGTGGGGCTTCCTTAGATGTCTCCGATTTTGCCCTCAGCAAAAAGTATTCAAATTGGAATGCCTACAGTAATTCTAAGCTGTTTAATATTCTTTTCACTCGTTCTTTGGCCGATCGATGGCGAGAAAAAAAGATAGGGGTATTTTCGGTTCATCCCGGAGTCATTCGTTCTAATTTCGGTCAAAGTAGTACTTGGCTGGTGAGGGCATTTTGGAAACTAGGAGCGTTATTTATGAAATCGAACCGGGAAGGTGCTCAATCTTCTCTATATGCCGCGCTATCACCCGACCTAAAAAATCATTCAGGGGCTTACATTAAGGATGAAAAAATTGCCCAATCCACCCGATTGGCAAGTAACGATAAAATTGCAGAAAAACTCTGGTTGTGGAGTGAAGAAGTTTGTGAGATAAAATGGTGATTGGCTCTTTTAATTGAGGCGGACTTTTCTTTATTTGAGGCCAGCTAAAAAGCCTAAGAGAACGGTTTATTTAAGGTATTTAGCAGTAATCTACAATTTAAAGATTCAATTATGATGCAATCACTTCGGTTTCGGTTGAGTTTGATGATGTTCCTGCAGTTTTTCATCTGGGGGGCTTTTTTTGTGACTATGGGCGCCTATTTGCTCCAGGTATTTGAAGGTGAAGAGAGTTTGAATACTATTATTGGAAGCGCCTATGCGACTCATAACTGGGCGGGTTTGTTGGCTCCTGTTTTTGTGGGCTTATTAGCCGATCGCTATTTCAATGCCGAAAAAGTTAATGGAATTAGTCACCTTATAGGGGCGGTTCTGTTGTGGATCGCCGCGGGAGTAACGGATTCGGGAACCTTTATTTGGATTATGTTGGCTTATTTTATGCTCTATATGCCATCATTGGCATTGGTAAACGCCATCGCTTTCGCAAATATCGACGATCCTGATAGTGAATTTCCAAGAATTAGAGTTTGGGGGACCATCGGTTGGATCCTCGCAGGATTTTTGATAGCAGGAACGGTTTTGGGATTTGTGAATATCCCCCTATTAAGTTGGATAACTGGGGTTGAAAGCAATATTCAGTCTACAAATATTCCACTAAAAGTAAGTGCTGTACTGTCCTTATTCTATGGGCTGTATAGCTTCACTCTGCCTGCGACGCCACCTTCGGCAAGAGGAGAAAAGTTTGATGTAAAACAAGCCTTGGGTCTTGATGCACTGAAACTGTTGAGTGAAAAGAACTTCGCTATTTTTTCGTTTAGTAGTTTTGCCATTAGTATTCCTTTAGCCTTTTACTATGCCCGTACTAATGATTTTATAGCTGCGGTGGCCTTTGGTGAGCAGTCTCCCTCTTTTATGGCTATTGGCCAAATGAGTGAAGTGTTATTCATGCTTGCCATTCCATTGTTTTTGGCGCGCTTAGGAGTGAAATGGATGTTGTTGGTAGGGATGTTAGCATGGACGGCGCGCTATTTACTCTTTGGGCTGTTCCCGAGTTCTACCGCACTTATTGTCTTAGGTATTGCTTTACATGGGGTTTGTTACGACTTCTTTTTTGTTACCGGACAGCTGTATGTCGACAAAAAAGCACCTAAGCATTTACGTGCGAGTGCCCAAGGATTTTTTAATCTGCTCACCTACGGAGCAGGTATGCTGATAGGTAATTATGTGTTGGGCTGGTGGGGAGATTCTATCGCACTGGATGGTTCAACCCTAGAAGGGTGGATGCAAGGAGCTCAACCATTTTGGGTGATGCCTGGTGTGGTGGCCCTATTGGTGGCGGCATTCTTTTTTGCCTTGTTTTGGGATTCATCCACCGACTTGGAAGCTTCAGATGCATCTTCAGATGTTGAAACTTCTCCAGCATAAATATCATGTACCAATCCCTAGATCAGTGTAAGACGATCAACTATTAGTAGGTAAGTAAATAATGAAGAATAGAAAAGTTCGAATGGGTATGATCGGAGGCGGTGAAGGTTCCTTTATCGGGGCCGTTCATCGTATGGCTGCAAACTTAGACGGAGAAATTGAATTGGTTTGTGGAGCCTTTAGTCGATCAGCAGATAATGGTAAGCTAACGGGACAAAAACTTTACTTACCGGAAGATCGTGTGTACACTTCTTGGGAAACGATGATAAAAGAAGAAGCCAAACGTCCCGAAGGTGATCGCATGGATATAGTGTCTATTGTAACTCCAAATCACCTTCATGCCGCCCCTGCTATTCTGGCCTTAGAGCATGGTTTTCCCGTTATTTGTGATAAACCTCTATGCCTCACCACGCAAGAGGCGTTGGATATTCAGAAAGCGGTACAAACATCCGGGCTTCCCTTTGCTTTAACTCACACCTATACTGGCTACCCGATGGTTAAGCAGGCAAGAGCTATGATGGCTGCAGGGGAACTGGGAGAAGTTAAAAAGATCGTTGTCGAGTATCCGCAAGGGTGGTTAACCGATAAGATAGAAGATGAGGGGCAAAAACAAGCGGAGTGGCGATCCGATCCCACCAAAGCAGGGAAGGCCGGCGCTTACGGTGATATTGGAACTCATGCTGCAAACATGGCGGAATACGTTTCTGGCTTAACCATTACTCGAGTGCTCTCACACATGTCGAAAATAGTTGAGGGTCGCTTGTTAGACGACGATACATCGGCGCTTCTAGAGTTTGAAGGAGGCGTTCCTGGAGTACTCATTTGTTCTCAGGTATCTGCCGGAGAGGAAAATGCCATTACCATAAACGTGTATGGTACCAAAGGAGGCGTGCAATGGTGTCAGGAAGATGAAAATACCCTCTTGGTTAAACGGCATGGCGCGCCTAATCAGGTCTATCGCACAGGAGTTGATAATAGTTATTTAGCAAAGGAGGCACTGGTTCACGCTAGGGTACCCTCTGGTCATCCCGAAGGATATTTAGAAGCTTTCGCCAATATTTATCGAAACTTTGCGATGGCAGTTAGGGCTCATGCAGAAGGGCTCTCTCCTGATGAGTTATACGATTATCCAGGTATTGATGACGGCCTCCACGGCATGTCACTTATAGATGCGATGGTGTCCTCAACGGAGTCTGGAAATACTTGGGTTGAAGTGTCCCATTAAATAATTACCGAATACTAACCATTGTAATTTCACCAAATGAAAACCATTCAAGGTCCAGCCATATTTTTTGCGCAATTCATCGACAACAAAGCTCCATTTAATTCACTAGAGGGATTATGTGAATGGGCAGCAAACCTGGGTTATAAAGGCGTTCAGATTCCCACGAATGTGGACTTTATGATTAATCTTGATCTTGCAGCCGAAAGTCAAGATTACTGCGATGAACTCAAAGGTCGAGTGGCTACTTATGGATTAGAAATCACTGAATTATCCACGCATATTCAAGGTCAACTAGTGGCCACGCATCCGGCTCATGATATTATGTTCGATGTGTTCGCTCCCGATCATTTGAAAGGAAATGAGCCGGCCAGACGCGAATGGGCGGTTGACCAAGTAAAAAAAGCGGCAATAGCTTCTAGACGTTTAGGACTTAAGGCTCATGCTACCTTTTCGGGCTCACTTTTATGGCCTATGGTGCATCCGTGGCCACAACAACCGAAAGGTCTAATAGATGAGGGCTTTCAAGAATTAGCCAAACGATGGGTGCCAATATTGGATGTATTCAAAGAACAAGGGGTCGCATGTTGTTATGAAGTTCATCCGGTTGAAGATATTCACGATGGAGTTACTTTTGAGCGGTTTCTAGAGGCCACAGGTGGGCATGAAGCGGTGAGTATACTGTACGATCCTTCTCATTTTGTGCTTCAACAACTCGATTATGTAAGCTACATCGATCATTACCATGAATTTATTAAAGCCTTTCATGTAAAGGATTCCGAATTCAATCCAACCGGAAAAAAGGGAACTTTTGGCGGTTATGGAGACTGGAGAGATCGTGCCGGAAGGTACCGCTCACCAGGGGATGGACAGGTCGACTTTAAACGTATATTTACCAAACTCACCGAGTATGGTTATGATGGATGGGCCGTGCTTGAGTGGGAATGTTGCATAAAATCTCCCGAACAAGGAGCTCGTGAAGGAGCCCCGTTCATTGCCTCTCATATCATCGAAGCCACCGAAAAAGCCTTTGATGATTTTGCGGGTGGAGCTGAAGCCGATCAGGCCTTAAATCATCGTATTTTAGGTCTGAGTGATTAAACTTTTTACAGCTCCTTTGCTCCAACATTTGTTGCTTCTGCATCCTTCAACCCGTTTATACTCCTTTCTCTTCGAATAATCTCTCTGCGATTGTCCATGGATTGGGTGTCGATCAATTTGTTGAACGGATCAATACCCACTTCCGAAGGTTCGTGAGATAAGGTGAAGCGAAGTGTGGTTTCAATGTCTTGAAACCGATGCTTCTGTAAATACAGCACCGAGTCTCTGCCTTTGTGGTCTTGCGTAAAGATCCCCACGTCTATGTAATCTTTCAAGGGTAGTGATTGAAGTGGTCTTCGTAGGTTTTCTTTTTCTAGGATCAAGCTATCACCCTTGGCATTGGTATAGATGCGTTTCCCTTTTTCATCACTACGGTATTTTACGGTTTGAAGGGTAAGCTCAACCTCATACAAACTATCTGAGTTCATCCACCATTCCGCTTTTTCTACACGATTATCGTAAAGTGTGATGGTTCGGAATAAATCATCAATCAAGTACGCTAGTGAGTCGGGAGTTGCCGCCTCTATTTCTTCTACAAATTCCGATGCCACGGTATAGGGGGCCTCTTGAAACGCGACCTTTTGCACATAGTTTTTAATGGCCTCATTTAATCGATCCTCTCCTAAATAATCGCTGAGCGCATAAAGTACCAAGGACCCTTTATTATAATGTATGTACTGTTGATTTTCGTTGTACATAAGGGGCCGTTCTTTAATACCTTCAAAAGCTCGTCCAGTTAGATAACGGTCCAAAGCATCTTTTAAAAAGATGCGCATTTTATCTTCCCCATACCTTTTTTCTAGTACTTTCAACGAAACGTATTCCGACATACTTTCCGACATAAGTGTTGCCCCCTTGGCGTTCGCCCCAATCACCTGATGCGCCCACCACTGATGCGCCACCTCGTGAGCACTTACACTGAAGGGGTAATCCACACCGTCCTCGTCCTCTTCATCGACAGCTGCGATAAAGCCTATGGCCTCTGAATAAGGGATGGTATTGGCGAATGATTGGGCAAAACCCCCACTTGTTCGAGGGAACTCAATAATACGAACTTGACGGTGCTGATAGGGACTAAAAGCCTGCGTACTGTAGTCGAGTGCTTCTTTAACCCCATCAATCATACGCTCAATATTAAAATCATGACTTGGGTGATGATAGACTTCAATGCTTACGGTATCCCCATTGGGTCGTAACCAATAATCTTGTTCAACCTCGAATTGGGCAGAGATGAAGGAATAGAAATTTAAGATGGGACTATCCATCTTGTAGTGGAAGTATCTTCGGTCGCCTTCTATCCACTCCCTTTCTAAATAACCTGGGGCAATAGCTATTTGATCGGTAGAGGTACTTAGAATGGTTTCGAAATCGATCCAATCGGCATCGTATGAAATGTAATTGTTCATTCTGGCTAGAGAATCGGTAGGGTTTGGCATACGATCTTTAGGAGCTAAGCCAAATTTTTCTCGTGATTCATTACCAATCAATTCACCTGCCGCATTATAGCCAATGCGAGGTAATATTCCGTTGTTTAAGAAGGTGCCATTGGCTAGAACCGGTGAATTATTACGCAACCACTCATTGGCGTTGTTGTAGATCCTAAAATGAAAATGCACAGAATCCCCAGGAGCCAAGCCCGTAGTGAGTTGGAAAATGTCATAGTTAAAGACCGTGTCTTCAAGCACTCGTTCATATGATTCGCTGAAGCTAAATTCCGTAGTTAAGTTTCCGTGATCTATATGAATGGAATCAATGAATGAATTGGTTTTGTTCATAAGGGTATAACGGCCTCTAAGGTCTAAATTCCGCTCTTTTGGGAACAGATCCATCTCTATGAATGATGCTGTGATTCGAGGCTGAGGGATTCCTTTATAATGCCCGTATGTTTTTTCCCACTCGGCCTGAGAGGCCTCTTGTTCCTTGGAGGATTGGCGCTCATATTTGATGTTATCTACATAATAAATGTAAGAGCCTAGGCTTAAGAAGAGTACTAGACTCACGGCGAAGCTAGTAAGATTAGCAGTATGTACTCGTTTCTTAGCTTCTGAAAAACGTTCTTTCCAAGATGGATACGAACCTCTGGGATACAACCAGAGGGCTAAGATATAGAGGGTGATTGCGAGTGCAAGCCAGTACAGTTTGTAACTAAAATACGCCGACAAATAATGACCATAGCCGTTCATGTCGGAATAAGGGGTGTGAGGAGCCTGATTAAATTTAAATATAAGTTGTTCTAACCCAATTTGACTTGAGAATGATAAGCCAATAGACACCAATAAAAGCACAAAGAACCCAACGAAATAGTTCTTGAATAGCGTGTGAATAAACAGGGCAAATAGCGACCATATGAACAAATGAATAAACTGTATACCAAAAAGTTGTTGTATATAAAGGCCCAATTCAAAATGATAGTATCCTTGATAGGTTTGAATGCCTATTCCCATGGCCATCACGGCTCCCAATAGTATGAATTGCATCAAAGATAAGGCCAGTAATTTTGATCCTAATATCATCCAGGTAGGTATGGGCGTGCTGTGAAGCAGTGAAGCCATACCTGTGGTATGGTCGCGCTGAAGAACCATGCCCGCATAGAGAAAGGTCAACAGATTGATGAATAAGCCAAAGAAGGTGCCAGGTAGTTCTAACATCTGCCAAGTCACGGGAAGCGTTTGAGTACCGTATATCTCAGAACCTGTGGTAATAGTAATCAAGGACAGAATCATGGCCATAATGACAATGATAATGAACGGCCACCCCGAGATGATGTAGATCAGATCTTTGCGACCCATCACCCAGAATCGGCGTAGCAGATCCTGAGTGCTAAAGCGAAGACTAGCTTTTGGCAGGACAATTTTACCCATCACCCCAAAGTTGTTTTTGACCAATCGCTCGCCTTTTTTAGCCCAAGGCCACTTAATTTGTAGCGCTTGCTGATGGAATTCGAATTTAGCAAAGACAAGGCCAAATATACTGGCGCCTACCAGTGACCAAAGAATTCGGTTTGCAATAACCCATTGTTCCCAGGGTAGCGGATTTTCATTTTGTTCGTAGACCGTCCAATATTCGGTATAGATTAGATTGGCGTTGTATCCGAAGGGATCTAAAAGGGCCGAAAGAATTTTATTATCCAAGTCGGTTAGCAAGGCATCCGCTATGCTTTGGACGATGATGAGCCCCAGTACGGAAAGAAATCCCACGCTTATACTGCGGGTGAAGGTGACTATTGCAAATACAAATGCCCCTAAGAAGAAGGTGTTCGGGATCAGATACATCCAAAAAGATTGCACATATGAGCTCAGTTGAAAGGGTGCAATGAGGTCTGGATTGGTGCCCGGTAACAAGGTGCCAATGATCATCCCAAGGGCGGTAGCCAAAAGTACGCCCATGGTAGCGGTATAACCGGCTAAGAATTTGCCTAATAGATAGGAGCTTTTCGAAAAAGGATAGGAAAATAAGACCGAATGCATTTCATGTTTAAAGTCCTTGTATATGGTACCCCCCATAAGCGCGGGTAGTAAAAAGAAGATGAATACATTCATCAAGTTCAAAAGGCCGTTGATGGCCGATGGAGAGTTGGCCAGTGTAGCGGAATTTACACTTACTGCAATGGCATCAAATATACCTGCGGAATCTGCCATAAGGAAGAGGGCAAGAAGAAACATCACCGAGAGGTAGATGTAGTAGCTGGGTCGCCGAAACCATTGCTTGATTTCAAATAAAACTATGGTCGAAAAAGAACTCATCAAGCGACCTCACGGGTTACAGCTTCGCCCATTTGCTGTTTGTTTAGGGCCACAAAATAGGCGTCTTCAAGGTTGGGTTGTTTTGCTTTAAAGCCATGAGCTAATGAGTCGGTACTAAACACGCGTACAGATAAGGAGTGATCGTCGTTAAAACCTGAGGATATAACTTGGTATTCGGATTCGTACTGCTCAAGTTCTTCTCGCGAGATAATTTTGCCCCAAATAGTCCCTTCTAATTCTTTTACCGCTTGTTTAGGTGTTTGATGGAGCAACAGCCTACCACCATTCATGATGGCCATATCCGTGCATAATTCTTTAACATCATCCACAATATGGGTCGAAAAAATAACAATGTTATCCGTGCCTATTTCTCTGAGTACATTTAGGAATCGTTGACGCTCAGCAGGGTCTAACCCAGCGGTTGGTTCATCGACGATAATCAGCTTTGGTTTGTTTAATAACAGTTGAGCAATGCCAAAGCGTTGTTTCATACCACCAGAATATCCGGCCACTTCTTTAAATCGTACATCGTATAAATTGGTGAGCTCTAGTGCAGAAGCTACGATGTTATCGCGTTCCTTTTTGTTGCTTAAGCCTTTTAGTTCGCCTAAATAATGAAGTAAGTCATAGGCATTCATCTTTGGATATACGCCAAAGCTCTGAGGTAAGTACCCAAGCATCTTACGAAGCTCAATGGGAGATTCGAAAATGTTTAGACCACCCAAATGAGCCGTGCCCGAATCCGCTTCCTGGAGGGTGGCAATGGTTCTCATGAGTGTGGATTTTCCCGCTCCATTGGGCCCCAATAGTCCAAACATACCATTGCTAATGGTAATTGAAATGTCATCTAGGGCTTTTACTCCGTTGGCGTAGGTTTTTGATAAATGGCTAAGCTGTAGTTCCATCATGAGCTCCAATGTGGGTATACTTAATTTGGTCGTGTGATTTGGTTAGATAAAGACGTGGACTGTAAAATGGCCACGAAATTCCTTCAACCCGAATAAAATACATAATTTAGAGGATAACTGAGGATAGGAAAAAAGGGCAAAAAAAAGCCTCATAGGATTCAACCGTTATGAGGCCTGGGGTACAATTAATTTGTTATCACACAAAATATGTTATTGTTAAAGAGTCCATTAGGAGCTAACTGTTACATTATTTTTTCAATTAGAGTGATTTTTTCTGCTCAAGAAGGCTAAAAGCTTGGTAGCGATGTGATAAAAACCCTTCAACTCGCACATATTTTTGGTATGCGCCCCATAAATACTTAATTTTTGCGTGTCATGGGTTTGAAGCTGAATGACCTCGTAATGTAAGACAAGAACCAATCTAGTCCCCCTAATCCAACCTTGGGTATATGCGCAATTTACTAACAAAAGCTTATTGGCATGTAGTACTTGTCGTGATGGCGATTGCGTTTTTAGGGCCTATGGTTTCGGCTCAGACCATGATATTGAAGCCACCAACGGTACAGGATACGGACGGGACGTACGATGTTAAACTGCTGTTAAAGCAGGACAAAGCGTTTCGTTTAGAGTGGACCCAACTCGATGCTTCGGCGCTCAATCTAACGGGGCAAAACGCGAAGTTGGTGATCGGTAGAGCTTCCAACACCTATCAAACGCTGGCTTTGGATGTTTCGGGTACCCTTGGAGATTTTGTGCCGAATGGGATTGGCTTAAGTGTAGGGCGTTATTATGCAAGAATTACGAATTCCACAGCTCGAACGGCGGGTGCCATTCAGGAAGACGCGACGAACAATCCGGGCTCTGTGTTTTATTCTAATGAGGTTCAAATAATTATTGAGGCCGATGAAGCTCCATCTATTGTAGCACCAAGAGGGAATACTACGAATGCCACACCCACGTTTCAGTGGACGGCGGTATCGGGGGTGCCTTCCTATTGGTTAATTGTTTCGAGTACTCCATTTGATATTGTCGAAGATGATGAGGGAGGAATTAGTATAGAAGGAGCGACGGTGGTATGGCAGTATATTACCAAAACCACTACGGGAGATTATGGGGATATCAACCGGGAATCTCCTTTTACCGATGAAGCTCCGCCGTTGAATGCCAATCAAGAGTACAGTTACACTGTTCTAAATGTGTATGAAGAGAATAATCCGGTCTATACTAGTCCGGTTTTTGGAGGAATTGTTCCCTTTATCTATGTGGATCCGGATGCCGTGCCTAAAACGACTTTGGTGAGTCCTGCGAATAATGTCGAGTATTATGCCGAGGAAACGATTACCTTTCAATGGACCAATGTACCGGAGGCCTCCAATTATACGGTGAATCTGCTTCAGGTGATGAAGCAACAAGGCATTGATGTAACGGTACCTATTTGGTCGAGTACAACCACCAACACCCTTATTGAATTTCCAGCGCTTCAAACACTAAAAAGTGGGCGATATCAATGGAATGTGGTATCCAATAACTCGAAAGGGGGAGGTACAACTTCCAGTAGTCGTTATTTCCAGTACAATGTGGAAACGGGTGAGTTTGATATTAGTGTGGTCAGTTCCGCGGATAACTCGGCCCTACTGGGGGTTGAAGTAACCGCACGTGCGATTTCGGGTGGGGTAACGCCCTCACTTCCTTACTTTGTTCAAACCGATGGGTATGCCGATAGCTTGGTGGCGGGCACCTATGAGTTTACGGGTGTGAAATCGGGTTTTGAAACCGCATCTACCACGGCGGTGATTCGGGATCAACAAACCACCTACTTTGAACTGGCTTTAGATCCTTTGCCCTCTTCTATTTCTGGAGTGGTAAAGGATGAGAGCGGGGCGACCATTGAGGATGCTACGGTTCGAACCGTAAAGACCGATGACGGATCAGTTAAAACCGCCAATACCGGGGTGAACGGTGATTTTTCGATTTCTTTGGATCAAGGCAGCTATAGAGTTTCGGTTTCGAAATCGGGCTATATCAGCCCAACTGCCCGCTTAATCACCTTGGGGCTTAACGAGCAGAAGTCAGTATCCGATGCCTTTGTGTTAACCAATGATCAGGCTACAGTGTCGGGCACAGTGTTTAACGAGGAAGGGGACGCGGTGTCCAGAGCTACCGTGAGTATTGATAACGGAAGTCAGAATTATGAGGTGCAAACCAATGGCTCAGGGGCCTACCAATTCACAGTTTCTAGTGGGAATTGGACCTTGTCGGTTGAAAAAGTAGGATTTGTGAAACCCGAGGATGAAACCGTATCGCTATCTACGGGAGATGTGCTTCAAAACCAAGATTTTACCCTTACTGGAAATGCGAATCAGGTTACTGGATTTGTTCGCGAGCGGATTACCAATGAAGATGGGTCCACCGGCTTAAGTCCGTTTGGTAACATCGAAGTGCGAGCTGTGCCCTCGGTTGGAACCGTTATTAAGACGACCAGTGCTGGTAATGGGCAGTATACCTTGTCTCTAAAAAGCGGTTCTTATACCATTGTAGCCGTCAAAGAAAACTACGCGTCGAATCAAGAACGGGAATTGGTGATTGGAATTGCTGTTGGAGAAACCATTTCAGGTATGGATTTTGAATTGGTGCCCAATGCTAGTTCGGTTTCTGGTACAGTAAGTTTACCAAGTGGGAATGGGGTTTCAAATGCTACAGTAACCGTGGCGGGTGTGGGGACTACCCAAACCAATAGCAGTGGATATTACTCGATGAGTGTACCTCAAGGGAGTCATACCATTTCGGTTTCTAAGACCGGTTTGGTTTCTCCTTCACCAAAAAGTGTGAGTGTTTCGGCTGGGCAGGATTTAACGGGCATCAATTTTGAGATGACTCCCAACGCGGGATCTATATCAGGAAAGGTGAGTTCAAGTGGTTTGGCCCTGACTAATGCCCAATTAACGGCTCGAAATACAAGTACGGGTCAAAAAGTAGTACTCAGCAATGCTACAGACGGCACCTACACCTTTAATATACAGTCTGGAACGTGGGTAGTATCGGCGCGAAAAAGTGGATTTCTTCCCGATTCGACCAGTGCCATTACCTTAGGGCCGGGTCAATCGGTGATTAATCAGAATTTTTCTCTGGTTGAAAACACCTTTACCCTGCGCGGTACGGTCACCGACGGCACCAAAGCAGTGCGTAGTGCTACCGTATCCCTGACCGCAGATGGGTTCAGTCAAACCACTCAAACCCAAATTAACGGTACCTATGCCTTCAGCATACCTGCGGAAGTTGATTACAGTATTCTTGTGGAAAAAGACGGGTACAAAAGTGAGACGGGTAGTTCTGGTGTACAATCCGCTGGAAGTAGCACCGCAGTTGATTTTACTCTGAGCTCGAATCCTTCATCGGTAACTGGATCGGTATCGGTGAGTGGCGGAGGTGTACTCCCAGGCGCCAAAGTATATGCCTTGAATGGGTCGGGAAATAAAGTGGATTCTACCGTGTCCAAAACCGACGGAAAGTATATTCTAGGTCTTGACCCCAATAGCTATACTCTTCGGGTTCAAAAGCCGGGATATAATGCGGAACAAAAAACAACGACTCTAAGCATCGGTCAAAATGTAACAGGGGTAAATTTTACCCTTAGCGAGAATTTTGTTTTTATTTCAGGGACGGTCACCGATGGTTCGGGGAATGCTTTGGATCAGGTGTTGGTGAATGCAACTCGTGCTAAGGGAGGAGGAGCCACGGCGGTGACCGATGCCGAAGGAACCTATGCTTTTAATGATTTGATTGGTGGTTCTTATACAATCAATTATTCGAAATCGGGTTATGTGACCCTGGAAGTTGCACAGACCGCTTCTGATGGTGCTACTATCCGTTTGGATCAGTCCCTGGTCCAAAAAAATGGGGGAATATCTGGAACGGTTAGTGATGTTAGTGCATCTACCTTAGCCGACGCTACGGTCACCGCGACGCATGAAAATGGAACGGTGTATACGGCCATTACCAATGCCAGTGGGGCGTACGAGTTGGACGCATTAGAATTAGGTGATTATACCCTGAATGCTACTAAAACGGGGTATACCTCCCCGGAAGACCAATCCGTATCACTTACCGAAGAGTCGAGTGAACGCGTTGGTGTAAGCATCACGAATTTGCAGTTGAACAATGCTGGAATTACGGGTCGCGTAGTACAAACGGGAACCACTTCTACGATTAAAGATGCCGAAATCAGTATTTCTGGAGAAAATGGATCCGGTTTTACCCTCACCAATGCGAGTGGTAATTACACCATTTCTGAAATGGCTGCTGGGCGATACTTTCTTATTGCGGCTAAGGAAGGGTTTCGAAGTGATTCTGGTTTCGTAACCTTAACAGCTGGAAATACGGTTTCAAATGATGTCTCTCTGTCTACAAATATTGGAACACTTTCTGGTCAGGTTACCGATAAAAGTGAGAATTCTCTAGGGTTCAGTGTTACGGTTATCGCTTCAAATCAGGATAACAATTACAGTGTGAAGACCGATGTAAATGGTAATTTTCAGTTCAATGAAATAGAAAATGGAAGTTCGTACACCTTAGCTACGGATATTTATCGGGATGGCTATGAAAACGGAAGTTTATCCGCCACGATTCCTGTAGGGCAGGCGGCCACTGAACTGGACGACAAGCTTGAGGTAACGGTTACCCAGGCTACAATCAGCGGAACCGTGGGAGTTGCAGGAGCATCCGTACGGCTCATCGATCGTTCAACCGATGAAATTGTTGATATTGTCGAATCGGATCCTTCAGGTAACTTTAATTTTAGCTATTTGGCGGCAGGAAATTATCGGGTTGAACCGCAGTTATTGGGCTATGAGTTTAACCCTACTTTTAGGAATCTAAGTTTGGAAAATAGGACGGAAGCCAGCGCCAATTTTACAGCTCAGTCCAATATTGCGACCCTTGACGTAAAGGTACTTTTTGATGGGGCTCCTGCTTCCAATGCGGAAGCCACCATTATTTCAAGTGACACGACCATCGTGTTGAGCTCAAAATCCGGACTTAGTGGAATTGCCCGGTTTTCAAAAATTAAAGCTACTACGTATACGGTTCGGGTGACCAAAGAAGATTATACGGCGAACCCTTCAGAAGTAGTTCAAACCTTATCTATTGGAGACTCAACTACGGTTACTTTCCAGTTAATTTCCAATAATGCTAGTTTTGGCGGGCGTGTGCTAGATCCTAATGCCAATGGAATTAGTGGCGTGAAAGTAAAAGCTACCTTGGGAAGTACCGGTCAAAGTTTTGAACAGCTAAGCAGTACATCAGGAGCCTTTAGTTTTGATGGGGTTGCGGCGGGTGCCTACACCTTGGTCGCAACTCGAGAGGGTTTTACCCAGGACACCCTTCTTTTAGAAGTCGGTGAAGGAGTCTCTTTGACCAATCAAAATATGAGTCTTCAACCACGCTATGTAGATGTTGTTGGTCGTGTGTTATTACGCTCCAACGGCTTTGAAGGAGCTTCGGTTCGTGCTCAGTCATCAACCACCCTTCAAACAACTACGGGGGAAGATGGATATTTTCGTTTTGCAACCCTGCCAATTTCTATTGTAGAGGGGGATTCCACTCAGTATCAATTTACCATCAGCTCTGGGGTATTCACCAAGACCTATACCCGGATCATCAAAGCCGAGCAAGTTACCCAGCGAATCACCTTACCGGACACCTACCTCCCAAGTGGGCAAATAACCATACGCGTGAATGATGGACGTGATCCTATTCCTGGTACAGAGTTGGTGTTTGGTATCTCAGGTGGCCAATCCCAAAAAGTGGTTACAGGTACGAATGGTGTGTACGCTTCCACGGCCAACTTAAAGAAGGGCCAATACACCTTAAGTATCGCGAAAGAAGGATATTTATTCCCTGAATCGACCATACGAATTGACCTGAATTCCGATACGACCGTTGTAGATAGCACATTTTATCTGCCCTATGTCCAAGCACCTGTAACGGAGATTTTAGCCGATCAGATTACCCCCGTTTCCGTTTTGGGCGCGGCCGGACAGCATTTGAATGATGTCGCGGCTACCCTCTATTACAAAAGAGAATCGGAAACTCAGTTTACAGCTCTAACCATGAATCCGCTTTCAGAAGTGGGAGTAGATACCTTACAAGCATCTCTTCCAATTTTTGGATCTGTAGAACCCATTACCCTCTACACCTCTGTTAGAGATCCTGAAACTTTGGTGGTATATGTGAGTGATCAACAAACCATTGTACCGCTTGCCAGTGGTATTTTGAGTAATCTAAGAATCACTCCCGGTCTCAAAGGCAAGAAAGTCCGCTTAGGAGATGTGTATGATTTGAAGGCTGAGCTCAGAGATGGTATTAATAAGTCGCTTCAGTCTAAGTTTGAAGGTGACTCGGCAGTGGGTAGTTTGCAATGGTCATTAATCAATAATGCCAGCGGAATTCGACTGAGTGCATTACAAGGAACCGAAGTGACTCTTGAAACCCTGAGTGCAGGTAATTATCAATTTAAGGTGACGGCCCAATACGATGGGGCTTCCCTTAGTCAGACGATAGATATTGAAATACAGAGTACCCCCATCGATTCTATTGTGGTAAGCCGACCAGCAAAACAAATTTCTAATGCCAGCACGCATCTTTTCGGTTATACCGCCATTGATAGCTCGGGAAATAGTGTGGTATTAGGGAATAATTTGGAATGGGAGGTGACCCCAAGCACTATTGGATCCGTGGATTCTAGAGGGGTTTTCACCCCAGCTAGTAATGCAATTATAGGGTCCTTTACCGTGGGTGTGTATGACCCTGAATCAGGTTTAACAGAAGTATCAGATGTGGTAGAACTGGTGGCTAGAGTGCTTCCCGAAGAATCGTACAGTTTTACCGATGGCAATGGATTAACACTCGATTTAGCCGAGGGTTCCGTTGAGATCCCCTCACAATTATCCTTAGGTCAGAGCACTCCTCCTACCACTAAGAAATTTGTATTCGCCCAGGGAACCGATCAGTCCTATACGGTTTCCGATAAGATATACGTATTATCATTTTCGGGAAGCCCATTGATGAAAGAAGCCTTGCTAAGCCTTCCCGATGACACAACCATGACCTTCAATACCGGTCTGAGGGAGATTGCTAAATTTAACTACACTACCTTACAGTGGGAGTTATTGGAGCAGACCACCCTTACCAATAAACGGGTTGAAGAGGTTCCATCCGTTGGGACCGTGGGAATTAGTGCATTAGGTCAATTTGCTGTACTGGCTCAAAATGAACCTTTAGGTTTAAAATATGCGGCCGTACTTCCCAGTCCTTTCAGCCCGGAAATAGCACCCCTAAGAATTGGATATTGGTTGGATTCGGCATATCCACCCGTGAAAGTGAACATTCAGATTTTTAATATCAAAGGGGAGTTGGTGCGTACCTTGGTGGAAGATGATTTACAGCAACCCGGTCGTTATGGCTCGGCATCCTCTTCACTTGAAATACGGTGGGATGGAACTACGGATGCGGGGGTTATGGCGAGGAATGGACGATACGTGGTACAAATTCGGGCTAAAGATCAGTCTGGTGAAGTGATTAAATTATTACCTGTTGTATTAATCAAATGATGTGTAATCCTATCGTACATATGGCTTTCATAACAAAAGGTGCTAGGTACCTTAGAGGGGCTATGCTCATGTTCGTTATGGTGATAAGTTCCATCCTTGAAAGCGGAATTTTAGCCCAGCAGGTTTCTAGCATTCCAGGATCTTTTGTAGATGTAGGTTTTGGCACCCGACCCGTGGCAATGGGGTATGCTTTTGTTGGATTGGCCGATGATGAAAATAGCACCTATTGGAATCCCGCTGGTCTCAGCCAGGCCAAAGGATTTCAGGCTGGTTTTTCACAGTTAGACCATTGGGGTTTGGTGACCTATAATTATGCGGCCATGACCATTCCTTCATTTGGCCAAAATCAATCCTTAGGAGTTGCGTTAATTTCTTCCGGAGACGACGCCTTAAGCGAGTTATCGGTGCATGCTGCCTATGGGTTTCGAATTAAATTTTTATCCTTTGGGGCTGCAGTCAAATACAGAAGTGCTACTTTTGGAAAAAATACCCTCTCAGAAGATAGTTATCAGGTATTTGATCCTGAGGAAATACGTATTGGAATGGGTCAGCAAGTCACGGGGGACGCCTTTGGAATTGGCGTCGATTTAGGCATGTTGGTGCACGTTAACGAATCTATTCAATTTGGTGTAATGGCTCGGGATTATAGGGCACCTATGCAGTGGAGTTCATCTGCGGTAGAAAGTAGTAGCTATTCGGCTAAGGGCGATTATGCGGAAGATTTACCCATGGAAATTCTATTTGGAGCATCGGGTCGAATGGGTGAGGATTTAGTGCTGGTAGCCGATTATGTTCCTGCTATGGATAACGAACGGACCACTTGGGTTCGAGCGGGTTTTGAAAAACGACTTGCCAAAGTGTTTATGCTCAGAGGAGGAACGGAGCAGGGAATTAACAATCGTGAAGACGACAAAATAACGGTGGGTACGGGTCTCGATCTTCGGATACAAAATGCCATTAGAATTAAGGCCGATTTCACCTATGTGATGGATCCGATTAAAGACTCTCAACGGTTTAGTTTTTCACTTCATTTTTAATGCATAAGCAAAACTACATACGGCCCTTTTTATTGACTCTTGTCCTACTAGGGATGAGCGCAACTGTATATTCGCAGGATGTACAAGTGGAAGAAGACACAGAACCAAGTGAGTTACACTTATTTCGAGGTGGTTATCTGGATGTGAACTTCGGGTTGAATATGAACACCCTTGGTGGCAGTTTGGGATCCAGTGGAATGGGCGGGTTGATCACTACACAGGTGTACAACGGGGCGCTGAATGTTGATCTTAATCCAGCCATGTTGGCCTTTAATCACTCTGGTCATATGGTGCTGAACAGCCGACTTGGGTTGGGCTCTGCTATGAATTCTGGTCTTAACAAGCGAATCCTTAATTCACTCAATGCCAGTTTTGACTCGTCGATCACAGAAACTTTTGGTGATGAAGCGGTTTGGACACAATTCCCAGGAACCTACATTCAACCCACGAAGGTAAGAAATTTAGATGCGGGTTTGCGTCCAGATATTGGGATGATGGCTTTTTCATCACCAGTGACTGAAGAATTAACGCTAGCCGCTTCCTACAACTATCCCTTGAGTATGCAGTTCGACATGGGGCTAACCGGAATATCTGCTAAATTAGCCCAGGAACAAGGAACCGATGAAGTAGCGATACGTTTCGACGTACTCATGAATATTTCTATGCTTATGCAGATGGAGCTTCAGATGAGTAAGTTGAGTGTCGGTGGAGGATACAAACTCGTAGATACACCGGCAAAAAGGATATCAGCAGGACTAACTATCAGTAGATATCAACTCGATAATGTGAGACGATTGCAAGCCGATTTATCGGGTATGGTTGTGGTGGGTGGAGCAGATGAGCGTTATTTCAACAATCCATTCGATCCTAATTTAAATCGAGAACTAGGCGAAACAAATACCTTTAGTATGAATGCCTATGGTGATTACCGGTCCATTGCATACGGATATACCTTGGGCTTTGTATATCAGACATTCAATGGAATTAATGCCTCCTTAACGTATAAAAAAGTACCTGATTTTAATTTGGTTGCCCAAGAAGGCGCCTATGCGAATACCTATTTACCTGTATTTATTGCGGCATCAGGGGAAGAATTATTACAAGGAGATATCTCCGTTGCATTGGATAGTTTGCAGGCTAATAAGCCAAATCTGACCACAGAGCGTGAAATTAGCTCAATTGTTTCGGACGGAACTTTACGACTGCCGTCTTCACTGTCATTGGGATTAGATTTTAAAGTGGGTGTGCATACCATGGTATTTAACTATACCTATTTTGATGGGCAATTAAGCTATAAGCATGGTTCTACCATCATTGGTAAAAATGCGAGTCACGGTATTGGTTTTGGTATGAACCTATTATTAGAAGATCGCTTTGGATCATTTGCCTCATATGCCACCATACCACTACGGCTATTGCTGTTCGATATAGATGGGATGCTTTTTCAGGCCTTTGGAGATTTTAGCGGGTTTACAAACAGTCATATCCGCTTTGGCGGTAAAATGATGACCGGTATTGGAATTGATACCCGAGAAGATGTCGATGGTTATGGGGATATGTTGGGTAATGTTCTACCCCAATCGTTTAGTCTGGGCAGACAATACACTATTTTTGAACATGTGGATGTGGGTGTTACGGTGTTTGCCATTCCCGATATGTTTCTTAAGTACTCGATAGGGGTAAGCTTTTAACCCACCTGACTGATTTATGTTTTTATAAAAAATGTAGGTCTATTTAGTTTCGGTATAGTATCGATATATCTTTTGATGCTATTGTAATTATCTAATAATTAATTCTAAACCATCTGATAACTAGTTTTTCGAGAGAATCTGTTATGTTTTGATTAGTGAAGAACGTAGTTAATACAACATTTCGGGTTATTATTCTCGTACAATAACTGACCACCCCAATTAGGCGTGATGCTTGATTGGGGTTTTCTTTATCTTGTATACTAGAAATTAATCCAAAGGAATGAATAAAACCCCCGGTTATTTGTTTTCGAGAATGTACAAGACCTTTCTCTGCATTGTATTTTTGGTCTTCTCAATGCCACTAGGTTGCCAAAAACCTGAAGCAACTCGAAGAAGTGATGAGGGATCACGTTTACTAATATCGCCGAAGGAATCCTTTGAAGATGCGAATATCTATTTGGTAGCATTTCAAATAGAAATAGAGGAGCCACTTTTCACCTATGGTGATGTTGAACGTTCACAAATTGAACATTATTCCATTGAACGCTTTCAACATGATCGACGTACTAAGGAAACTGCTGAAATTCACTACTATTTCTACGAGCCAGGTTCCAAAATCCCTCCCTTTTCAAAAATTAGAGACTATAACCGAGTGGAAGAATTGTTATGGGTTGATGTAAAGAGTTTTGATAGTCCATTAGTGGAATGGACCAATGCACTTAGTGACTCAGGAGCCCTCTATGACTGGAAAATAGAATAGAAAGGCACGAAATTCAGATCAGAGGAATCTCAATCTAGTAATTTTCGCACTTACCCCAGCGAGGAAGCTGTTCGTCTTTTAGGGCTGAACCCTCAGAAAAGTTAACCGGTTGGGAAGATAAATTAGATACACACCATTTACTCAGATCCTGTGAGAATGAAGATGCGTCATAGAACATATAATTCATGTCGTACACTCCCGAAACATCCCAATGAGAGATATCTTCAATAAAAGAATCAAGGGAGTAGAATAAGTACGAAAGATCTGTAACGCCTGAAGTACAGCTTGTAGAAGCATTACGAATAGTTATTTCCTGTTTATCTCTCTTGGTATAACGTACTCCATCAACGATTCCGGATTCCCCAAACTCAGCACCCGAACAAATAATGGTAACTCCATTTGAACTTAGAAAGAACGATTGATGGGCTTGAATACCTGAGGTATCTGTTGAGTCCGTTTCTTGGGCATAACTAAGTGAAGTGCTAGCTACCATCAGAGCCAGCAAAAAGAAAAATGAGGTTCGCAAAATCACAATTAAATTAGTTCAAAAGTATTTTTACAGTAAATGAATAAGATTAATCAAGTTAATCAATGTGTATGTATAAAATTGTCTCACCCAGAAGTATGTTTTGATAAAAAATCTACTAAGTCACTATTTTTCAGTAATTTAAGTTCCTAATGTATTTTAATTTTTTGATTCGATTTTTAATTTTTGGGACTAATATTTATGCTCTTATACACGAATGATGAACATTCATGTGTTTCAGGTAAAGTAATTAGCAAGTACCTGTTAAAAAGATTACTAGGTTATTTACCAGTAATCTGAGCATGTTTAAAAGAAGAGCGTTTTGGATTCGAATGCTTACTCGGAAAATAGTTGGAAACTATTCAAA
>JAYPDB010000018.1:0-22340 GCA_038125045.1 Bacteroidota bacterium
AAAGTGTACTATTGGCGGTGGAAGGGCCGGCATCACTATGTATGGAATGAAAAAAATCGGCACCTAAAGCATTTGCTCTGTCGGTTCGTTGCGACAAATTAACCGATATCTGATCATCCATTCGGCTCATATACACCGTATCAATATCCGTAGTGGTAAGGAGCATTTCACGAAGGGCAAGCCCTACTCTTAATACTTTTTGAGCCTCTGAGTAATTATACAGCCCTTGATTTTCGGTGCGACTATGACCTGGATCTAAAAAAATGGTCCACCCATCTAAACCCGTGACTTCTTGAGCATAAGAGAAATTGGGTATACCTAAAGTGATGAGCATGCATAAAGTAGTCGTGAAAAAAAATGAACGTAAGATCATAGGATTGAACACAGAAAAAATTGATGGTTAGTAGCTAGAAAAGCTATTATTTAATGGGCATCAAATAGATGTGACCCGTTTCAGGGTCATTAAAAACGATGGCATCTCCATAGGGTGACCAATGAGGATTCAATGCGATGTGTTGCGTGTGTTCGGTAATGGGGTAGGAGGCTACTTCATCAACCGCATAGATCACCAAATCTGATTTGGTAAAGGCATATCCGTTATCTTCTGTGACCATAGCTACCACATAACGACTATCTGGAGACCAATCGGCCCTATAGGCCTCTCCTAAAAATCGTAGGTCCTCTCCATTGGAGTTCATTACGTATAAACCTTCTCCATAGCGCTCAAACACCACTTTTTTCCCATCGGGTGAATAGCGGAGGTTTAATAGTTTAGCCTCAGTATCCTCAAAAAGTGTTAGGGTTTCAATCTTCTGAGCTTGTTCATTAACTCGTGTGAGTTGTTCATCAATCAGCACCCATTTTTCTTCATCATTTGGAATAGCTGGTTTTAATCGTTCGGGTAATTCAACCCCCGTTTCTGCAGAAACCAAACCATTTCGTGTTTTGATCAAAGCTGTTTTTTGAAATCCTAACCATTCTGGTGAACCTTGGTAACCAGAACTGTATTCCGTTAATCTTTTATGTGCTCCTTCCTCAAGTCCATACAATTGGATCGCACTCATTTTTTTTCGGTCTTTAAATATGTGATGGGTCGATAAAATCCATTCTCCATCCAAAGACCATTTATAATCAAGTCCGGCTTGAACGTTGGTTATTTTACGAAGATTTTGAATGTTCACACTATCAATTGGAGTGTAATCAGCTACCCACAAACCAAAGTGATTGGGCCCTGTAAACGCAATATGTTCGCCATCAGGAGAAAAACGCGCGTTCATCAGGGGTAACTCATTTCCTTTAATCAGTTCCAAGGGTTCTTTCGGGTTGAAGACATTGGTTTCCTCTACCATGTCCGACTCTAAATCGGAGTTCCCGGTAGCATCTTGTGCATGTAAGGGGATGGTCAGATATAAGCTCATAGCAAGTAATAACCATTTTTGCGGAGAGAGTTGTGATGTAAAGGTCATGGTAATTATGTGTGTTTTACGAAATGGGTAGATGAATAATTGTCTATGATTCAGCTTCTTTTTTCTTGCCAAAATCGCTTTCAATTCGAATAAAAGGAGTTATAATTACAATGGGTACGGCAGATAATAGGACCCAAATAAAAAACAATTCATAGCCAATGGCTTCTTGGACAGCTCCAGAAATAGCTCCTGGTATACTCATTCCAAAAGCCATTAAAGCGGTACCAAAAGCATAATGTGCGGTTTTAAAAGGACCTCGAGCAAGGTAAATTAAATACATCAAAAAGGCGGTGAACCCAAACCCGTATCCAAATTTTTCAAGCCCTACAAAACCACTAATGACCCAGAAATTGTCGGGTTGTGCCGCTGCTAGATACCAATAGGAGAGATTGGGTAAGTTCATAATTCCAATCATTGGCCACAACCATGCCTTTAATCCATGTTTGGATATTACAATACCACCTAATATACCACCTGCCGTTAGGGCTAGAAGACCAATAACACCATTAATATATCCCACATCTACAACACTTAATCCCAGACCACCGGCTTCAATGGTATCCATCAGAAAGGGAGCGGCCAATTTTACCAACTGTCCTTCACCAAATCGGTACAGTAATACAAACGTAACGGCTAGTCCTATTTGTTCTTTTTTGAAAAACTCAGCAATTGTGCTCCATACAGCCTGCAGAGGAGATTCTTCTGCCTGTTCTGCCGGTTTGTCTTCACCTGGGTAGGGAAGCATTTTTTGATGGTAGGCAAACATAACAATCATAATCACTGCTACCATACCAAGTACTAGGGTCCAAGCCATGGCAGAATCCATGACCCGAGTTGCTAGGATTCCTGCGAGTACCACGAATAGACCTTCACCACTCCACATAGCTAGTCGGAAAAAGGTAGACCGAATACCTACAAAAAAAGATTGTTTTTCATCGCTCAAAGCCAACATGTAAAACCCATCCGCAGCTATATCGTGGGTTGAGGAGGCGAAGGCGACCAGAAATAAAAAGCCTAGTGATACTTCAAAAAAATAAGGGGTGTTCATCGCTACTGCTGCTCCAGCAAAACTCAATCCTATGATCCCTTGCATGGTGAAGGTCCACCAACGTTTGGTTTTAAACACATCGATAAAAGGGCTCCAGAGAGGCTTTAGCGCCCAAGGTAAGGCTAAAATACTGGTGAATAATGCCAACTGTGTGTTTGAAATCCCTAAGTCTTTATACATGATTACCGAAACGGTAACCACCATGATGTAAGGGATTCCTTGAGTATAATAGAGGGTGGGGATCCACCACCATGGGTTTTTATTCGTGGCTTCTGTCATGTACACAATTTGGTTAGAATAAAATAATACCTAAACGAAGGTACGTAATTCGATAAAGATGGTAAAAAAGAGGGGGTACCTACTTATTTAACTAGGGTAACTTTATGGGAAGCATACCAATAACTTTGACTATTTTCAAACGCTAGGCGAATAAAATACAGTCCACTTGATAAGCCTTGTGCATCCCATCGTACGCTATGCTCACCGGCACTTTGCCATTCTTCAACCAAAGTAGAGAGCCGTTGACCCTGTAGGTTATAGACCTCCAAATGTACCCGGCCACTATGTTCCAGTTGGTAGATAATTTCTGTCGACGGGTTGAATGGATTGGGATAGGAATTTATTAGTTGGTAGGAGTCTGCAATGCTCTCAAACTCACTTTCGGAAGATGTAATCTCTTCGTCTAATCCTACCCATCGTACGGCATCCGCTACTACATAGTTAAAGCTGTCACCTCCCAGATTTGAAATGATTACTCGGTCAGAAGACGTGCCTGTAAATTCATATTCACCCAACTCAACCCATTGGGCTGAGTTGGTACTTTGGTTCGCATAGACCGTATCAATACCTAATCGGTGTTCCACAATGTAAGCTGTTTTTTTACTCCTATTGAAGGAAGCTACCCACCATCCATCCAGCCGGTATCGGCCTTCTGAGGGTAAGTCAGCTCTAAATTCAACGGTTTTAGAGCCATCACCTCCTAAGGTAATGAGTGAGGGGGTTTCTCCCCAAAATCCAGAATTAGCGGAGGATGTCCAACCACTCGAAACGGTAGCTTCAGCATCACCGGTATCAATGATTTCTTCAAAGCCAATCACGGGTAAACTTGGGATGGAATCCGCGGGAACTACGGCTAAAAAGGTGGCTACAGGTCGCTGATAGGTGGTGCCTTCAGGACGGTTGATTAATGCGTCATTTACGACCATCTGGCTACTCCCTCCACCATCCAAATTAATAGCTTCTGTACAGCCCAGATCAATCATTACCTGAGCCATCTCAGGTAAACTTAGCCCATAAGACGTTCCCTGTCTACCGTCGGCGACCAACAAAATAGCCTTTCCGTCGGTGGTATATCCCACCGCTGTTCTAGGATCTCTATTATCTTTACCAACACCAGATCCCCAAAATATTTCCTCGTTATAACTAATATGAACGGAATCGCCTTTTACTAAAATAGGGCCCCCACCAACTCCCATATACATTTCAAATGCTTCCCCATCCTCTTTTTTAGGTGCCGAAAGGGGTGAGTCACTACTTCCTTTGGTGTAGGGAAGGGGTTGTGGGAAGCGATAAATACCATCTACTAAGCTACTGAAATGATAAATCCAATTTACCGACATGCTCCGATCTTTGCCAATAGAGAAGGCACTTCGTATGACAGGATAAGAGATGTTATTACGGCTCAGCGACCCTACATTTCGAGCTAGCACTTGACCTGGCTGTACTAGGGTAGAATAGCTAGCATTACCCCCAAAATAACCTCCATTAATAACGGCAATGGCATTACTGCGTTTCGAAAAATTAGTGATCGTTTCCGTACCTCCGTCGGCTAAATAGGGTACGAGTCCAATGGAAGCTACCTTCGTATCAACTTCTAGGTACCAAGCCTTTAGAGGGGGGGAACTGCGTGTACCTTGATATAGTTCAACTCCCTCGGGCATATTGTATTGCTCACTAACTTTGGTCCATTCAATACTTTGGGCTGTAGCTATTTGGCTTAAAAAACCAAAAATAAAGAGTGTTGTGGCCGTTTTAGCAGTTAATGGTAAAGGTTTTAACCTTATTTGTTTGCGATCCAAAGTCTTTAAAAATGTATACATACCCATAGTGATTGACGTGATTCGATTACTCAAGAATAAATAGCACTCTGGGCGTCAAAGTTCAATAGGCACAAAGTGCACAAAGAACTAAAAATTATCTTTTTACGTGAATACTAAAGGAAGGATAGATCCCCAAATCAAAAACTTCACGTTGTGGAAAGATTTCAGTAGATCCCATTGCGTGGTCCACATAGGCTTTGACACGGTCGATATACCAGACATTCTGTCGGTTGGTTATGTTAAATATTGAGAGCTGAGTTTGGATGGTGTACGAATGTATCGTTCTTGTTCTACTCAGGTTGGTATCGAATCGGAGGTAGTGGGGGAGTCGTTGACGATTACCTACATCTGCATCACCGTATATATTGGGTGTTCCTGTACCAAACATTCCTTGAATGCTGATCTGTAGGCCATGTGGTAGACCCAATTCATATCCGAGATGCATTTGGTGTTTTCGATCCCAAGGAGCGTCATACTCTTGCCCTTCTAACAGCGTTGGAGTACGCAGTATCATATTAGCCCAAGTATATTGTAGGGATACTTTTTGATCGCTTGGGGTCCAAAGGATATAATGTTCCCAACCTTTACCGCGACCATCCGATTCATTTAGCCAAGTGGAGCTCGCGGAACTGTATAAACTGCTCAGCAAGCCGGCATTAAGTTGATGCAATCTAAGATCAGCGTACTGTTTTAGATAGGCTTCTGTTCGGTATGTAAGCTCATTACTCAAATTTAACTCCAAACCAAGATTCCAGTGCCTAAGCTTTGATGGGTTTTGATTTTCTTGTGTTAGTAACCAAAAGTCTAGTGATTTTTGATTGTAGAGTTCCAGTTTATGAGTAAACTGATGAGCTTCTAACAGACTAAAGAAAAGAGATAACTTAGCGTGTACATCTAGGTAGAGTTTTAGGCTGGGATTCCATCGTATTTTTTGGCCATTGGAATAATACTGCCCCCGCAGCCCAAAAGTTGATTCCAGCTTTGAATAATGGATTTGACGTGATTGAGCAAATACTTCGACAAGCTGTGAGCTACTGTTGGAAACAAACGATGGAATTACCAAACTTTGTTCACTGAAGTCAATCTGATAATCTGTATAGCTCCATCCTAATTCTACGGACCTGTTGGTACGGGTTGTATTCCATATCTGCTTTAGACTAAAGTCTTGAACCTTATTATTCATAGACAACGGTGCCATAGTTCCTGGGGTGTATCCAAGGGAATACAGTTCATTAACCTGATACTCATAGTCCTCCTTAAGAAACCGCGTCTTATAGGAACTAAATCCCATTATACTTTCTACGATCCAAGAAGAATTTCCTTCAAATAGATAATTTATTACCGCATGATTAGCATCCCAGTAGTAGGAAGCATCATAAGGGGTGTCAGCAAATTCTGATGCTGGGAAGGAATAGTTGAGTTCGGAGTCATCTCGTCCTTTGTATACGCTCATGCGTAACACATTACGCTCTCCTATATCCATCGTCCATTTCCCATGTATATCCATAAAGTGATGGCTAAGGTTGTCAACACTAGGTTCATCAAAGGCTAATCGTACATTTGTCGAACTGTTTGGTGTAACATCCAGTCGAAGCGAATAGGGGCGATTGATATTGAGGCCGTATTCTATAGCATTAGTGCTATTCAATTGAGGCAAGGACGAATATAAAGACCTTCGGGCCGAAAGTAACCAAGACGACTTTCGATTATTCGAAGGACCGTGTGCGGTAAACGAATAGGCTGAATTACTCAATTTTGCAGACACATTGGTATGCTGCCGATTACCTGATCGGGTAGTTAAATCGAGCAGTCCGCCGGTAGGGCTGGAATAACGCGCCGGTATGAAACTATAATAAAAGCCTGCGGTTTGAAGGGCTTCACTATTCATGGCATCCATGAGCCCAAACATGTGGTGATCGTGATACACCTGTTGTTGATCGAGATATACCCTGAAGCCTGTTGGATCACTACCTCGTACAAATACCCCTTCACTAATGGCCCCATTTAATCCAACGGAGGCCAATTGTTGTAAGTTTCGGGTGGTATGCGTTTCGCCTAAGCTCCCAAAACTACTTTTTTGGACATAGGCCTGGTACACCTGATTAGTCAATAGTGTTTGGGCGTCCCCCCAAATAATGAGTTCGCTTGCTTGGATTTCTTCGGGTGTTAAGCGTAGGGTATATCCGCTAATATCTGCAAGGATACCAATGCGTGCTGCCAGGGTATGGAAACCAATATGATGAGCTTCCAGTTCTATGAAGCGTTCATCAAGGGAGTCATGGGCCAATAGGGGTAAGGAAAATCGTCCATTTGGAGTGCTAGGTATGGAATTCCACTCTTCATCGGTATTCCAACGATACGCCAATTGTGCAAAGGGTAAAATTTCTCCAGTCTCATCATTTACAACTTGGAAGGTCGTGTGTACGATCGGTTGTTTCTGACTTGCTTCAACAATTCGTTTCGTACCATAGAGAATAATTTGCATGCGCTGATCATCCCATTTCAAACCGAGCAGCTGTTCATTAGCCAATCGTTCAAAAGAACGTTTCAAATCTTTTATGGATTCAGGATCCGCTTCAAACCGGATAAATGGTATCCATAAATCACGTACATCGGATTCTCTATAGAGAATCTTGTAATCGCTGTGCTCTTGTAACCATTGAATCGCTTGAAGAACTTGTACGCTGTTGGGACGATGCTTGCTAGCCACCGTTTGAGCATAGGCCTTAGTTACACCTGTTTGTAAGCAAATAAGCATGAGAAATAGATAAGCAGCTCGCATGCTTAAGAATACTTAATCGTAGGGAACAAACATATAGGAAGAGGCTGACTTTTCAATAAAATTTCCATCAAACAACAAAGAAAAGTCAGATCAGGTGGTGGTAAGCTCATCGAGCTGAAGCAGTCCATGTAACTTTTCTGTCGACAGATTCGATGGGTAGTCTAGGGTGATATTGTTATGGTGTTCAAGTTCTTCAATAAGTTCCTCAAAATCTTTGTTGTCCACCACTATGGTATGATCTAACCAATCTACATACGAATCTGCCGAAACGGATTTATTTTGTTCGACTTCCGTTCTACTTATCGAAACGGACTCTTTTGGTTCAACCCGAATGGTTTCCCTGAAATTTTGTGTTGATCTGCCTAAAGGGTGAAGGGCAATGGATCCTTCTTCTAAGTATACTTGGGTTTTTTGCGCATAGCTGCTGAGATTGAACGCGGTTCCCAAAACTTCAACTTGAGCAAGTTCTGCGTCAACCTTAAACGTACCATTATGCTGTTTGGCGACATTAAAATAGGCCTCTCCATCCAGTCGATAATGAGATGATCCATCAGAAGCAGGAACACGATAAAGTTTACTATTAGGTCGTAATCGAACCAAACTACCGTCTGCTAATTCGACCTCAGTAATCTGATCCTCAGAATAAGCCACCATAGATTCTTTCGTGTTGAAGATATCCGTGATAGATCCAAACCACCCACCCAGAGCTACTAAAACGAATACAGCCGCATATTTAACTAGTGATCGATAGCTAGTCGATAGGGTATATCGTTTGGCAGTTAGATTAGATGGGCTTGTGGAAATAGATTGAATATGCTGCGCTATGGATTGCCATGCTTCCGATTTAGATGTATGATTTGGATTATTTTTGGCACGGTACTGCTCATGGTATGCAGATAACAAATCATCAACAGCCCCCTGATTCGTGGTGCTGTTGATGTTATTATTAGATGTGTTAGGATTCTGATCCATGATGCCTTAAAAGGGTTACTAGTTCAGCAATTATTTGCCAAAAGGTTTTCCTTTTCTACCTCTTTCTTTTACATCACCATCTCTTAGACCTAATCGATAGATGTAATCGTATTTATAAAATTCCATTAGCGCCGTTCCATCTTCACTTAAATCAATGGTGCCTTCCATAATATTTTCTTCAGGGACTCCATTGACGGTCTTGTTCATAACGATAGAATAGGTAAGTGTACCGGATAATCCGTTTTCTAAGTTTCCGTAAGCTGCTACCGTATCTTTATCAATGGCAATATTATCAAAGGCAATAGAGACTTCAAATGAACGAGCGTATGAAGTGCTATCTTTTAAGACAGCCTCACCAGTTCCATAGCTAAGGTGCTTACCGCTAAGCTTCACTAAAGACTGTGTAGCATGTAACCCCGTGAATAACATGGTGTCAATCTTTGTGAATTCTGAAGACCTTCTTGGATTATGTACACTTCCAGATTTCTGAGACTTCAAGGAAATGGTATTTATATCATCGCGCTTTGCTTTGGGACGAGCGATGAAATTACCTTCTAAATCGGTGTATACCAACTCTTGTACCGTTGAAGTTGTGTTGGTGAATAGGCCTTTGGTGAAACTGCGTTCAAAATTAAGGGTATGAACACCCGTTGTGCTATCATACGAGTGAGTGAAGGAGCGCTCGTGCCCACGACCTCCACGATTTTTAGAGTCGTCATGAAGCGATTTTGCGTTAAAAAGGGATTCTTTGCCATAGCTAATACCTGTAGTTGAAACAGAAGACAGTGCGTCATAAATACTATTGATCATGCCTGATTCTTCATCGGCAATAGCACTCCCCATAATCTCAGCGGCCAAATCTAAATCCGATTCCCGAATGAGTTCGGTTTCATTGGAAATAGAGGAGCAAGACATAACGACGATACTTAAAGTAAAAGTAGCGAGTAAAAGGTGTTTGGATAGTTTCATAATGGTTCCTTACAAAGTTTAATTTCTCCTAATACACATGAATTATTGACTACCCCTAAGATTCGGTGCTAGATTTTTTAATTTTTCTCTTAAATCAGAAAGGGCAAGGCTCATATGATGTTCTACCGTCTTTTTTGAAATACCCATTATCTCAGCAGCTTCTGCGTAGCTAAAGTGTTCTAGATAGCAAAGACGAAAAGCCTCTTGTCTTTTGGGTGCCAAAGATTCGATCGCCTGTTGTATCATTATTTGGGTATGTCTCTGTTGGTCGGCAATGGCATCTCTGTCGATTTTTATGGACAAGCTGTTTTCATTGAATGTTGGATCTTCTAGGGTTCCAAAGAAATCTAAATTTTCGGGATGATCTATTTTTTTTTGATCACGCAAATAATTTAACATCCGGCTGTATCCAATGGCGAAGAGATAAGCTTTTAGCGATCGTGAAGAGTCGATCTGAGCTTTATGGTCCCATATGTAGATGAAGCTATGCTGAACCAAATCTTGAACTTCTTCATGCTGAAGTCCGAAGTTTAGTATGTAGCGATACAGGGAATTATAATGTTGGTCAAAGAATTTGGAAAAAGCCTTTGAATTACCTTGTTTGATCGCTTCATATCTCTCATGATCCTCTTCAATAGAATGTGCAAAAAGAATGAAGCCAAGGGGAATGATAATCATGAATTATTGTATTGTAGAAACAGCAAAATAAGCTCGAAACAATATAGTATATTCTGTATTTCAATCTAGTATCATCTTCATGGATGCCGATACAAAACAAAAAGTTTCCATAGGCTCTCTATTAGACACACTTAAGGAGATATTCGCCCTCAGCCTACCTTATCGAAAACGTTTTTTCCTTGCGGTAGTGTTGGTCGTAGTTGGTTCAGCCATCTGGTTAACCGTACCCTTAGGCTTGCGATCCCTGTTGGATGCTGTATTTGAGCAAGAAAATTTCACCTTATTAAATAAATTGGCACTTGGGCTGCTGGGGTTATTTTTACTGCAAGCTCTGTTTTCATTTGGCGGGAATTATCACATCGAGTGGGTCGGAGAGCGTGTAATAACGGATTTGCGAAATAGAATTTATGCTCATTTACATCGGTTGAGCTTCGATTTTTTTGTCCATCGACGCCTTGGTGAGTTAACCTCCCGATTAAGTAATGATGTAGGATCCATTAGGGTAGCGCTTACCGATTCATTGCCTCAAGTGATTACCATCTCCATTACTATGTTGGGTTCGGTGGGCTTGATGATTGCTTTAAATTGGCGATTGAGTTTGGTGATTTTTCTAACGGTTCCAATCGTCACCTTAGCGACCCGTTATTTTGGAAAAAAAATACGTGCCTTATCAAAGGAAGTACAAGATGAACTAGCAGAGACTACGGCCATTGCAGAGGAAGCGTTAGGAGCGATTCGAATTGTAAAATCGTTTACTAGAGAAGACTATGAAATCAATCGATACACTCAAGCCACTGAAGGTCTATTTAAGGTGTCTAGGACAAAGATTGTCCTTACTCAAATCTTTTGGGCAGGGGTGGGACTTATGTTTATGGGGACATTGGTCGTTATATTTTGGTATGGTGGCCGTGAAGTGCTAAATGATAGACTTACTGCGGGTGACCTGGTAGCTTTCATCGTGTATGCGCTAAATATAAGTCGTTCGGTAGGACAGGCATCTAGACTGTATACGGCAGTAAATACGGCCGCTGGTGCCTCTGAGCGCTTGTTTGAAATCCAGAAAGAACCTGTTGAAGAAGATGTTAGCTACACCCATAATTCCTTAATCTCTAGAGATGAGATGCGAGGAGAGATTGAATTTAAACAAGTTTCTTTTGCTTACAAGGATCATGATTTTGTGCTAAATGATCTCAATTTTACCATTCATGAAGGGGAGACGGTGGCTCTTGTAGGGCCGAGTGGAGCGGGTAAAACAACACTCTTAAATCTGATACCAAGGTTTTATCTGCCCTCGAAAGGAGAACTATCCATTGATGGTATGGACACAAAAATGTGGTCCATTCAGAATTTACGTTCCTTCATGTCCATTGTGCCACAGGAAACCCATCTTTTTGGATCCACAGTGATTGAAAATATACGTTATGGTAAATTAGATGCTTCCAAGGAGGAAATTATACAAGCTGCAAAGGATGCCAATGCCCACGATTTTATCATAGAAATGCAAGATGGATATAATTCAATCATTGGAGAACGTGGTGTGATGTTAAGTGGAGGGCAACGGCAACGTATCGCGATTGCTCGAGCACTTTTGAGGAACCCATCTATTCTTTTACTGGATGAAGCAACTTCGTCCTTAGATACTCAATCCGAGCGTTTGGTTCAACAGGCCTTAACCAAACTGATGCACAATAGAACCACTCTTGTGATAGCGCACAGGCTGTCAACCATTCAGCATGCGGATCGAATCCTGGTATTAGACCAGGGTACACTCGTCGAGACTGGAGGTCATCATGAGTTGATCGCTCAGAACGGATTGTATGCTTCACTTTATCACACACAATTTACAGAAGTGGAATAGGATAGCTCGTATAGGTCTAGTCTAGTCTAGTCCTGTCAACCTCTAAAAAGAGGTTTTTGGATGGTTGGGGATTGTTTTGTGCAAATTTTGCAAAAAAAGTGTAAAAATTTTCACAATGAATGCAAAAATAGACTATATTCGTTGTGAATCATGCACAAATTAAAAATCTATTTTTCATGTTAAAAAAGCGCTTTTACTTCACGTTTTGTTTTTTCTTGTCACTTAGTTCGTTGATATCATTTCAACACAAAGCTTTTGCACAGACTCAGTTAATAGATACCTCTATTGAGCAGCAAATTAGTGAGCTCATGGGTCAAATGACTCTGGAGGAAAAAATTGGTCAGTTAAATCTTCATAATGGAAGTTGGGACGTTACAGGGCCAGTGCCAGAAGGGGAATATCAACAAGCCAGATATCAGTTACTGAAAAATGGCGGTGTTGGAGCAATGCTTAATGTTATTGGAGTAGAAGCAACAAGGGCTGCTCAAAAAATTGCTGTTGATAGCAGCCGCTTAGGTATTCCATTACTCTTCGGGTATGACGTGGTACACGGATATCAGACTATGTTTCCTGTTCCAATAGCAGAGTTAGCCAGTTGGGATCGTGAGATCATGAAGCAAAGTGCTCGTGTTCAAGCCGTAGAGGCAGCGGCAGGAGGTATTAATTGGACTTTTGCACCTATGATCGATGTAAGTCGTGATCCACGTTGGGGGCGTGTTATGGAAGGATCAAGTGAAGATCCTTATTTACTTTCAGAATTTACAAGAGCTAAAATCAGAGGATTACAAGGCACAGATTTATCGCAAACATCGACCATTGCAGCTACCCTAAAACATTTTGCTGCGTATGGATTTGCCGAGTCAGGTAAGGATTACAATACGGCAGAACTCTCAAGGAATACCTTATTAAATATGGTGTTACCACCTTTTAAAGCAGGGGTTGAGGAGGGGGCTGCGTCGGTAATGAACTCTTTTAATGATGTAAATGGTTTACCTGCAACCGCAGATGAGTATTTGCAGCGTACCCAGCTTAAAGAGAATTGGGATTTCGATGGATTTGTGGTTTCCGATTGGGGATCGATGAGAGAAATGATTCCACATGGATATGCTCCCGACCTCAGGACCGCTACTAAGATGGCGATTCAAGCGGGTAGTGATATGGATATGGAGTCGGAAGGGTATCAGCAGTATCTACTCGATTTGGTAGAATCTGGAGAAGTAAATGAAGCATGGGTAGATGATGCGGTTCGTCGAGTTCTTCGAATTAAATTTCAACTAGGTCTCTTTGATGATCCTTATCATTATAACGACCATCAAAGAGAACAAGAACTCATCTACTCTGATGAACATAGAGAATGGGCATACAAAGCTGCGCAGGGTTCTATGGTACTCTTAAAAAATGAATCATCAATACTGCCGTTAGACAAGCAAAGAGAATCTCTTGCGGTCATTGGATTTTTAGCTGAAGACAATGATTCTCCACTTGGGAATTGGCGAGCTCAAGCCATTTCAAACTCAGCCGTATCAATGTTAGAAGGAATAGAATCGGCGCTCGAAGGAGAGGTTGAAATATCTTACGAGCCAGGGTACACAATGACGGAAGGTGAGCGATCATTTCCGAAAGAATTAAGTTTTGCTACAGAAGATAAATCCGGTTTTGCGAAGGCTATTGAATTAGCAAAGTCACAGGATGAAGTTATTGTTGTGGTCGGCGAGGATGCCTATCAGACCGGTGAGGGGAGAAGTCAAATGGACATCGGGTTAGCCGCTAATCAAAAAGTGCTTTTAGAGCAGATTTTAGCTGTTAATGAAAATGTTGTGGTTGTTATCATGTCTGGAAGACCCATAATAGCACCATGGCTGTATGAAAAAAGTAAGGCCGTTTTGTATGCTTGGCATCTAGGTTCAGAAGCAGGACATGCCATTTCCGATGTTCTATTTGGAGATTATAATCCTTCTGGTAAGTTACCCATGTCCGTACCCATCCATCATGGGCAGATTCCCGTTTACTACAATCACAAGAGTACCGGAAGGCCTGTTACAGGCATAGGAGATGACGCAACCGTTTTTTGGAGTCATTATACCGACGGGCCCAATGCTCCTCAATACCCCTTCGGTTATGGTCTTAGCTACAGTAATTTTGAATATTCTCCAATGCAAATATCCGATACTTTGTTGACCTATGATGGCAGTATTGAGGTTTCGGTAGATGTTACAAATACAAGTGAAGTTGATGGGATGGAAGTCGTTCAATGGTACATCCATGACCATTTTGCACTAGCGGCCCGACCTATTAAAGAACTAAAGTATTTTGAAAAGGCGATGATTAAGGCTGGAGAAACTCAGACATTTACTTTTAAAATTACTCCAGAAACTCTGAAATACTATGATCATTTGGAAAATTATGTAGCAGAAACGGGAAGTTTTTCAGTTATGGTAGGTCCAAACTCGATAGATCTAGACAGTATAGATTTCCACCTTATAGAGGACTAGTCCCATTTTAAATATTCCAGGGCAAGGAATCTAAATCTACATTACCGCCAGTAATTATAACCCCTATGTTATCATACTTAGGGGTTATTTTTTTTTCTAATAATGCAGCAATGGGAACGGCGCATGAGGCTTCAATAATGATATTAAATCGTTCCCAAATGTATCTCATAGCATGAACAATGGATTCCTCAGGTACACAAGCAATTTGAGTTTGAAATGATTGTATGATGGTAAAAGGTAGTACGCCTAAATGGGTTCTCAGTCCATCAGCGATAGTGGGGAATGCCATTTGTTCAGAGGTTAAGGGCTGTATTTTCCCCGACTGAACGGACCTGTATGCATCATTAGCTTGTTCCGGTTCGGTGCCTATGACGGTACATTGGGTATTTGGGTGATGCGTCCGAAAAGCATCTACAGCCAAAATAGTACCACTCAGTAATCCACCACCTCCAACGGGGGTTAAAATAAGGTCTAACTGAGGATACTCATGTAAGAGTTCCCAAGCTGCTGTTGATTGGCCTAATATGACCTCTTGGTTATCATAGGGATGAATAAACGTTGCACCTGTTTCCTCTACGACTTGGGTCAAGGTTTCCTCTCTAGCTTTTTGATTGGACTCACAAAAGATAATTTCACCCCCATAACCTTTAACGGCATCTATTTTTACTTTAGGTGCATTTTTTGGCATCACGATATAGGCCGGAATTCCTCTTAGATTAGCCGCTTTTGCGATGGCTTGCCCATGATTACCAGAGGAATGTGTTGCTACCCCATTTCGGACCGTATCTTCTTCAAGGTTAAAAACCGCATTACAAGCACCCCTAAACTTGAATGCACCTACTTTCTGAAAATTCTCACACTTGAGCCAAACATTAGATCCTACTTCCTGATTTAGTGCCGAGCTGCTTAATACGGGTGTTTGGTGTATATAAGCAGATATGTGTTCATAAGTGGTACGTACCTGTTTAGATAAATTGGATATCATTTAGGTGGGGGTTATTAGAGTTTGATCCGTCTTTAAGCATGGTGTGTTGAAGGTTATATATACAAATATTAACGACACCGGTACAAATAAAACAGTATTTTTAAAACTGTTTTATAATGACTCAACCTAATCATAGGATTATTGGATACCTATATAAGAACTTTATTTCAAAAAACTGTACATGTCTGTTTAAGGACGGGCCTTCTCACACTCTTATTTTTTCATACCACCTACTCATTTGAGCAGGTATTAGCACAAGAATTTGAATTTAACGAAGCCTCATCTGTTGTATCCATAACGCCTCTAACAGGTGAAATCATCTTAGATGGACATTTAAACGATCCTGTTTGGAGTGAGCTTACTCCCTTTCCAATGACCCAGTTGGTTCCTATTCATCGGGGTGAAATGTCTGAGCTAACGCGCATTTTTATGACCTATGATGCAAACTATGTCTATTTGGCTGCGGAAAATCTAACCAGAGATCCTTTAACCATCATATCCAATACTCTTAGACGAGACGATTATGAAGCTAACGATGATATTATTGGAGTGGTGTTTGATTCGTTTAATGATAATGAAAATGGCTTGACCTTCTTTACCAACCCAGAAGGTGTTCGGGTCGATTTTGCCATAAGTAATGATGGAAACTTTGGAGCAGGCGTAGATGCCTTTAATGGTAGTTGGAATACCTATTGGGATGTCGAGACAACTTGTGATGCAAATGGATGGTATGCCGAGATGCGTATTCCATTTTCGTCCTTAGGTTTTCAGGTAACTGACGGTGTCACACAAATGGGGATTATTGTATACCGATGGATTGCCTCTTTAAACGAACGGCATGTATACCCCGATATTCCACCAAATTGGAGTATGTCTCATTTAAAACCTTCCCAATCACAAACCATTGAATTTCGAGCGCTTGAACAAACTAAACCTTTATACATCACTCCTTATTCTTTAAGTGGTTATCAGGATATTAATGAACTCAATCAGGATGAAGATGCCTATGTTTCTGATGCCGGATGGAAACAGGACTTTGGATTGGATATAAAGTACAATATCACTTCAGATTTGACCCTAGATGTAACCGCAAATACTGATTTTGCTCAGGTTGAAGCCGATGAACAACAGTTAAATCTCACTCGATTTTCTATCGACTTTCCAGAAAAACGGCAGTTTTTCCAACAGCGATCTGGTCTATTTGATTTTTCTTTTGGTCGGACAAAACTATTTTATAGCCGAAGGATTGGACTCTCGGAAGGTAAACCAATCCCCATTTTAGGCGGTGCGCGTTTAACTGGTAGGGTAGGCGCTTTGGATGTTGGAGTTCTTAATATCCAAACTCAATCTTTTGAAGGGGTTGAAGCTGAAAATTTTAGTGTTGTTCGTCTAAAAAAACAGATTTTGAATCCTCAGAGTTATATTGGAAGTATATATACGCACCGGTTTGGTTTTGACGGTGCTCAAAACGTGGTTATGGGTTTTGATTTTGATTACAATACAAAGGACGAAAATTTCATACAGTTTAAACTCGCTCAAACCATTGATAATACGGAAGGTTACAATCAAGATCTTTTCAGTGGTTCCGGTATCATTAGTAGGCTAACCATTGATAGAAGAGCCAATTTGGGATTGTTTTACAGGTTCATGCTTAACTATACTGGTGAGGATTTTAATCCGGGTATAGGATTTGTTAGGACCACCAATACCGCAGACTATTATGGTAGTTTGGGTTATGGCTGGCTGGCTCCAGAGGCTAGTATGGTAAAGCAGCATCAAATACAATTGAGGAATTATTCTATTCAGAGCTACGATGGGTTTAATTTGAGATCCAGATTTGTCAACTTGGAGTGGAGTACCCAATATAAGTTAGCCGGTACGATCAGTTCTGAGTTAGTCTATCGTCAGGAGCATCTATTAGACGATGAGGATTTTGACTTATTAAGTAGGATTTACATTCCAGTCGATGAGCACGGTTTTTTTGAGTGGGGTTTAAGTTATCGTAGCCCAGAACAGTATATGTTCAGAGGGAATATATCATCTACTATAGGACAAATATATGATGGAACCATACGGGAGATATCTTTTGGACCCCAGCTGCGTGTAAATGTTCACTTAGATTTTTCTATGGATTATCGAATAAGCCATCTCGAGTTTCCTGAGCTTACATTCCGAGAGATAAATTCTTTTACGGTTCATCAGAGTTCGTTCAAGATGGCCTATGCTATGAATAGAAAGTTTTCTGCCAATGCATTTATCCAAACCAGTAATGTTTCAGAAAAATTAGGAGCCAATATTCGTCTTCGTTATAATTTTCGTGAAGGACAGGATTTTTGGTTAGTGGTTAACCAAAATGGAATTCGACCATGGGACGATCGTAATGTGGATAATTTACGATTGCCTTCTTACGATCAGCGTTCTATTTTAATCAAATATACCCACACCTTTTTATTCGATTAGTGTACTTTCTACATGGTCGGGTGTTTAATTTGAAAAGTCTTTTAGTACTTCTAAACCAACCTATCATACGTATGCATATGATTAAATTCGCACAATTCAATACGTTCAATATCATTATTCTTGTATTGAGCTTCTTCATTCTTCAAGCCTCACCAATATCTGCTCAAAACACTAATGCTGATCCAGATCCCTTCGAGCGTTTCACATTCGATACGGATTTAAGCTACGACAATAGCATTCCAAGTCCCGCAGAATTCTTGGGGTATGAATTAGGTCAGGAGTATACACATCACTATCAGGTGGTCGCTTATTTTGAATTATTAGATTCCTTGTCTGATCGAATTTCAGTAGATGAATATGCGAAATCCTATGAAGGCAGAAGTTTAATCTATGCCACTATCAGTTCAGAAGAGAATATGTCGCAGATTGATGCCATCCAAAAAGCGAACAAAGACATGGCTTCCGCGGTAACGCAACCGCAGGAGGATATGCCAGTAGTGGTCTGGTTAAGTTATAATGTACATGGCAATGAGCCTTCCAGTAGTGAATCTGCCATGCAAGCTGCATATCGTTTAGTTGCTGCTAATGATGCAGAAACCAGTAATTGGCGTGAAGAGTCTGTTATTATTGTGGATCCCATGATAAATCCAGATGGTCGCGATCGATACATTACTTGGTATAAGTCTTCCCAAGCGCATGTATTGAATAGTGATATTAACGACTTAGAGCATGATGAAATTTGGCCTGGTGGAAGAACGAATCACTACTGGTTCGATTTAAATAGAGATTGGGTTTGGTTGGTACATCCAGAATCACAGGGAAGAATTACCCTCTATCAGCAATGGATGCCTCAGGTCCATATGGATTTTCATGAACAGGGGGCAAACAATAATTATTTCTTAATGCCTGGTACCACTCCAAGAAATTATGAGTTGCCTGGAAACTATGAAGATTATGCCGATGTATTTGGTCGAGGTGCCGTTAAACGTTTCGATCAAGCACAAGTCAACTATTTCACTCGTGAAGCTTTTGATTTCTTTTATCCTGGATATGGTTCTTCTTATCCTAGTGTTATGGGAGGTATTGGTATGCTCGCCGAGCAAGGTGGTCACAGCCGAGGTGGTAGGGCTGTGGGTACTGATGATGGTTATTTATTAACATTAAGGCAGCGGATATTTGATCATTACATCAATGCTTTATCCGTTGTAGAGACAGCGGTGGCTCAGCGGGAAGGTTTGTTGGATTATTTTTCAGAAGCTCGTAAACCCACCAATCAAAAAGGAAATACACAGGCCTATCTTGTCGAAAATAATGACAAAGATTATACCTACGATGTCATAAACCTTCTTTTAAAGCATGGCGTAGAAGTATATCAAACCAATCAAGAGCAACGAGTGTCAAATCTTTATGACTATTGGGATGCCAAGGAACAGGTGAGAAATATTCCAGCTGGAACATTTGTTATTCCAACCGAACAACCTGCTCATATCTTTGTTCATACCTTATTTAGAAGACAGTTAGAAATACGAGATTCTGTGATGTATGATATGTCTACTTGGAATGTTCCAATGGCGTTTAATTTGGAAGCCTATTGGACCACAAAAAAATTAACAGATCTAAAAAAGCTAGTAGAAGCTCCTAAGGTACAGCTTAAGGTATTTAAAAACGCAAGTTATGCCTATGTGATGGATTGGAATCAACGAAATGCTCCTAATGCATTAGCCAAGATGTTGACTGCTGGCTTTAGAGTGCGAAGTGCTGCTCAAACATTTGAATATAATGGAAAAGAGTACAGTCGTGGATCAATCATCGTTTTGGTGGGCCGGAATCTAGGTTTTGGGGAAGATTTACATCTAGAGATGGAAAAAATTATGAATGAACACCACGTTCAGAAAGACGCATTTCAAACAGGCAGAATGGATTATTGAATTGATTTAGCATCAACAGACTCCAATCCAGTAACAGAACCCAAAGTAGCCTTAATAGTTGATCAACCATTTAACTCCTACACTGCTGGACAGTTATGGTTTTTGTTTGATCGATGGACTGAATATGGTATTAGTCGCATACGCGCTAATCGACTATCCAATGTTGACATGTCTGAATATGATGTAATGATTTTCCCTGGAGCTTGGGGTGGTTTAGATGCCGCTTTATCTGAGAATGATCAAGAGCGATTAAAGGCTTGGGTGCGTAATGGGGGAGTGTTGATCGCTACCGAAGGAACAGCCTCTTGGTTAAGTGCGGATAGAAGTGGATTTACCAATGTTTCTTTACATAAAAATGAAGAACAAGAAGTGCATGACGAGGTGGAATATATACCATACGCAGAGCGATCCGAGCGTGCAGGTTTGCAGCGAATTCCAGGAGCTTCCTTTAAGTCATATGTAGATACCACACACCCTTTAGGATACGGGATGAAAGAAAAGCTATATACCCTCAAATTTTCAACCGATGCCTTTGAATTAACCAATGAGCTACTGGCTATTGGAAGATATCATGAGAATGCCTCTGATATTTTAGCATCGGGTTATTCTTCGGATAGCAACAAGGAATTGGCAGCAGGTCAATCCTTTGCTGCTGTACAAAATATGGGCAGAGGTAAGGTGGTTATGCTACTAGAAAACACACAATATCGTATGTTTTGGATTGGACCTGCTAGAATGGTTCAAAATGCTGTATTCCAGTTGCCTGCTCACTAACCTTCCAATAGGTAGAGATATTATGAACTCGAGCGTTGTTTGGCTCGGGTTCGTTTGGCAAGTAAGGGTACAAAAAATAAATACGTTCCTGTTACCCAAAGTATCAGTACAATGATGCCAGCCGGAAAAAAGACCCATAGTTTAGCTGATTCATGAAACCAAGACCCATCGTGAAGCTGCTCAATGATATCTGATCTTCTGTATGCCGAATGTACAATTTCACCAGATTCAAGATTAATTTGAAGTTCCCAATGATTTTCGGATCGAACTTTAACAATTCCTTTATCGGGTCGAACATCTAAGCGATTTATATCAATCCAGTTGGAAATTTCAGCTTCTGGAACTTTGGAGCTTATGTTCAAGATATCTTGAAGGCTAAGTGAGAGTGAGTCAACTTCCACTTCTATATTAGGAGGTTGTACCCATGCGACTTCTTTTTTTACCTGCAGTAACAATCCACTTACAATGACAATTAGAAAAGGAATAGCCACTACCATTGCGCCCCAACGATGAAGCTTCCTATTGTCCCTTCTTGAATTCCATTTCCTCATGTTTCTCAAACACTATGTATGATTCTGATCAAATAACTTTACTTATAGTAACAAGCGACAAATATACACTTGTTTATTGGGATAAAGGGTTAAAAAACGTTACAGTAAAAGTGCTTTTTCATGATTTAGTAGCCATTTTTTGCGTTCAATACCACCGGCATAACCACTTAGTTTGCCATCTTTTGCAATCACTCTATGGCAGGGGATAATAATGGCTATAGGATTCTTAGCATTCGCATTGCCTATGGCTTGCATAGCATGCGGGGCCTCAACTATTTGTGCAATATCTGAATAGGAATTTGTTATTCCATACGAAATAGTTTGTAAGGCTTTCCAAACTTTTTGCTCGAATAATGTACCAATGGGTTCTAATGGTAGGTTGAAACAATCACGTTTGCCTTCAAAATACTCGTTTAACTGAGTCCGAGCCCATTCCGTAATGGGGTCTGGGTCTTCAGGTCCATCAGTATCTTGAAATTGGACGTCATAGAGAAATTTCCCATTCGAAAGTATGCGTAAAAAACCTATCGGAGTGGATAAATAAGACTGATAAATCATTTTTTTAAATTATTTTGTAACAACTTAACCATAAGTATATCCTTAATAGTACGTTAATCATAAATATCTATTAATTTTGTTTATTAGTCAGGGGCTGAAAATCCTGGCTTCTCTTAAATTTTAAAAATAATGTCGATACATAAGATAGATACTTTTGCCAAGTTCTGGACTAAGATATTTGATCCTAGAGAGATGATTGTAGTAGGTGGTATCAAATAAATTTTCTAGTCGAATATGTATGGAATGTAACCCATTGAATATTTTTTTGGAACTCCGCATCCATTCATGTTGTAGGAATATATCTGTTTTTGAGTAGGCATCAGTAGCTGTTTCAAATTCACCAATTCGATTTTGTTTCGCTACATAGGTCATACGTATACCTGCTGAACTAAGTTTATGGCGATAGTTCAATGAACTCCCTACTTGCAGTGGTGGTGAATAGGGCATTGCGGACCAAGAATCATCATTTCCATTTCTAACATCAGCGATTAGAAAATGTGTGTTTACATTAAGAAAAATTTGAGATAAGACTTTCATATCTAGATTGGCTTCTAAGCCTCTCATCTTAGCTTGTACACCTTCAAACTGATAATTAAAAAGACTTGGGTATCGATTATTTCTTTGGCCTGTGTTAAGTGCAAAATTGTAATTATTGAAGTAATTGTAATAGAAACCCAGATTAAACTCGGTAGATACGGTATTCAGTGAATAGCTTAGCTC
>JAYPDB010000019.1:0-22225 GCA_038125045.1 Bacteroidota bacterium
GAACATCAGCATCGCCGGGCTTCATAATTACATCAATGATACCGGTGTTATCATTGATAAATAAAGTTTTTTCCCAGGTTATACCTCCATCGGTTGTTTTGTATAGACCTCTTTCGTCATTTCTGGAATACAGTGCCCCCATACTTGCTACCCAAACGATATCGGGATTTTCTGGATGAACCAGAATACGACCGATATGTTGGGTGTTTCGTAAACCCATGAATTCCCACGTTTTTCCAGCATCAACCGATTTGTACACTCCGGTTCCCGCATAGGTGCTGCGGCTAGAATTGTTTTCTCCGGTACCCACCCAAAGTATATTGGGATTCGAAGGTGAGACGGCAATATCACCTACACCAAGGGCTCCTCCTTGATTATCGAATATGGGCTCCATCGTTATGCCACCATTCGTAGTTTTAAATACACCAGCAGATCCAAAACCAACATAGAAGATACGGGCGGTATCGGGATGAACAGCTATATCCGATACTCTACCACTCATGGTCACTGGACCCACATTCCGAACCGAATATCCATGAAGTACGCTTTGTGCTCTATATTCATTTCTGTTAATGATGCTTTGTTCTAGATCTTGAACAGAGGTGGGTGAAGGTTTTTGCACTTGAGCATGTATACCAGTTGAGATGGTAACCGTAAGTAAAGCTGTGATGAAAATAGATAAACGCATAATCGAATGTATTAATGGAATATTTTTTTCGGGTTGAAAAAACTTGTTTTGGAGCAGTTTACATAACTAAATCAGTCATAGAATATAACCTTCCCTAAAGACAAGCAATACCAAAGTTGTATCATAAGGTGATTCCATTAGTTTTATTGAATTTTACCCCATTATAACATATCTTATAGGTCTAGTGGGCGCCGCAGGGTTCCCGCTTTTTTTTATTTTTTAACCATAGTTTTTAGTCATCATCTACATGCAAACAATCACTGAAAAAATATCAGAAATCGCTCAGGAGTGTGCGCTTTCTCACGAGGTATTTGTGGTGGATGTTGAGCTAAAATCAACGCAACCAAAAGAACTTTGGATATTCCTTGATAAGGAAAACGAAGATGTCTCAATCGAGGTATGTTCAAAGATCAGTAGAGAACTGGGATTTCTGATGGATGCACATGATATTGATTTGGGCAATTTTCGTTTAAATGTATCCTCTCCAGGTCTCAGCAGGCCTTTGAGTGATCTACGTCAGTTTCCCAAAAATATTGGCCGAATCAGTAGAATACGATACCGAGTCAATGCCGAGTTGGTCCAAAAACACACCGGTAAGATAGAGGAAGTTAAGGGCGATAAGATTACTCTGAATGTAGAAGGGGAGCTTATAACCATCGCTTTTGACCAAATTATTGAAGCTAAAATTATCCCTACCATATAAACTATAATTTCACCTAGATGCAAAACGACTTTTCAAAACAGATTATATCCTCTTTTGCTGAGATAGCCAAAGAGAAAGGTATTGACAGAGATCTTCTGTTGACCATATTAGAAGATGTATTTCGGACCATGATTCGTAAAAAATATGAAACCGATGATGCCTTCTCTGTTATCTTAAATGCCGACCGAGGTGAAATTCAAATTCTTCATGTGCAAGAAGTCGTTCCTGCGGAAGAGTTGGCGGATCCCGTTGGAGAGATCAGTTTAGAAGATGCGAAAAAAATTGACCCTGATATTGAGCTTTATGATGAATTGGCTCAAGAGGTCAATATTTTTGATTTTGGTAGAAGAGCGGTGAACATGGCTCGACAGCAATTGGCTCAGAGAATCAGAGAGATCGAAAAAGATAACATCTATGAGGATTACACAGACCGTGTAGGTGAAATTATTTTAGGTGATGTATATCAAGTTCGTCACAACAAAGACATTTTGGTGAATCATAATGGAATTGAGCTTTTGTTGCCAAGAAATGAACAAATCTACAAGGATCGTTATAGAAAAGGGGATACCATTCGAGCAGTAGTTACCGGCGTTCATATGAAGAATGGAAACCCTACGGTTATCATCTCTCGAACATCAGAATTATTTTTGGAACGACTTTTTGAAAACGAAATCCCTGAAGTTTTCGATGGTATTATCGATTTGGTAAAAGTGGCAAGGGCTCCTGGTGATCGCTCCAAAGTAGCGGTGCTTTCCCATGATGAGCGTATTGACCCTGTTGGAGCATGTGTTGGAATGAAAGGAATTAGAATTCATGCTATCGTGAGAGAATTGCAGAATGAAAATATTGATGTGATTAACTACACAAAAGACAAAGTGGAGTTCATTAAGAGGGCTCTTCAACCCGCTGATGTTATGAAAGTTGAATTAGATGAAAAAGGGGAAAAGGCGAGTGTTTTAGTACCCGCTGATCAAGTTTCTAAAGCCATTGGTAAAGGAGGGGTGAATATACGTCTCGCGTCAAAATTAGCCGAATGTGAAATTGATGTATATCGTGAAGTTGAGGAGGAAGACGATATTGATTTGGCAGAATTTAGTGAGGACTTTGGTGCTGAAACCATTGAGTTACTCTTCTCAATAGGTTGCGATACAGCACGTGCGGTATTGGAGCTGAATGCTGAGGAAATCGTAAGCCGAACCAACGAAGCAATTGACGAAGCCACAGCTCGTAAAATTATTGAAGTAATTGCCTATGAGTTCGAGGATTAACATTGTACAATCCACGAATAAAATGGTAGTTTAGAGTTATATTAAACCAGTTTACATGCCCATTAACAGACCAAAACCTCTATTTAAAGTAGCATCTGAATTCAATGTGTCTACACAATCCATTGTGGACACCTTGGAGGACAATGGATTTTCTGCATCTAATCGCCCAAACTTTAAAGTCACTCCGGAAATGTATGAGGTTTTGGAGCAGATTTATGGCGAAGATAAAGCCAAAAGTGAAGATCATGAAAAGGCAAAAGAGGCTTATGAGTCTAGAAGAAGTCAAATGATGAATCAACGTAACGAGAGTGTTACGCTTGATCATTTGCTTGAGCCTTTGGATGATGAACAGAATGGAGATGGATCTTCAGATCAGACTTCTCATGGTTCAAGCTTAGAAGATGATCTATTGGGAGGCTTAGAGCCCATAGATTCCGATGAGTCATTATCTCAAAACACAGAAGCTGATGCAGAGCCAATTGATGACTCTTCTGTGGATCATGATACAGAACAAGTAGGAGCTGAGCAGGTCGATGAAGTAGTGAGCGAAGAAGTGGTACCTGCTCAAACTGAGGGGTCTGTTGATACTCTTTCTGAAGACCGTTCAAAAGAAAGTGATGAGCCAAATGAAGGCGCCTCCGAGGAGAGTACTGATGCGAATGAGCACAAAGAGCTTACCGATGGAAATGAGGAAGCATCAGAGCAAATAGATTTAGCTGAAGATTATGCGGAGGAAGATGAAGATATTATTCGAGTACGTGCTGGAAAGCTGAAAGGAACGAAGGTATTAGGTAAGGCTGCCTTCACATCTGAAATTAGCTCAGACGCCAAACCTAGAAAAAAGAGGAAACGCAAAAAAGATCGACCTGCAACTTCGACCACGACAAGTACCGATAGCGAGGCAACCAACGAATCTTCTCGGAAAAGCAAGAAGAAAACCAGCAAAAAGAAGGTTACTAAAACTGAGGTAGATGAGATTGATGTTGATCGTATGATGAAGGAGACCTTGAAAAAAATTCAAGGGGGATCTACGGTAGGCAGTAAACGAGGTAAGCGAAGAAGACAGCGCAAGGAAGAAAGAGAGGAAGAATTATTACTTCAACAGGAGCAAGATGAGCTAGAAAGTGGTGTTATTGAGGTTACTGAATTCATTACGGCTAATGATTTAGCCGAAGAACTAGGCGTAAGCGTTACCGATATTATATCCGCTTGTATGAGTATTGGCCTCATGATTACCATTAATCAACGACTGGATGCTGGTACCATTGAATTGGTTTCTGAAGAATTTGGAAAGGAAGTGAAATTCGTTGATGCCGAAGAAATGGTTGAAGAATTTGAAGAAGAAGTAGATGATGAAGCCGATCTAAAGAATCGAGCTCCGATCATTACGGTTATGGGGCATGTTGATCATGGTAAAACATCTCTCCTGGATTACATTCGAGAAGCCAGAGTAGCTGAGGGTGAGGCTGGAGGTATCACTCAGCACGTGGGTGCTTATGAAGTGACTCACAATGAAAAGAAAATAACGTTTTTGGATACACCCGGTCACGAAGCGTTTACAGCGATGCGTTCTCGTGGTGCACAAGCCACAGATATTGTTATTTTGGTCGTGGCCGCAGATGATTCTGTGATGCCTCAAACTATCGAGGCCATTAATCACGCCAAAGCAGCAGGTGTACCTATGGTTGTAGCGATCAATAAAATGGATAAGCCAGGAGCTACACCTGATAAAATTAAACAACAGCTTTCGGATCACTCTGTAATTGTAGAGGATTGGGGCGGTTCTACTCAGTTTGCATTGGTTTCTGCCAAAACTGGTATGGGTATAGAAGATTTGCTAGAGAAAGTGCTCATAGAAGCAGAGCTACTAGAGTTGAAAGCGAATCCAGATCGTAGGGCAGAAGGAGTAGTACTTGAATCCAGATTAGATAAAGGAAAGGGTATCGTTGCCAATATCTTAGTACAGAATGGAACCCTAAAGGTAGGGGACCCATTTGTAGCAGGCCCTTGCTATGGTAGGGTGCGTGCCATGGAAAATGATTTGGGTTTACGAATTAAAGATGCGGGACCAGCAACGCCTGTGCAGTTGACAGGTTTTGATGAAATGCCACAAGCAGGTGATAAAATTAGAGTAGCTGTAGATGAAAAAACTGCCAAAGAAATAGCCAATCAACGGCAGCAGATTAGAAGAGAGCAAGCCTTACGTAAAACTAAGCACATGACTCTAGACGATCTTTCTAGACGAATGGCCTTGGGTGAGGTGTCTGAACTGAATATCATCATTAAAGCTGATGTGGATGGTTCTATAGAAGCCTTATCAGGTGCTCTGCAAAAATTAGGTACCGATGAAGTTTCGGTAAGTATTATTCACACGGGAGCAGGTGCTATTTCTGAATCCGATGTTCTGCTTGCATCAGCATCTGATGCCATTATTATTGGTTTCCAAGTACGACCTACTGCGCAAGCAAGAAAGTTAGCGGAAAACGAAGAAATTGATATTCGTCTGTTTAGTGTTATTTATGATGCCGTAGATGAGGTAAGAGATGCTCTAGAAGGTTTATTATCACCAGAAATTAAAGAGCAAATCATGGGCTCTGTAGAAGTGAGAGAAATCTTTAAGGTTTCTAAGGTGGGTACCATTGCAGGTTGTTATGTTACCGATGGTAAGATTGATCGCAATAATCCTCTGCGCATCATCAGAGACGGTGTTGTTATTTATGATGGTGAAATTGATGCACTAAAACGCTTTAAGGATGATGTGAAAGAAGTTAGTTCGGGTTACGAATGTGGAATCAGTATTCGTAACTACAACGATCTTAAGGTGGGTGATTCATTTGAAAGCTATCGATTGACAGAGGAAAAACGAACCCTGGACGAAAGTAATTAATATGAGTATTCGTTTAAAACGATTGAATGAACTCATAAAAAGAGATCTAGGTGAGATTATCCAAAGAGACTTTCAACCAGAAGGTACATTTGTAACCATTACCAAGGTTCATTTAACGCCAGATTTATCTATCGCCAAGGTATATTTGAGTGTATTCTCACCAAAAAGAGACCCTCAAACTATTTATGCCTTTATTGACGATCAACAAAAATCGATAAAAAAAGAGCTAGCTAGTCGAATTCGTAATCAAATGAGAAAAATCCCTGAATTACATTTTTATGAAGACGATACCAGCGAGTACGTAGATTCTATTGAACGCCTGTTCAAAAAGGTAAATAACCAATCCTAAGTTCATCTTTTTCAGGCTATGAACTGGACTGATTACCCTGTTTTTACTAAGGATAATTTCCTTAAGGACTTTCTAAACGAACAACCCGATGCGGGTATTTTATTGGTGCATAAGCCAGTAGATTGGACCAGTTTTGATGTGGTTAAATATACTCGTTCTAGAATTAATAGAAAGAAGGTTGGCCATGCAGGAACTCTGGACCCAATGGCAGAGGGCTTACTGGTTCTTTGTTTTGGAAAGGCAACTAAAACGATCGATCAAATTCAATCTCAAGAGAAAGAATATGTGGCTCGCATACAATTTGGAAGTAGTACCTTGAGTTATGATGCAGAAACAGAGATTGATGAGCAAGCACCCTATGATCATGTGGATCGGCAATCCATAGAATCGAGTCTTCACGAAAAATTTCATGGTGATATTGTGCAAGTACCCCCTATGTACTCGGCGTTAAAAAAGGATGGTAAGAAACTCTATGAATTAGCTCGTAAGGGCAAAACAATAGAACGAGAAGCACGTCAAATAACCATTTATTCAACCGATATTCATTCGTATCAAGAAGGGGTATTGGAAATGAAGGTGACTTGCTCAAAAGGGACTTACATACGTAGTTTGGCTCATGATTTAGGTGAAGCATTAGGAACAAAAGCACATTTATCGGGTCTTATTAGGACTAAAATTGGAACATTTTCAACCTCTGATGCGATATCTATCGATGTGATCAAAAGTTTAAATCGATTTCAAGATGACTGAAATTACATCGATTCAAGAGATAGAACGGGATGGTAATTCCGTAGTTACCGTAGGTACTTTTGATGGTATACACATAGGACATCAAGCACTTATGCAACAACTCGTGAACATCGCAAAAAGGCAAAAGGCTAGAAGTGTTGTTGTTAGTTTTGAACCTCACCCCCGTAGTATTATTCATGCAGGTGCCGATGGAATACGTTTATTAACTACCTTGCATGAACGTAGAACAGTTTTAGATCACATTGGAGTAGATACCCTCTGCGTAATACCCTTTACCCGAGATTTCTCTTTGCAAACAGCAGAAGAATTTGTTGTGAAGACCCTTGTAGATACCATAGGACTATCTCATTTCGTAATAGGATATGATCATCATTTTGGTAAAAATAGAGATGGCAATGCCTCATTATTAAAACAAATTGGGCAAACGCATGGATTTAAGGTTCATGTGGTATCGAAGAGGGATATGAGGGATACTACCATTAGTAGTACTACCATTAGGAATGCTTTAGAAAAAAATGGAGACATGGAATTTGCTGCTCAACTCCTTGGCCGAGTGTATTCATTTGAGGGTATAGTCATTCATGGAGATGAGAGAGGCCGCACCATAGGTTTCCCTACGGCTAATATTCGACCCAATCATCCGGATAAGCTCATTCCTAAAGAGGGAATTTACGCTGTTCGTGCGCATACTATGAATAAAATGTACCAAGGAATGATGAATATTGGGAACCGCCCAACCTTCAATGGAAAGCAGCAAAGTATAGAGGTGCATTTATTTGATTTTGATCAGACTATCTATGGGAAAAACATTCGAATAGAACCTGTTAAGCGCATACGTGATGAACAAAAGTTTTCGGATAGTGAGGCCTTGAAAGCTCAATTGCATGAAGACCAAAAAAGGTGTAGAACCATACTGGATTCAGTAGCTTTTTAAGCAAATAAATCAATATGAGTGAATATTGTTCTATAATTGAAAAAAGCGTATCTTTTAAGACTAATATAGAATTGATAACATTCCAAGTACATGAGCATAACCGCAGAAGAAAAAAAAGACATTTTCACCAATTTTGGGGGTGATAGCGCGAACACTGGTTCGACTGAAGGTCAAATTGCCTTATTCACTCACCGAATCAATCATCTTACAGAACACTTAAAAATTAATAAAAAAGACCACTCATCACGTAGAGGTCTGCTTAAGTTAGTAGGTAAACGACGTCGTTTGCTCAATTATCTTATGAAAAACGATATCGAAAAGTATAGAGAGCTCATCAAAGAACTCGGTATACGTAAATAATTTAAAAAGGCTCCACTTGGAGCTTTTTTTATAATTTTTCTCTTGTAGCAAAACAGTTTTGTTATGAGATAAAGCAACACTTAAAAACAATAATGAAAGAAGATTTTAGAAGTATTGAATTTGCACCCGGTAAAACACTATCAGTAGAGACTGGGAGAATTGCTAAACAAGCCGATGGATCGGTTGTTGTACGCATGGGAGACACCATGGTACTTTGTACAGCGGTAAGTGCTAAAGAACCTAAACCAGGTCAAGATTTTTTCCCTTTAACCGTAGATCATAAAGAAAGTTTTTCAGCGGCTGGACGTTTTCCTGGCGGTTTTATGAAACGTGAAGGACGGTCAAATGAAAAAGAAATATTGTCGAGTCGTTTAATCGATAGAGTACTGCGTCCCTTATTTCCTAAAGGTTATTACAATGATACCCAAATCATTAGCTCAGTCATTTCTTCGGATGATGAAAATGATGGCGATGTTTTAGGTGGCATTGGTGCTAGTTTAGCTCTTCATCTCTCTGATATCCCATTTGATGGTCCTATGGGAGAAGTTCGAGTGGGTAGAATTGATGGAGAATTTGTCATTAATCCTACCGTTACCGAACTACAATCATCTGATATTGATATGGTTGTAGGGGGTACTCGAGATTCCGTCTTAATGATAGAAGGTGAGATGGAAGAGATATCTGAAGAAGAAATGCTTGCGGCGATTAAAGCAGCTCATTCTGCCATTGTAACGCTTTGTGATTTTCAAGATGAATTACGCAAAGAGTTAGGTAAAGAAAAACGTGAATTTACTCCTGTAGAAGCAAATTCAGATATTGTTACCCATGTTAAAGAATTGGCTGAAGCTGCTATGGTTGAGGTCATTGGTATCGGACTTGGAAAGGAGGAATACAACGCTAAAATTAAGGATATAAAAGAGTCTGCCTTAGCTACTTTAATCGAAGAAGAAAAGGATGATGAGTATATTTCTGAAGCGAAAAAAATCCTTGGGCAAATCGAGAAAGACCAACTACGATCCATGATTCTAACACAAAAGCGTAGAATTGACGGGCGTAGTCCTGTGGATATTCGAGATATATGGACACAGGTTGGATACATACCCAGAACACATGGTTCCTCCATATTTACACGAGGTGAGACACAAGCATTAGTGTCTGTTACCCTGGGTACAAAACGAGATGAGCAGTCGGTGGATACCTTGTTCAGCCAAGAAGGCAAAAAGTTTATGTTGCACTACAATTTTCCTCCCTACTCGGTTGGAGAAGCTGGGTTTATGAGAGGCCCTGGTAGACGTGAAATTGGACATGGTCATTTAGCAGAGCGTGCACTTAAGAAAATGATGCCTAGTTTTGATGAGTTTGGCTACGTTGTACGCGTTATTTCAGATATTACTGAATCGAACGGTTCTTCATCCATGGCGTCTGTTTGTGGAGGGTCTATGGCTCTAATGGACGCTGGAGTACCGCTAAAAAAACCTGTTGCTGGTATTGCAATGGGAATGATCGTTGGTGAAGAGAATACCGTTGTTCTTTCGGATATCCGTGGTGAAGAGGATTTCATGGGTGACATGGACTTCAAAACCGCTGGTTCTTCAGAGGGTATTACGGCTTGTCAAATGGATATGAAGGTTCAAGGTATAAGCTTTGAAATCATTGAATCGGCACTTGAACAGGCACGTGTAGGTCGCTTACATATCCTGGAGCGAATGGCAGAAAGTATTTCAGCACCTCGCGCAGAGTTGTCTAAGTATGCACCTCAATTTTTGAAAATGGAGATTGACGGCAGTGATATCGGAGCGGTTATTGGACCTGGCGGTAAAGTCATTCAGACCCTTCAAAAAGAGACAGGCACCGAAATTATCATTGAAGAAAATGATAAGGGCAAAGGCGTCATCACTATATCCGCAAACGATTTAGCAAAAGCGGAAGACGCTAAAAATCGTATAAAGATGATTGTTGGTCATCTTGAAGAAGGCGCAACATACAAAGGTATCGTGAAATCTATTAAAGATTTTGGTGCTTTTGTTGAAGTAGCTCCGGGTAAGGATGGTTTGCTTCATATCTCTGAGATTGATCACAAGAGAGTTGAAAAAGTTACAGATTATCTTGCTTTAGGTGATGAAATTGAAGTGGTTCTATTGAAGGTTGAACACGGAGGTAAGCTGCGATTATCTCGTAAAGCTCTTTTACCAAAAGAGTAAAACATGTGAACCATTCGTCATTGATCGATAAAGGCCTTCCTTATGTGAAGGCCTTTTTTTTTGTCGAAAACAAACTAATTTCAAGCTATTACCTTATCTTTAGTTTTCATTTAAATCTTCTATTCAAGGATTAGTTTATCTATGGATGCAGTGATCAATAAGACGAAACTCAATAATGGGTTAACCGTAGTTAGTGAACATATTTCTAGCGTTAAAAGCATTTCGATTGGTATATGGGTGAAATCTGGAGCAAGACACGAAACGGATCAACAAGCAGGTGTCACACATTTCTTAGAACATATGTTGTTCAAGGGAACTAAGAATCGTACGGCCTACGAAATTGCCCAGTCCATGGAATCGGTTGGTGGTTATTTAAATGCGTTTACTTCGACCGAATATACCTGTTACTATGCACGTTGTTTAGACACCGAATTGGAACGTGCACTAGATGTACTGTCGGATATGGTTATGAGTCCCATTTTTCCAACCGAAGAGATTGAAAAAGAGAAAAAGGTTGTCATCGAAGAGATGAAGATGTACCGAGATTCACCAGATGATTATTTATTCGAAGAATTCACGAGTCATTTGTTTCAAAAACACCCTTTAGGAAGGCCTATATTGGGCTTTGAAGAGACAGTTAATTCATTTACTGATGATCACTTATTTGAGTATATGCGTCTTAGATACGCTCCCGAAAATCTAATTGTTGCGGTTGCTGGTAATGTAGATCATAATGCTGTTGTAACCTTTTGTGAGAACCTGTTTAATGATCACGATAGATCTCTTCAAACACAGGCATTTCCCGACGTTCCATTACTCGATACCAGACCTTTGAATCTTCATAAAAGTATAGAACAAACTCACTATATACTCGGAAGAAGAGGTCTGCATTTTGACGATCAGCAGAAGTATGTTATGCTATTAGTAAATACGCTATTAGGGGGTGGTATGAGTTCGCGACTTCACCAGAACGTAAGAGAAAAATATGGGTATTGTTATTCTATACAGACCTTTAATCAGAGTTTTACAGAAACAGGAATATGGGGGGTATACGTTGGAACCGATAAAGAATACGTGTCTCACGTACATGAACTAATTGTGGAACAACTGCAGGATTTAGCTGAAAATATGGTCAGTCTTCAAGAGCTTGAAGAAGCTAAGACGCAGTTAAAAGGTAAAATGTTATTGAGCCAAGAAAATACCTCGAATCGTATGATGCGTCTTGCCAAAAGTGAAATTTATTATCAGAGACATGTCGATTTGGATGAGTTAGTTGCGCATATCGAAGAAGTAAGTGCGGAAGATATTCGTAGCTTTTCAGTCGATTTCATGGATCAATCTCATTATGTGGAAGCCACTTTAACACCTAAATAGTACAGAAGTCTATATATGAAAAAAGAATTGATATACATTAGAGATCTTCAAAATCATTTGAATGAAATCGTACAGCTATCCGGATGGGTTTATAACATGCGTAGTAGCGGGAGTTTGGCATTTTTAGAGTGCAGAGATGGATCTGGTATTTGTCAGTGTATTTTGAACAAAGAAGAACTCTCGGAGAATGAGTGGGCGATTACATCCGAATTAAAACAGGAAAGTGCTATACAGATTACAGGACGGGTTGTGGCCGATGAGCGAAGTACTGGTGGTGTAGAGTTACAGGTAACGGGCATTGCATTACTTCAACAAGTAGAAGATTATCCCATTACCCCTAAGGAGCATGGTGTAGAATTTTTAATGAATCACCGTCACCTATGGCTCAGAAGTCAGCGCCAGTGGGCGGCGATGCGCGTGAGAAATGGCATTATCTTTGCGATACATAGTTTTTTTCAAGGTAGAGGGTTCATTCAAACCGATACACCCATCTTTACACCTAATGCTGCTGAGGGGAGTACTACCTTGTTTGAAACAGATTTTTTTGATCAAAAAGCCTATTTAGCACAGACAGGACAGTTGTATGGCGAAGCCTTAGCAATGGCTCATGGATTGATTTACACCTTTGGCCCAACCTTCAGGGCAGAGAAATCTAAAACTCGCAGACACCTTTCTGAGTTTTGGATGATTGAGCCTGAGATGGCTTTTTATGATCTCGAAATGAATATGGACTTAGCAGAAGACCTGCTCCGTTATATCGTGAGAACGATACTTGAAACCTATTCTAACGAATTATCAATACTGGAACGTGATACCTCTAGTTTGAAACAATTGGTAGAGAAAGATTTTGTCCGGATGACCTATGATTCTGCCGTTGAGCTATTAAAGAGCGATCAGACCGCTGATTTGCTCGATCGTATGCTAGATGAACGAACGGAGGAAAAGGCCAGTATACTCAATGAACAAAAAGATCTTGAGAAAGAACATGGAAGTGCCAAAAAATGGAGAAAAAAGCAGATTGAAAAACGTATATCCGATATCAACGCTAGAATTCTTCAAATAGAAGAGGACATGCGTAATCTGCCAAAATGGAAAGCTTCCGCTCAAAATTTTGAATGGGGTCAAGATTTTGGGGGTAGTGATGAAACGGTACTAACCATGCAATATGATGTTCCAGTGATGGTAACTCATTGGCCAGCTGAAATCAAAGCATTTTATATGAAAAGAGACGAGAGTAACACCTATGCTCTTGGAGTTGATGTATTAGCACCAGAAGGCTATGGTGAAATAGTAGGGGGAAGTCAACGTGAAGATAATTTGGATGTGCTCTTAGAGCGAATTGAAGAAGAGGGATTAGATCAATCCGTATTCGAATGGTATTTGGATCTTCGAAGATTTGGCTCAGTACCGCATTCAGGATTTGGTTTAGGCCTGGAGCGCACGGTTGCTTGGATTTGTGGTCTGAATCATGTCCGCGAAACTATACCATTTCCGCGTATGATGGGTAGAATTACTCCTTAATTAGACCTATGGCTGGTAAAACCTCTTCATTAGACCTATTTCGAAGTGCTGTAACTGAAATTAAACAGGAACAGTTATTTCCCGTATATCTGATTTCGGGAGGAGAGGAGTTTTTTGTTGAACGATTAATCAAAGTTATACAGGATATCATCCCCGTTCATGAACGTGATTTTAACAGTGATTATCTATTTGGCAATGAGTCGACCCTCGATGCGGTATTGCAATTAGTAAAAAGCTTTCCCATGATGGCAGAAAGGCGATTAGTTATTGTTAAAAATGCCGATTCATTACTTAAAAAGGGAGGTGCTGCTACTCTGGAGGTATTTCAACAGTATCTTAGCCATCCAAATCCTCAAAGTATCTTGGTTCTACATGTTGAGTCTAAAATTCCTAAAAATACCAAACTAGGTAAATCTTTAAGTCAGAAGAATGTGCGTACATTTGAGTTTGAACCACTTGCCGACTATCAGCTAGCGGGATGGATTTTAGGTTGGGCTAAGCAAGAATATAACCTACAACTGAGTGAGCAATTGGCTCAATTGATAGCTCAACTAGTTGGCAATGATCTCAAATTATTGTCTACTGAGATAGAAAAAATTGGTACCTATACCTCTACATACGAAGGTGAGATCACTTTAGACCATATCAAAGATGTGATTGGTAATTATCGTGGATTTGACGTATTTGAACTCAAAGAAGCAATCCATAAAAAGCAGTTAGATCAGGCGTTTTTCATTGCTCAGAGAATATTACAACAAAGTAAATCAGATACGGGAGAGATCATTCGAATCATCGCTTTTTTATATGCTGATTTTAGCAAACTTTGGCAAATTGTTCGTCTTCAGCAGTCAAATAAATCCGAGCAATTCATTAAACAGCAGCTTCACATTGGTAGCCCATACTATTTCAAACGATTAGTACAAGACGCTAAGAAATACTCACTCGATGATTTGGAGGGAATCTTTAATGCTTTACTCGATGCCGATCGTGCAGTTAAAGGGTTTACCACTATGGATATTAGTGGAATAATGATGCTCTTGGTAAAAAGATTGGTTCACCCTCATCACTACGCTTAATAGGATAATAGGTCTAACATACTCGCTTTCAGTCGCGCATTTGCCAAATAGCCTTGCTCCAGATGTTTATTAAAGGGTATGGGAGTATCCAAAGAAGATACTCTATGTATGGGGGCATCTAAATAACGAAATCCATGTTCACTGATGTAAGCTGCTATCTCGCTCATTGGGCCCATAGTCTGAGAAGCTTCTTGTAGTAATAGGACACGGTGTGTTTTCTTTACCGAAGTCATGATGGTTTCCCAATCGATCGGTAATAAACTTCTTAGATCAATGATTTCAATAGCCGTACCTGTATGGTCTAGTTCTTCTACTAAATCTTTTGCCCAGTGAACGCCCATACCATAGGTAATTATAGTAGCATCGAGACCCTCTTTTACACAGCGAGCCTTGGATATATCTACCCATTCGGCTTTGGATGGAACCCGTTCTCTGATACTGCGATAGATTTTTTTGTGTTCGAAAAACAGTATGGGATTATGTTCTTGTAGAGAACTGAAGAGCATATCTTGTGCATCTTTAACGGTAGAGGGTACCAAGATCTTTAATCCCGCATGAGGCATGAACCAGCCTTCTGGTGATTGAGAGTGAAAGGGGCCAGCACCTACGCCCGCTCCATATGGTAATCGTATGGTCATCGGAATAGCAGGAGTCCAACGATAATGTGATTTTGCAATATTCTGTATGATTTGATTCATACCACAACTTACAAAATCGGAAAATTGCATTTCAATCACGGGATGAAAGCCCTCTAGAGCTAGGCCTAAGCCAGCCCCTAAAATACCGGATTCAATGATTGGAGTATTTCGAATGCGCTCGCTTCCAAATTCACTCAAAAAACCATCCGATATTTTAAATACACCACCATAGTCGGCCACATCTTGCCCCATAAGCAAGACCTTTGAATTTTGCTGAAGACCCTGACGTAATCCATCTTTTATGGCATCCACATATCGCTTCTCGACCAGTCGATCAGACCTTGTTGTATCAACCTTAACCGGTGTATTGATGTTTGCTGCGTATACCGATTCGGTTTCAAATGAAGGGTCGAATGTGGGTTCATCGGCATCCAATGCTTTATTTAATTGGCTAGAAAATGATGCTTTGATTTCGGTTCTGATCAACTGAAAATCTTCGTTATTGCATTGAAAATGGTCGTTTAGATACTGTTCCATTCGATCAATGGGATCTTTCTTAGACCACTCTGAAATCATATCATCGGGCACATAGGATGTTCCAGAGGCTTCTTCATGCCCTCTCATACGAAAGGTAATAGCCTCTATAAGAACAGGTTCCCCTTTTAGGGCTAATGTTCGTGCCTTGCGCATGGTACTCATAACATCAAATACGTCATTTCCATCGACTTGAAAGCCCTTTAAACCGTACCCTTTGGCACGATCTACCAAATGTTCACATGCATATTGTTCTGTTGTTGGTGTCGAGAGTCCATAACCATTATTTTCAATGATAAAAACAACGGGTAATTTCCACACGGCAGCTAAATTAAGTGCTTCATGAAAATCGCCCTCACTTGTTGCACCATCTCCGCAAAAAGAGACTGCAATGCTCTGCTCACCTCTAAGTTTCCTAGCTAAGGCTAAACCATCTGCCACCGGCATCATAGCCGCTAAATGGGAGATCATTCCTACGATACCATGTTCAAGGCTTCCAAAATGAAAAGAACGTTCTCGGCCTTTTGAAAATCCATCGGCTTTGCCAAACAACTGACAAAACAGAGGATAGAGGGGGACCTTACGATGCGTAAATACACCCAAATTACGATGCATGGGTAGAATGACATCTTTGGGTGAACACGCTTCAACAACTCCTATAGAAATAGCTTCTTGACCAATCCCAGAGAACCATTTACTAATCTTATTTTGTCTCAATAAGCTAAGCATTTTTTCCTCTATGAGTCGAGGAGTCAAAAGGGCTTTATAGAGCTCTATGGCTTTATTTTTTTGAACGATAGGTGAACTCTTTGAAACCTTTTTACTCAAAATCTAAAATCAAATAAAGGTATTGCTTAGCAAAAACCATGTTGGGTAGTTATTGACCCAATAGATACGCAAAAAATAACGGAGCAACAATGGTTGCATCCGATTCGATAATAAATTTTGGTGTATCGATTCCTAATTTACCCCAAGTGATTTTTTCGTTGGGTACGGCACCTGAATACGATCCAAAGCTAGTAGTTGAGTCACTAATCTGACAAAAATAGGACCACAAGGGGACCTCTCTTTCTAAATCTTGTTCAATCATGGGAACCACGCAAATAGGGAAATCGCCTGCAATACCTCCTCCAATTTGAAAGAAACCAACCCCAGGATTAGATTCTTCTTGATACCAGTTTGCCAGTTCGATCATGTATTCAATCCCAGAACGCATAGCATGCACCGATGTTCTTCCTTCCATACAATGTGAGGCAAAGAAGTTACCACAAGTAGAGTCTTCCCAACCAGGTACTACTAAGGGTAGATTCTTTTCTGCGGCGGCCAAAAGCCATGAGTTTTTTGGATCAATCTGATAGTTGTTATGGAGATCACTACTTAATAAGAGATCATAGAAGTATTCATGAGTGAAATGCCGTTCACCTGATTCTGTTGCAGTCACCCACCGACGCACCAGGTGCTCTTCAATAGCTCGCATGGCCTCCATTTCAGGTATGCAAGTATCGGTAACTCGGTTGTAGTGTTGTTCAAGAAGCTCCTGTTCATCGGAGGGACTCAGATCTCGGTAGTTCGGGATACGTCGATAATGATTATGAGCTACCAAATTAAATACATCCTCTTCTAGATTGGCGCCTGTGCATGATATGATGTGAACTTTATCTTGTCTTATCATTTCTGCTAAAGAAATGCCTAATTCTGCGGTACTCATGGCCCCTGCAAGAGTGATCATCATTTTATGGCCTTCCTTGAGTTTTTGTTCGTAGGCCTCCGCCGCTTCTACCAAAGCGGCTGCATTAAAATGTTTAAAATTCTTTTGTAAAAATGTAGAAATAGGACCTTTAGACATTGCTATTACCGTTTATAAATTTAAATTACACTGGTAGTTATGAATCGTTTTTTTCGGGAGGGTTATGTCGATTATACAAAACATATTAATCGTCGTTGGAATTTTCTTGGTATTAGGAGGAGTCCTAATGCTGTTGTCTAGATTAGAGGATTGATGAGTATCTTAGCCATGGTATACCATTTTTTATTCATCATACCCTAAAATAGATAACATGTTACTCACCGATTGTTCGTCTCGATATAAATAATCGATGTAGTTACCATTTTCATCAACATCAACAACCACTTGCTTGGGTGAGGGGATTAAACAGTGCTTAATTCCACCATAGCCTGATATGGCATCTTGATACGCGCCGGTATGAAAGAATCCAATATACAGGGGATTCACTCCTTTAGGATCTTCATAACTCGGTAACAGAATCTGCTGGTTAAGTTGCTCGGAATTGTAGTAATCCGAGTGGTCGCAGCTAATCCCACCAATATTGATTCGTTTATAGCTGTTATCCCATTTGTTAATGGGTAGTAATATGAATTTTTCGTTAATCGACCAAGCATCGGGGATGGTATTCATGAGACTATTATCTATGATGTACCAAAGCTCCGTATCGTTTTGTTGTTTTTGTTCGATCACTTGAAAAATCACAGCACCACTTTCACCTACCGTATATTTTCCAAATTCAGTGTATAAGTCAGGTTCTTCGATACCCGACAATTCACAGTTCTCTTTTATATTTCTTACGATTTCGTTTACTATGTACTCATAGTCATATTCAAACCCAAGGCTATTACGTATAGGAAATCCACCACCAATATTTAATGCGTGTAGCTTTGGAGCTACTTTTTTAATCTGAGTATAGATATCTAATCCCTTTTTGAACTCCCCCCAATAGTAGAGATTGTCATGGATACCTGAATCCACGAAAAAATGAATCATTTTAAGCTCTAATAATGGATTAGGAACGATTTTTTGTGTTACTAGGTCAAGTAACTCTCTTTTATTAATACCCAAACGTGATGTGTAATAGGCTGCTTGTGGCTCTTCTTCGATGGAAACACGTAGGCCAATTTTTAGGGTTGTACCATCATTCCATCGTAAAATTCGATCGAGTTCTTGTATGCTATCTAAAATGGTAATAGAATTTATAAAGCCTTCTTGCTGAAGACGAACAATCTTCTGAATATACTCTTCGGTCTTAATCCCGTTATGAACAATGGTAATATCTTTCTCAAGTTTTCCTTGTGTATACAATTTGAACACCAGATCGATATCGAAAGCTGAGGAGGTTTCCAGCGATACATCTTCTTTGAGAGCTGTTTTTACGACATGACTAAAATGACAGCATTTGGTGCAATAGCAGAATTCATAACTACCTTTATACTCATATTTTTGAATCGCTGATTGAAAAAGTGAACGAGCTTTTACAATTTGCTCCCTAATTTTTGGCAAGTAGGTCAATCGAAAAGGAGTTCCATATTTTGTGATTAACTCCATCAGATCTACATTATTAAAATGTAAGGTCTCATGTTCTAAATGGAATCCTTCTTGAGGGAAGTAATAGGTTTGTTCAATTAATTCTTTGTAGCTGTTTTTCATTAATATGTCATATAATAGTGGGGAAGGATAGATTGAATTCTGAGTTTTTGTGTCGAATAAAATGCAATCTTAGAAATTAGGCACTTTTTAAACAAAAAAGAACCACTAGAACTATAAAATTATCTCATTCACATAGTGTGCGATTGGTTGGATTGTGGAATACAATTAGAGTAAAATTCCTGCCCGTTTTAGTTGGACTGATCGTTAATCAACACATTCTCGCGCAAATGACACCTCTGGTTTGGACTCCTGATACCATCCCTGTACAAGACGATTCACTGAGTACTTTTTTTATTCTTGATCGTCTTTCCATTCTAAACGATAATCAGGTCATTTATTCTAAGAGAATAGGAAAAACCTATAATGAAACCGATGTGCTAAACAAGGTCAATGATGCACTTAAAAGTTCTGGGATCCGTTTAGAAAAGAACCAATGGGTTCAAATAGACCGTTTGATACCCCAAGATCAAGCCAATCATTTTGATCTAGTTTTGAGTATTCAACCTCAAAATCTAACAGAAAGCCCGTCAAATTCTATTACTAAGAGCCAAATTACAGGTGTTGTCGGTTTGGTCCCCAACGATAAGGGTACATTACATCTTATCGGAGATATCAATCTATGGATGCCTAAACTTAGGGTTACCGGTCAAGAATTATTATTTAGCTACAAGAGAACAAGTAGTAACTACTCTTCTGCGAATCTAATGTATGCCCATCCAGTCATTATGGATAAATGGTTTATAGAGTCAGGTTTATTGGTTGAACAACGAGATTCACTATACCAAAAAATGGATGTTCAAATTGGCCAAAGACTACAGCTGCAAAACGATTTCTATATAACCTCAGGGATTGCATGGGAATCTTTACAAAGTACTGGCGATAGCAATATTCCTTTGGCCAACAATCAAGCCTTTAGCCTATATGGTGGATTTGACTGGGCGAAATCTTCATTTACGCGTAGGAACAAAAGTAACTTTGTGCAATTACCCATTCTAGATCTTCAATCCTCTAGGCAAGGCTTCCAATCAAGCTTGAGCTCGCTGATCTATGCGAAACATCAGCAATCGATGAGTACCAATCAAACATATTCAGAAACAGGGTTAGATGGACTTTATGAGCAGTGGGTGTTTACGATCCGTGCCGATTGGGGGATGCTCTACCGAGCATCCTCACCCGGTTATGGGTTTCTACTACAAAGTTTTCATTGGAACCAGGCCCAAGAATTATTGTGGTCTGATATATCGGTTTTTGGTGGTGCTAATAGTTTAGCAGGGTTTTATGAGAGGCAGTTTAGTGCCCGTTCGGTCTATGTGGTAAAAACTGGATATGGATATATTATCAATGCTAATAATCTGTGGGAGTTGTTTGTATCTGGCGGCTTTTATGACCTCTATGATCCAATTAGCCAATCATCTAGAGAATCCGCATTGGTATCGGTGGGTATAAGTTATCGGTTTGAAACTGATTTTGGTCGTATTCAAGTAAGCCTTGCCAATCCTATAGGAGGAAGCCATCAGGGTGCAAAGGTCCACCTGCTTAGTGGGTGGTAAGGTGTGGGTTATTTAAGATTATTCTTCCTTATATTTCAGGTCTAACAATATTGCAATGATAAAAAAAGACTTAGAGAATCGAATTCTTGTATTAGATGGCGCTATGGGCACCATGATACAGAAACACAAGTTAACGGAGAGTGATTTTAGGGGATCGCGGTTTGCCAATCATACAGTAGATGTGAAGGGCAACAATGACTTGTTAAGTCTCACTCAGCCTCAAATCATTAAGGAGATTCATCTTCAGTATCTAGCTGCTGGGGCAGATATTCTAGAAACCAACACTTTTTCTAGTACCTCCATTGCTCAGGCCGACTATGAGATGAGCCATTTAACTTATGAATTAAATAAAGCCTCTGCAGAAATTGCCAAATCGGCTATCTTAGCCTTTAACAGCGATCAGCCAAAATATGTGGCAGGTGCGCTAGGCCCCACCAATCGAACCGCATCTATTTCTCCAGATGTAACTCGACCAGGTTATCGTGCGGTTCATTTTGATGAATTAGCCATTGCTTACAAAGAACAAGCCAGGGGTCTTATGGATGGAGGTGTCGATTTATTGCTTATAGAGACTATCTTTGACACACTTAATGCCAAAGCCGCCATATACGGAATCATGGAGTTATTCAATGAGAGATCATGCGAATTACCCATTATGATATCTGGGACCATTACGGACGCCAGTGGTCGAACCTTATCGGGGCAAACGGTGGAAGCCTTTCTGATTTCACTTTCGCATGCACCAATCCTCAGCATTGGTTTAAATTGTGCATTAGGAGCAGAACAACTAAAGGAGTACATCCGGGTACTTTCTCAACGAGCACCTTATTTTATCAGTGCTTATCCGAATGCGGGTTTACCCAATGAATTTGGAGAATACGATCAGAGTCCGGAAGATATGGCAACCCAACTCACTTCTTATTTATCGGATGGTTTAATAAACATCATTGGAGGATGTTGCGGTACTACTCCTGATCATATTCAAAAGATTGCCGAATTAGCCCATGCCCATGCCCCTAGAGAGCCTAAGGTAATGGAGGGTGCCTAGTGAAACCTTCACCATTGCAACTAAGTGGATTAGAACCATTTTATGTTGGACCTACTACCAATTTCATAAATGTAGGTGAGCGAACGAATGTAACGGGCTCACGAAAGTTTTTAAGGCTTATTAAAGAAAAGAAGTACGAAGAAGCTTTAGATATTGCCAGAGAACAGGTGGAAGGTGGAGCACAAATCCTCGATGTAAACATGGACGAGGGATTGCTGGATAGTGCCGAAGAAATGGCCCACTTTCTGCATTTAATCGCCTCTGAACCCGATATTGCCCGTATCCCGATAATGGTTGATTCATCGAAATGGGAAGTAATCATATCCGGGTTGAAAACGCTTCAAGGCAAAGGGGTTGTGAATTCCATCTCATTGAAAGACGGAGAAGATGTTTTTAAGGAGCGAGCAAAAACAATTCAGCGATTTGGTGCCGCCGTAATAGCCATGGCTTTTGATGAGCAAGGGCAGGCCGACTCACTTGACCGAAGGATTGAAATTTGTAAGCGTTCTTATACCATTTTGGTCAATGAAGTAGGGTTTCATCCCTCGGATGTAATTTTAGATCCTAACATATTTCCTGTGGCAACTGGCATGGAAGAACATGCCACCAATGCCCTTGATTTTTTCCTGACCGCCCAATGGATTCGTGAACATTTACCAGGCGCTCACATCATTGGTGGAGTGAGTAATGTTTCGTTTTCATTTCGGGGTAATGATACGGTTCGAGAAGCCATCCATGCAGCATTTTTATATCATGCGATTCAACATGGGATGGACATGGGAATCGTAAATCCTTCTCAGTTAGAAGTCTACGATGAAATACCTCCTGTATTATTAAAGAGCGTTGAAGATGTTTTGTTTAATCGGCATCCCGAATCAACGGAGCGATTACTAGAGTTAGCAGAG
>JAYPDB010000020.1:0-12308 GCA_038125045.1 Bacteroidota bacterium
ACAGGGTTAGACTCGTAGGTGTAGACAAGTGCCAATCGAGCTTCGATAAAGAGCCCAAAAGTTTGAGGCGCCTTGTTATCGTGTTCATGTATTTTTGGAACCCCATTTGGGAATTGAAATACTAGGTGAAACAAGGGATGTTCATAAGGGAGTTCGACTAAGGATTCATCAGGAAAGGTTTCCTTGATGAGTTCCCGAAATGAGGTATCAAGACCATAATCATCATCTACATATAAAAATCCTCCATTCTCCAGATACTGGCGAAGATTTCTGCGCTCACTGGCGTTGGTAGCAATGGTCCCGTGACCGGTTAGGAATGCAAATGGATGTTTAAATAACTCAGGACTTCCCAAGTCTATGTCGGAGTATCTATTCGAAATTCCGAGTGGAAGGTGTTCAGCTGAAAACCGCAATAAGTTACTTAGAGAAGAAGGGTCATTATACCAATCACCACCTCCACGGTATTTAATACGTGCAATTTCAATGTCACTGGATTTCGACTGTGCTAATGCGGGTGGGCTGATTAGAAAAAGTATCGCAGTTACGAGTGAAAATATGGTTAAGGATGATCTAAGCATGTGAAAAATATAGGGATCACGGCACCTCAAATTCCAACGGTAATATAAACGTGCGTGCGGTGTCTCGCGACATGGAGCCAAAAATACCCACTCCACCAATTATAGGTGTGAGTACATTTTGAATTTCACCTGGAGATAAGGTAGAGCCTCCGAGTTGGACCGATTCGGAACGGATATAATCGTATAGATTTTGATCGATAAGTGAGGGTACTATATCGTTAACGCCAAAGAATGCGACCGCTAGCCATGGGTATCGGATTTCGACATTGCCATTTTGATTTCGATTAAAATTACCTTCACTCAAAATGCCCGATGAATTAATTCGCAATTCGGATAGAGATTGTTGAGTTTCTTCTTCGTCCTCATCGGTTATGAATTCACGATAAAAGGGCGTTAATAATTCTTCCAACGGCTGTGCTGCGATGGTATTGATAATGTAGTAATTTTGCCCATTTTCGGCTTTTTGAGCTCCTAACTCGAGTGTGAGTTGGTCCTCGGATTGATAGTATAAGGTGTCGGGTATCGGATTGATGATCTTAAAGCTTGCGGGGACCGTAGTAAAGGCTTCTACATCGGGATAATCAGGATGAAAAACTTCTAATTGGTAGGTTGTTCCCGATTGAACCTTATGTAATTCGGTTGGTTGATAGATCCCTGGTGAGGATTCTTCATAGGTAATTCTATAGTCCTTTTCATTTGAATTGGGTTTGAGCACCCATATCATCACTTGGGCACCTCTGAGTGCAAACTGTTCAAAATTGTAGATTTCAGTAGCCTCTCCAGTGGTTGATAATCGAATAGGGGTTAAGGAGTGGTTTGAGGTTAAGTACGCTTCCACAACCACTTGCTCAGTATATTGATCTTGGGTGTAAGGATCGCAACCAGTCCATAGTATCAGCCCAATAAGGAGTTTGGCTGATAATACAAAAAAGCTTCTTGTTGAGTAATTATTAAATATAAACCTACTCATGAGTTGCCATTTGGTGTGTTAATGGTGAAGGATAAAGCTGGGATAATGGGAAGTAAGGTAACGTCGGTTTGTTGCACGGGATTTTCATCAAAATCAAAACTCTGAAACCATACATTTCGACGATTATAGGCATTAATGATTTGGATTTGAAGCAGGGTTTCTAAGCCTAACATATTCCCCTTACGCTGCAGGGAAAGATCTAGGCGATGATAGGCTGGAAGGCGTGAGGCATTTACTTTCCCCACGGTGAATGCATTATTAAATTCATTGGCGCTGAAGGGGTCATCGAGGAGTGCATACCTTCCCAAAACCTTAGTGTAAGCTTGTCCAGTGGCGTATACCCATGCCGTTGTGATTTTCCATTTTTGGTTCAGGGTGTAATTGAGAATCAGATTTACATCGTGTCTTCGATCGTATTTTGGTGGATAAAAGCGAGCTGCAGCTTCGACACCAGTATTTTTGTTGTGCATAGGATCTGTATTAAACCCTGGAAAACGCCTCCAAGTATAACCCCATGTGTAGCCGATGTAGCCCGTTAATGGTCCGGAACGTTTTTCAAACATGGCCTCAACGCCGTAGGCGCTTCCGTCTCCAAATCGAAACAAATCGGCATAGGCTAAACCTGCAGCATCGGGTAAAAAGGGATCAAGCTCAAAAAGATCCTTCATGGTTCTATAGTAACCTTCAACGTCGAAACCGTAACCTTCAATTGGTAGGGTTTTAACACCCAATATAAACTGATCACCATAGGCAGGTTGAATCCCTTCGTCTGAAGTAAGCCATAAATCAAAACCAGAAAAGGCTTCATTGGTAATTAGGGTAAAGAATTGATTGTACCTACCGTAAGCCGACTGTAATCTAATGCGTTGCCAACGCAAATATTCAATAGATATACGGGGCTCTAACCTTAGATAATTACCATCTGAAAAAGCATTGAGTCGCAGTCCACCTAAAAGTTTCCAATCTGAATTTGGACGCCATTCATCCTGAGCATACCAGGACGCGTATTGTGCATGAATACGTTGACCAAAGGTGTTTTGACCGTCAAATTGGTCTTGAATGCGAAAGGTAAACACCCCGGCCCAGATTCCAGTCGCGACGGTATGCTTCTCGGATGGAAGGTACTCAATATCCGCTTTTAATGAGAGATCGTAGATATTGTTATCCCGGTTGAAGGGAGTTCCGCCAATTTCAAAGGAAGGGAAATTAAAATATCGCGAACCTGTTAGTACAAAATTTGAAAAGACCTTCTCACTAAAAATATGCGTCCAGTTACTACTAATGGTTTGATTGCCATAGTGCAGTTTAAACGCGGCATCATCTCCAAAAGGAAAATCCACCAGATCTTTACCTGAATAAAAGGCGATAGATACTTTATCGTTCTTTGTTACGTCTATATTCACTTTACCATTGGTGTCCAAGAAGTAAAAAAGGGAAGGAATGTTATCATTATTTGCTCTTAGAGCGCCAAGTAGTGGCTCAAGTGTTGAACGTCGAGCGGCTAGCATGAACGAACCTTTTCGAATAGGGCCTTCAATGGCTAATCGAGAGGCTAACATGCCTAAGGTGGCTGTTGCTTGATAATCATTTCTGTTTCCATCCTTATTATAAATAGATAACACCGAGCCCAAACGCCCACCATATTCTGGTGGATAGCCACCTTTATAGAGGCGCACATCTTTAATGGCATCCGGGTTGAAGGTGGAGAAAAAGCCAAAAAAGTGAGAGGGATTGTATACGGTGGTCCGGTCCAATAGAATGAGCGTCTGATCGGGACTGCCTCCACGAATGTATAGGCCAGATGAAAAGTCAGAGGCAGCTTTTACTCCGGGTAGGTACTGGATACTACGAAAGACATCTGCTTCAAATATGGCAGGTAATGCTTTTATAGTCTGAGTAGTTATTTGAGCACGTCCAATATTTTTAAGCTCCACCTGTTCCCTTGTAGATTCAACCACGATTTCTTCCCCGATAATAACCTCTGGTTGTAAGCTAATATCCAATCTCAGGTTTTGTTCATTTTCTAGGCGTACAGGAATTCTAAATACTTCATAGCCTATATAACTCACCGCTATGGTATAGTCGCCTGAAGGGAGGTTTGTTAAGCTATAATATCCTAATGTGTTAGTGGTAGTACCTCGGTTAATTTCTAAGAGAGCCACATTGGCTGCTAAAAGGGTTTCTCCAGTGGAAGCGTCGGTGATAAAACCAGAAACGGACGCACGGGTATTTTGTGAATATGCATCTGAATAACCTACTGCAAAAAAGGTAAGCAATAGTAAGAGGAGAGGAGGTTTTGGCATAAGGCTAGGTGAATCTCTCTGGATGGTATTCAGGTAGATAATTTGTATCTTTATTACCTAATAACGTACAAATATATTCTTTGTTTCGTTCTTTGGATTAATGGGGGTGTACTGGATTCGACGGGATGAGTATCTCCGTACGTGGCATGTCGAGGATGTCCAATGGTTCTCGTTAATCATCCATTATGGACTAAATGTAATTGACAACAATTACTCTTACCGCTTAGCAGCCTAACAGCCTAAGCCGTTCCATGGGTGGCACGCCTGTCTGTGCCCATTAGGAGCGCCGATACCGACAGGATAGCCGTGGTTAATGGTCTGATTAACTTAGGCGAAACTTTTTCAGACTAGTCAAAGATCACTTGGTTACTGGGTTCGTTCTTTGATGAAATTAAAGCAGTAACTAAGCATGTAGATATGTGCAGGACTACCTTTTCGGACCGGGGTTCGACTCCCCGCACCTCCACTTTTTTTGGACATATACGGGGTTTTTTCTACTCATTATTTATTGTAAATAAATGTTAATAGAATTCGCAATGAGAGGGTTCTTTGGGTTGATAAGCCCAGTTACTTTAAATCAGAAGTGATATGTTTGGCAGTGAGTCACTGAAGGGTTTGGAATCAATGAGCATATTAAAGAGTATTTAAATGTGCACAAATAAGGAACAAATGGGTAACGAATAAACAGTTGTACTTCGGGATACAGGCACACGGTTTGAATAAATATATTCTATTTACATTTGTTTACATTTCTGCTTTTTTGCCATAAGCTGTTAAGTAAATTACTTAAGTCAGCTATGGAATTTTTAAAGATATCTTACTTAATTAATGATGATGTTGTAAGAGTGGCAATGAGATTTATACTTCACTACTTTAGAACATCCGATACTAACCAATACGTATTTTCCATCAACACTACTAACAACAGAAGTCTAAATCAGAGTCTATGGGAACCAAAAAGCTAATCTCTTCCATTGCCTTAGTATGTCTTTTTTTATGTTCTGCATCGCTGTATGCCCAGTCCGGTAAAATTAACGGGACCGTAACAGATGCCAACGGTGAAGTACTACCTGGGGTAAACATTATTATTGATGGAACCTTACAAGGCGCCTCGTCAGCAGATGATGGATTTTACCAAATTCTTAATGTTAAGCCTGGTATTTACTCGTTAAAGGCTACTTATATTGGTTTTGCTACCATTGTGATTGAAAATGTAAAAGTGGCAGAAAATTTAACCACTGAAGTTAATTTTGTTTTACAGGAAGAGACGATTGAAGGAGAAGAAATTGTGGTTACAGCTGTTCAACCGGTGGTCAAGCCTGATGTTTCGGCTTCTGTAACCTCCATACAGGCCGAAGAAATTGCGAGCTTACCCGTGACCGATGTAGCCTCGGTGATTGGTTTAGAAGCAGGTATTCGTGGGACAAGTGTTCGAGGGGGTTCTTCTTCCGACTTAGAATTTGCAGTAAACGGTATTTCTCAACGCTCTACGAGAAGCAACTCAGCTTCACAGGAGATTTCTTTTACCTCGCTCAACTCTGTTCAGGTTCAAACCGGTGGATTTAATGCGGAGTATGGAAACATTCAATCCGGTTTAATTAGTGTCACGACCAAAGAAGGCGATCGTGAAAACTATAACATGGATGTTATTTTCAGGTTATTACCACCACAGGAAAAGCATTTTGGTCCTGCTATCAACGACCCAATGGTGAATCCTTTTCTACGTCCTTATCTAGATCCAGAAGTAGCCTTTACTGGTACGGGTGAAAACTTTGAGGAAGGAGCTTGGGATTATTGGACGCGTATTCAATATCCTCAGTTTAGAGGCTGGAATGCGGTTTCGGAAGAACTTTTGGCGGATGATGATCCAAGCAATGACTTGACGCCATATGCAGCCCAGAGGCTGTTCCGATTTCAACACAGGAAAGAATTAGGAATTACGGAACCCGACTATGAGCTGGATGCTACGGTTTCAGGTCCAGTACCTGGGTTAGGATCAAAATTAGGTAATCTCCGATTTGCTTATTCAACCCGTGCGACTCAACGTATGTATATTGTGCCACTAAGCAAAGATCGATACGAGATGAACTATCACTTATTAAAGTTTACCAGTGATGTAGCTTCCGGGATGAAGCTATCCGTGGAAGGTTCTTATCGCTATAGTACAGGTACCAATGCTAGTCGAACAGGGGCCTCTGCTTCTCTATTTGGTGGAAGTGCCAGTAGTATTGCAGGCGCGGTCACCTTAAATGAGCGTTCTCCTGCCATCATGTTCTCAAGCGATTATTTCAACCCATTAGAACAACAACAATTTGTTGGGGGGCTTCATTTTACCCATAGTTTATCGGATAAATCCTTTTACGAGATCAGAGCAATCGTGAATCATGAACGATTTGATGGACTCATTGGAAAGGCAAGAGATTTGGATGAGAATATTGAATTCGCAGATGGTCAATTCACCAATGAAGCTCCTTTTGGTTATTATGGGTTTTCTCAACAATTTATTGGATCTGGTCTTAATATGGGACTGGGCTTCAGTAATGCACGCGATACCACTCGTAATACCTTATATAATGTACGTGCCGATTTCTCTTCTCAGGTGAATCGAGTGAATTTGGTGAAAGCGGGAATTGACTTCCAACTTATAGATAATCAAACGAATAACGCGCGTATTGATCAGTTTTTAACGGCTTCTAATTTGAAAAATAAGTGGGACACCAAACCCATGCGTCTATCGGCCTATGTTCAGGACAAACTTGAATTTGAAGGTATGATTGCAAATGTAGGTCTTAGAATGGATTACGTTCAAGGTCAAAAATGGTTTGCATTCACTGATTACGATGCGGTTCTTGGGATTGGAAATGCAGGAGCAATTGATACCTTGCAAACCATTACTCCCGATGGTGTGCTGCGTTTAAGTCCACGTTTAGGGGTGTCTTTTCCTATCACCGAAGTATCTAAATTTTATTTCAATTACGGACATTTTTATCGTTTACCCACGCCAGATGACTTGTATTATATACGCGTGTATCCAGAGTCTCAACAGGTCACATCATTGGCAAATCCAGATAAAGCATTACCAAAAACCGTTGCCTATGAACTCGGATATGAGCAGTCATTATTTGACCAGTATTTAGTTAAGGTGGCTGGTTTTTATCGTGATGTAACCGATCAACCATTAAGCGTTACCTACACAAATCGTGATGCATCGGTGAATTACAGCTTAAGTCAAGCCAATAGTTATTCAGATATTAGAGGGGTAGAATTAACGTTCCGTAAATCGCAAGGTAGATATGTTCGTGGGTTTGCCAACTATACCTATCAGGTAAGTAGAAGTGGAAGATTTGGTTTCGCCCGATCTTATGAAAACCCAGCACAACAAAGAGAATATGAGCGTACGACTACCGCTAATGATGTGTTTCCTTCGGTACCTCAGCCTTATGCTAATGTGAGTATGGAATTCTTAGTTCCTGAAGAAATAGGGCCTAATTTAGCAGACTTCTATCCGCTTGGTGGTTGGAACGTGAATTTCATTTATCGCTGGACCTCTGGTTCGTACGAAAGTTGGACGGGTGGTGGTTATATACCCGGTATAGTGAACAACGTTCAGTGGAAGGATTATTGGAATGTTGACCTCCGATTAAGTAAACATTTTGAAGTGGCCGATCGCGTACGTGCCAGCTTATTTGTGGATGTTAATAATGTCTTGAATCATCGTTACTTCTCACCTTACACACCAGGATTTGTGTTAGCCGGTGACCGACTAGCCTATATGCGATCCCTGCATCTACCACAGTCGGTGTTGGATGAAATAGGTAATGGGTATCCTGCGCCACCTATTGCAGGAAATGATCGCCCCGGTGATTATCGAGACTTTGACGTGGAGTTTGTACCTATTGTAAGCGTGGTAAATCTTGAGACAGTATCCAATCCAAATGAACGGCCTTTATACTGGCATTCAGCATCCCAAGATTACTATCAATACGACAAAGATACGGGTGTATTTAACCCTGCTGACGACGAATACGTAAAAGAAGTCTTAGAAACTAAGGCTTACATAGATATGCCAAATCAACCCTATTTCACATTCTTTAACCCACGTGCTGTTCGGTACGGAATTAGAATTAGTTTTTAATAGGGGGTACCAATGAGCTACAACAGAATTATAAAACGTCTTAGAAATCTTAAGAAAATGAATCAAATGACTTCGTATCGTTTGTTAACCTTACTCGTGATCATGTGTTTTGTTCCCATGCTTAGCATGGCACAACAAACCAAGTGGATGGAAGTAGGAGCCCTACAAAACTTTTATGTTGATCTCGGTAATGAAATTGAAATTGCTAGGGGACTCGGGCAACAGGATGGGTTTCGATATCCCGCTATATATCCCCGTTTAGACATGCAGGCGGCCAAAGGATTTTGGATGGGTGCTAAAAATGTGGTTGATGAAGCGGGAAATCAATATCCAGTACGAGTTATCCATGTGGGGCCTCGTGTTTCGGGACAAGGTTTTTTCTTTCCAACAGATTTTACCACTATTGCTAAGTATCCATCTCCTGAGGCAAATGTCGAAGGAGCGCTGAGTTATTTAGAGGATCCAGGTGTGGATGAGGTAGATGCGAATCAGGGCCCGGATAAAATCATCAACAATGTGGTTAATACCGCTCTTGGAATTACCATGCAACGAAGAATTATTGCATTTTCTAATGAGCATCATGAAAATTATCACATTATCGAGTATACCTTTACGAATACAGGTAATACCGATGCTGATGCCGATATAGAACTTCCCAATAATACGGTGGAAGATTTTATGATTTATAACCAGCGTAGATGGTCCGTGAATGGTTCAACCCGATATACTATTGGTAACGCCACAGGTTGGGGTATCAATACCATGAATGACCGTGTTGGGGATGGTATTGGACCGAATTATGGATATGACGATTTAGTGGCGAACTACTCTTGGCACGGATATTTCCCACAATTTACTCAATACAACAATGTGGGAGCTCCCATCTGGAATCCAAGCGGGACGGATATTTCGAGAGGAGGATTAACGCCGGCGGATACGACGGGGCGATTAGCTGCATGGCAATTTGTTGGGACAGTTAAAATACATGCCGATGTCTCGGCAAATGATGAGACGGATGATCCAAATCAACCTTTCACCATGAATCATATTGGGTCTGATGACCCTTTAACTTCGGGTAATGATCCTTTTAATTCAGCGAAAATGGCTCAGGAATATGCTCTGATGTCTCAAGGACGGATTGCTCGTCATGCCTACATTGTGGAGCCTACGGGCCAAGCAGGTTTTGAAGATCCCTCTGGAGATCCTATCTTGGGAACGTCCGGTGGTTGGTCGTCAGGTATGTGTTTTGGGCCATGGACACTGGCTCCAGGAGAAGATGTAAAAGTGGTAGTTGCCGAAGCCGCCGGTGGTATTGGCTATGAAAAGGGTATTGAAGTAGGGGTTGCCTACAAGAATGGAGACATCGATGCGGTTGCCAAAAATCAAGAATTTTTCAAAGGTAGAGATGTCTTGTTCGATTCCTTCCGAAGAGCCAAAGCGGCATATGAAAATGGAGTAGAAGTTCCAGAACCTCCGGCACCACCCAGTGTATTCAACGTAAATGGTGGGGGTGATGGAATCTATATGGATTGGGTTTACGACGGTGACGAATCTAAGGTGGAAGGTTTTGAAATTTATCGAGCAGCTCAGCGCCGAGATAGTGCCTATACCTTAGTTGGTACTGTAGGGCCTGGTGTACGTGAGTTTGTTGATGATGATAATACGCCTGAAGGTGGTCCAATTCGTGGTTTAGATTACTACTATTACATTCAAGCCGTCGGTAAAGCAGGTGATAATAGCGGTGCAGCTTTAACTCCAGCGGGTGCGTTAAAAAGTAATCGATACTATACTCAAACCTACGATCCTGCGAGATTAAAACGGCCCCAGGGAGATTCCGAAGACGCTATTCGAATTGTACCAAATCCCTACATTAGAAATGCCTCTGATGCCTTGAGTTTCGAACAGTCTGGCCAGGATAGAATAGCATTTTTTGATATACCTGGTAAATGTACCATCACCATATACACCGAGCTTGGTGAGAAAGTAAAAACCATTATTCACAGTGATGGATCTGGTGATGATTATTGGGATTTATTCACCGATGAGCGTCAAAAAATTACCAGTGGTGTTTATATAGCCGTAATTGAAAATACGGGTAATGATGAAAGAGCTGGTGAAAAAACCATTAAGAAATTTGTTGTAATCCTCTAAGCGCATTATGAATATGAACATGAAGATAACTCGACATCTAACGTTTTTAAGCTGTTTAAGCCTCATAATTGCGCTTTTTTGCGCAGACGGAGCCTATGCTCAGCAAAGAAAACGAGCTCAAACTACTATGAAATTTCTTTCAACCTCTAACTACGCCAATGCTTCAGCAATGGCGAATGCGGTAACAGCGATGGAAGGAGGTGCATGGCATCAATTCTATAATCCTTCAGCAATGGCGTGGAGTCCTCAGCGTGTAGACCTCACGGGATCTGTAAATGAATGGATTGCTGGTATTAATTACTCTTCGGTTGCTGCTACTATTCAACCATTTGAGGGAAGGTTTGGGATTGTTGGATTCAATATGGTAAACGTGGAGTATGGAGAACTTCAAAGAACCATACGTGCCGATAACGAAAGCGGATACATCGATGTGGGAACCTTCAGCCCTACAGCATTTTCTGCAGGTCTATCGTACGCTAAAAGCCTATCGGAGCAATTTTCAGTGGGTGCGAATGTTAAATTTGTTACCCAAGATTTAGGAGCAGGTATTGTCGGGATAGGAGATGATAACGGACTTATTGAGCAAAGTTATTCGGCCTCGGCTACTGTGGTTGATTTTGGGGTGTTTTACCGTACGGGCTTTGAATCGTTAAATTTTGCTATGTCGGTAAGTAATTTTTCTCCCGATGTCCGTTTTGATTCACAAGACCACGAATTACCTCTAACCTTTAAAATGGGTCTTTCTATGGATGTGATTGACCTAACGGATTTGAGTAAAGATCGTCATTCACTTTTAGTAAATATCGATGCCAACCGACCCAGAGATTATAATGAACAAATTCAGGTGGGTGCAGAATACGGATTTAACGATTTATTCTTTTTGAGAGGTGGATACGTGTTACCTAGTGATGAAGAAGGTTACTCAGTAGGCTTTGGGGTCAAAGGTTCGTTGCGAAATAACCAAATGCTATTGGTCGATTATTCCTACTCTGATTTCGGTGTGTTTAGCAACGTAAATCGACTAACGTTTAGAATTGCCATTTAAACCTTACCAAATACAAAAAACAAGTTTCAAATACGTAAAGATATGATGCGCTCAAAACTACTTATTACCCTTTTTGTGATTGTAGGTTTATTCACCGCTTGCGATGAACAGGCTACTTCCATTTGGAATCCCGATGAACAAGCTACAGGATCTGCTCCAACCTTAAGCAGCATTAGTCCTGAAGGCGGATATCTGTCTGGGGTTGACGCCATTACGGTTACCGGTACGGGATTTTCTACAAATATTGAAGATAACAGAATCTATTTTTCTAGTTCTGAGGAAAGTGGGGTGCCGGGAGTCATTCTCTCAGCAACAGCAACCCAATTAGAAGTTAGACCACCCAATATTGCAGGGGATACTATTTTAGTAAAAGCTTTGGTATCCGGTGCTGAGACGTTTAGCAATGTACTAACCTATAAATTATCTCCACCAATTGTTGAAGTGTACCCTGGCTTTAAACCAAATTCTCAAACACCTGTTTCTTTAGGGCTGGACAACAACGGAGATTTGTTTGTTGCGGTTACGGAATCGGGAACTCCATTAGGGATTAACAAAATTGACATCAGTCAAACTGGTGAGAATGTAAGTAACTACATTTTAGCCAATAATCGCTTTCGATTTGATGCTATCGACTTTAGCTCCGATAACAGAATGTACATTGCACTGGGTATTCGCGCGGTTTTTCAAGGTACGGAAGGAGCTAAGGAAGGGGCGCATTTTATTATGCCCAGTCCATTCACCTTTATGAATTTTGATATGGATGAAAATGGGTACATGTGGTTGGTTGGAAATAACACACATATTGTCCGACATATCCCACAAACAGATCGGGTGAGTATTTCTAACATCAATAACTTACCTGATAACACAACGATTTTCCCATTTGAAGCCAATCTAAAAGGGGTCAGCTACTACAATAGTGCTTTATATTTATTGGGTAAAGACGACAATGGACCAAAAATTTGGAAAGCCGATTTAAATGCAAACTCCGAGATTACTACGGTAAGCCAGTTTTCGGATATCGGGGCCGCTTTAGGTGATGTTACGGTAGATGACACCTTTACAGATTTAGTCATTGCAGAAGACGGCATGTTGTATGTGGCTACCAATAGAAGTGAGAGTATAC
>JAYPDB010000020.1:12408-20558 GCA_038125045.1 Bacteroidota bacterium
GTCATTGCAGAAGACGGCATGTTGTATGTGGCTACCAATAGAAGTGAGAGTATACTTGAAATATCAGCAGACGGATCCACCGTTAGTGCTTTGTATGCGGGAGTATTGTACCCAAGTGTAACATCCTTAGATTGGGATGAAGGCGAATTTCTGTATGCAAATACGATTGCTACTACGGTGGATGGAAGTGTTAATTCGGTGATTAAAATTAACATGCAAAAGAAGAGTGCCCCAGATTATTGATTTTATTACTATCGTAATAACTTAACAACAACCAAAAACAAACAGAATGATAAATAGATACAAAGGAGATCATATGAGAATAACTAAAGTACTTAGTTTAATAGCTTTGATGTTTGTACCTGTACTTGCTAATGCACAGTGGGTACATGATAATACATTCCAAGCACATCAAGATTCTATCCGTGATGTTCATGGTGTTGCCGTGGATCCCGATGGAAAAGTATGGGTTCAGTCCTACTATGCTTCAGAAGCAGTAGTAATGAACCGAGATATTAACGCTGATGGTGTAGCGGACACGCTAATAGCTCGCGCAATATACGTGTACAATGCCGACGGAACACAAGCTTCTTTTTCACCATTAAAGTTCATCGATTATGGTGATGGTAAAGTGGATACCCTAGGCTACGTTTGGTACCCAGATGAAAGCGACACCGTAGATGGTGGATCTTATGAAGGGTATTCAGGCCGTGGAATCACTGCTGATGCTGCAGGTAATATCATTATTTCATCTTATAATCGACTCTACAAAGTTGATTATACCGATGGTTCAGGTATTGCTATGGTTGACCCATCTGCGGGTTGTTCATTAACCGAAGCTACCACCGATGATGCTAATAACGTGTATGTTGGTTGTGTGGTTGGAGCTGCTGGTCCATTAGTGAAATTCGCCCCTGATTTAACAGGTGAAGAAGCTGTTGTTACGATTGCGGGTAGCTACTCTAGAGACATGCAAGTTTCAGGTGACGGAAACACCATTTGGTGGGCTGGTTATACCAATGGAGCTGTGTATCGTTATTCAAGAGCTGATGAGTTCTCTCCATTTGGTGATGCTGATACCGTACTAGTAGGTATGAAATCAGAAGTATTTGACATCCATCCCGTTACTGGTCACCTGTGGGCTGGTTCAGGTTCTCTCAATGATGTTCCTGGCTCTCCATGGACTCCACAAACCTGGTATGCATTCGATGTTTCTACTATTGGAACGGAAAATGAGATACCAGTAGATTCAATTCATTGGGATCCTACTGTAGAAGATGGTGCTCAATTTGATGCTGCCCGTCCTCGCGGTCTTGATTTTACTTCTGATGGTATGACGGCATACATTTCTGTATTTGCTTCTTCTGACGGAATGCAAAAGCATGAAAACTCTGCTGGTAGTTCAAACGAAGTGGTAAATAACTTACCTAATGGTTATGCGCTTGAGCAAAACTATCCAAACCCATTCAACCCATCTACAAACATTAACTACAGCCTTCAAGAAGCTGGTCATGTTACTTTAAAAGTATACGATATGACTGGTCGTGAGATCGCTACATTAGTTAATGGTCGTGTAAATGCAGGTGCGCATACGGTTACGTTCAATGCGAGCAACCTTTCTTCTGGTGTATATATTTATGCCCTTGAAGCAAACGGTGTACGTTTAACAAACCGAATGACTCTTATCAAATAAGATTTATTTGACGTTGATAAAGGCAGCCCTTCCAAAGGGCTGCTTTTTTTTTAATTATTTTTGAGTTTAAACTTTTTTCTGATGAAATCACCGCTTCGAATCTCATTTCTCTTAAGCTTAGCAGCTATTTTATTTATCAATTCTAGTTCTTCTTCTATTCTAGCTCAGGAATATACCATACCTAAAAAAGAATTTAGAGCCACCTGGATTGCTACGGTAATCAATTTGGATTGGCCACAATCTGGTGGTTTGCCACCTCGATTTCAAAAAGAAGACTTGGTTAATAAACTGGATCGTTTAAAAGAAGCGGGAATCAATGTTGTTTATTTCCAAATTCGAACCGAAGGTGATGCTCTTTATGATTCACCCACTGAGCCGTGGTCAAAGTATTTAACGGGTGAAGAAGGGAAAGCTCCAGATCCCTATTGGGATCCTTTAACCTTTGCTATAGAAGAAGCACATAAACGAGGAATGGAATTACATGCTTGGCTCAATCCATATAGAGCTATGAGATCCATACCTTCCGATTTTTCCCAAAAATCCGCAAAAACTACGGATATAGATCAGAGTTTACAAACTATTTTAGACCGAGAATATGATGCCGAGTCTAAACAAAAACTAGTAGGTACTTCTCAGCGTGCCGACAATCATATTTCGAATACTCACCCGGATTGGTTACTGGTCATGAATGGAGCTATCGCCATTTTCGACCCAGGATTACAAGAGGCTATAGAATATAATCGAGACATTGTGATGGATGTTGTCAATCGCTATGACGTAGATGGGATACATTTCGATGACTACTTTTATCCCTATCCGCCGAATCATATGGGAAGCTCTGCAGCAAACGAAAAATTAGATGATGATACCTTTGCAAAATATCCGCGCGGTTTTACCGACAAAGATGATTGGAGAAGAGCGAATGTAGATTTACTGGTTGAAATGATCCATGACAGCATTCAGGTAGTTAAGCCCTGGGTGAAGTTTGGAATTAGTCCATTTGGTATTTGGAAGAGTGGAGTTCCTAGTGGTATTTCAGGTATGAATGCTTTTGCTACCATTTACGGTGATGGAATTGCGTGGTTGGAGCAGAAAACCATTGATTATATTACCCCGCAACTATATTGGGGTATTGAACGGTGGTACTCAGTAGGTCAAGATTATCGCGCCTTAGCTGATTGGTGGGCCGATAGAGCCGCAGAAAATAACCGCCATATGTACCCAGGTCATGGACTATATAGAACCAGTAATAGTACCTTTTCAGGAACCTTGTTCAACCAGAATGAAATGCCAAGACAAATCAAGCATAATCGCTCAAATCCACTCATTCAGGGTAGTGTCTTTTTCCGTGCTAAGAATATTACCAGTTATTCATCCAAAGGTTTTGCGGACTCCTTAAAAACCAATTATTATCGATACGCCGCACTAACGCCGACTATGGAATGGAAGGACTCAGTCGCTCATGATACTCCTACGAATCTAACGGTGCAGCGTGATTCAGAATTGGAGTATAAATTTCATCTGAGTTGGGATGGTGTTGACATAGATCTTGAAAATAAAACCTCTAATACGGGTCATGTGGATTCTTTGGTTAAATACGCTATTTATAGGGTAGATGCTAGTGCTCAGCCCAATGCGGAAGAAGCGATGCAAGCCTATTATCATTTGGTAGGGATAACCGGTGAGACTCAGTACACCGATGTGGCGCCACCATCAGAAAATGACTATTGGTATTTTGTGACCTCTGCTACCAGAAATTCTATAGAAAGTAAACCTAGTAATGTGGTTCAAGCTGGAGCGGTGGTTTCCAATGAAATTATAGAATCTATAGCGGGATCTTTTGAGTTAAAGCCAAATTATCCAAATCCTTTTAACCCAACGACGTTCATCCCTTTTACTCTCTCAAACAATGGCCATGTGCGTTTACGTGTGTTTGATCTCTTAGGTCGAGAGGTTGCTTCACTTCTGAACGAAGAATTACAAAGAGGCCAACATTCGGTTTCATTTGACGCAACTTCATTGAGTTCAGGGGTCTATGTATATCGACTTGAACAAAATGGAAAGGTACAAACCAGATCAATGACTCTTCTAAAATAAACGAACGATTATGGCAAATCGAAGACATTTCCTTAAGAACTTAGGCTTAGGTTTATTTGGATTAGGAGGGCTCGGAGCGTCCAAAATCCACACTAAATCAACGGATGATAAGGTTCTATTCCGTATAGCACATGTCACGGATCAGCATGTAACCACCCGCAGAAAAGGACATTTGGGATATGAGAAATGCATACAATCCATTAATGAATTAGAACATAAGCCCGATTTTGTATTGATGGGTGGTGATATGGCGTTTGATGGCTTGTATACGGATTTAGAAGTATTCGATGAATCCATTCAGTGGTATAAAAAATTGAGTGATCAGCTATCCATGCCTTATTATCATTGTATAGGGAATCATGATGTATTGGGCTTATCATCTCGACGTAAAGTTGCACCTGACCACCCAGAAATAGGAAAAGCCTATATCATGAATCGATTAGGGATGGAAAAGGACTATTATTCCTTTAATCACAAAGGATGGCACTTTGTTGTATTGAATTCCATATTTGAAAAACAGGCCGAATCAGGACCCGCATATGAAACCAGAATTGGTGAAGATCAACTCGAATGGCTTCGCTATGATTTAGGTGCTCATTCTGGCATGCCGACGATTGCTGTAAGTCATATTGCCGCTTTTTGTCATAAAGGCCAAATTAATCAGGATTTTGAGTTACCAGCTATGAGCGGTTTGGTGTTGAAGGATAACAAACAATTGCGAGAGATTTTCGAGCGCCATAACGTAAAAGCACTCTTACAAGGACATACTCATGTAAGTGAAGACTTCCGGTATAAAGATATTTGGTACATCACCAGTCAATCGGCATCGGCAGCTTGGTGGGGTGGGAACTGGTTGGGTTTTCAGCCAGGATATACTATTCTTGAGTTGGGTGGGAAAGATATTCTTAATTGGTATGCTCAAGAATATACTTGGGAGCATCAATTAGAGCCTGAAGATACACTGGAAAAAGAACGTATTCAGGAATTAGAGACCTTCCGAAAAACTCAGGAAGCCTTGTATAAGGAAGAAACCAATCAAAGCTAAGGTGCCATGATGTGTGCCAATCGGTGTCAACAAAGTAATGGTCTTTGCAACGGGCTTTTGAGTCTGTTGTTGGTATCGGTAAGTCTGATTCCCAGTACTATTTTTTCTCAAGAACATACCATTCAAATTGATTCCGATACCCTCGTTCAAGAAGGCGTACGGCATATAGCATGGTCTTCAAATGAACCGCGTTGGGCAGGGGATATCATTATTGCAGATTTGAATTCAAAGGTGTCACTAAAGACAACCAAAGCCAATGAGCAGTTGTTGGGGTACCAAACAACACAAATAATGGCAGAGAACTATACCAATTCAACCCGAAAAAAAGTCATCGCTGCCATCAATGGAGACTTTTATAAGCGAGGTGGCATACCTGTTCATAGTCAGGTTATTGATGGTGAAATATTGAAAGCACCTGTAACTCGTGATGCCTTAGCCATTACTTCGGAAGGTGGATTTCTGATGGGTACCTTTGATTATTCGGCTTCAGTACGTCATGACGGTCGTACTATTGCAGTGAACGGGTTGAACCAGGCCAGGGGTGAACATGAACTGATACTCTACAATTCCTATTATGGCGACTCTACTAAGACCAATGCCTATGGATTTGAGTTGATACTGAAGCAGTTAAGTTTCAAACCGATCAATGAGGCAGAAACCTTTGTCGTTATGGAACCGACCGAAGCTACCAAAGGGTTGATTCCTGAAGGTCATATCGTGTTATCTGCTCATGGAGACAGAATCAAAGATCTTCAAAGCTTTACAGCGGGTGATACGGTAGAAATCACCCATCAACTTCATTACTCATCCATGGCAAAGGAAGTGGAAGAAGATACCGTTCACTCAACCTATTCCATTGTAGAGTTTATGGGAGGGAGCAAAACATTTGTTCAATCCGGAGTTGTTGATGGTAATTGGCCAGAACGTCATCCCAGATCGGCCATTGGCTTTAATGCCGATAGTACACAAGTATATTTGTTCACGGTAGATGGAAGACAAGAACACAGTGTAGGGATGACCTTAACGGAAATGGGACAAGTTATGAAGGGATTTGGGGTTTGGTATGCGCTAAATTTGGATGGAGGAGGATCTACCACCTTAATATTGAAAGACAAAGTGGTGAATTCCCCTTCAGATGCCACGGGACAACGATGGGTATCCAATGCGATTTTACTGGTGCTGGAGCAGTAAACATCAGCTTCTATTAATTTTTCGCTAAACCTTGATGATGATGTGTTTCTTTTGCATCCATCTTGCCAAATCCCAAAATAGAATTACCCATAGAATGGAGTGACTTACCGAGGCAATCATCGGATCGCTAAATAGGCCTAATAGTAGTTTGTTGTAAAGGATTCCTTTCAGACTTAGGGTTTCTGCCCCCCAAGAAACTTTGATCATTCCCATAATACGGCCCAGAATTCCACTCAAGAAAAACACAGTTATGGCATTTGTACCGTAGGCAACTCCCCATTTAATGCCTTTTTTCTTGTCCCTTACATCTATAAACCAATAACAGAACGCAAGTACTATAGAGGCCAAACCACCGGTGAAAAGAGTAAAGGAACTGGTCCAAATATTCTTATTAAGTGGGAATGCCCAACTCCATAGATAGCCTAAAAAAAGCCAGAAAAAACCCCATTTGAATAATTCAAGTACTTTTGCTTCAGGGGTTCTGTGTTCTTTTAAAAGTACTAAACCCACAAATATTCCTAGTAGGGTTGTGACTATCGAAGGAAAGGTACTTAATATTCCTTCTGGATCCCATTGATCTTTCCACATATGCCCACTTAGTGCCCATTGATCAATATAAGCAGCCAAATTACCTACTGGGCTATCAATTGCGCCTGCCCCATAACCTGGAACTGGTATGAGTGTCATGGCAAGCCAATATCCTACGAGTATAAGACCAGATATCACCCAAATTTTCTTTTTATCTAGATATAAGAACATCCAAGCAGCTATGGCATACACTATGGCTATTCGTTGTAAAACACCTGGGATACGTAACTCATAAATCTTAGGATGGATACCAAAGTCAGGAGAAAAAACCACATAGGGAAATGCAGTTAATGCGATGCCTAAGCCAAAGATTTTTAAGGCTCGTATAAGTGTTTTCTTGAGTAAATCCTGTTTTGAATAACCTTTAGCCATTGCTTTTGTAAAGGCCAACACAATTGAAACACCAACGATGAAAAGAAAAAAGGGAAAGATAAGATCCGTTGGGGTCCAACCATGCCACTCGGCATGGGCAAAAGGTCCATAGATATGCGACCAGGAACCGGGGTTATTCACCCAAATCATGGCCGCTACCGTAGCTCCACGAAAAAAGTCCAGTGAATCTAGCCGTTTACCCGATTCTATCCTTTGATTGGTTGTACTATTCATGCGTTTTAGCCTCAGTTATTTTACGGTATGAATGAAAAATTCGCTCCTCGGAAATCTCACCTTCATTGATAAGTTCAGTCACAACCCGAACCAATTGCGAAAGTTCAATAGCTTCGGGTAATAGATTGTTTCCAAAACAAAACAGGTCAATACCTGCATTTAGACCGAGTCTAATAGATTCTTTTAAACCAAAATGGCTTGAAATGGCTCTCATCTGCATATCATCGGTGCACACGAGGCCTTCATAGTGGAGTTCTTCTCGTAGTAATTTGGATAAGAGTATGGGTGAAAGTGTAGCGGGAAGTTCACGGTCGAAGTTTTTGTGTACGACATGAGCGGTCATAATCATGTGGCACAAATCATCCGTGATTAGTTTTTGATAGGGCACCAGTTCATCCCGATCCCATGTATCGGTTATATCCACGAATCCAGCATGAGTATCACCTTTGGCACTTCCATGACCAGGAAAATGTTTGCAACAGCCTAAAATTCCGTGTTCATGTAATCCATTTAGATAGGCTTTGGCGTGTCGATATACAATATCTGAATTTGCTCCAAAAGATCGTTCACGTTTGGCAATAATCGATGAATCAGCTTCTTTTGCAATATCAACCACCGGAGCAAAATTGATGGATATATGGAGATCTTTTAGGATGCGCCCAATAGTACTTGCTTCTTGATAGGTTCTGTGTTCATCGTCTAGTTCACCAAGAGCGGCATGCGATAAAGTAGGAGCAAAACCATAATCAGGTTTTAGTCTATTTACCAACCCACCTTCCTGATCTATACCTATCCAAAGAGGTGATGGACTAACCTCATGAAGGGTACGGCATAACTTTTCTACCTGCTCAGGAGAGGCTATGTTATGAACTGGTTGATGATGTACCATATCCCTGTCGAACAGGATGAGCCCGCCAGGTTCGTATTGCT
>JAYPDB010000021.1:0-19395 GCA_038125045.1 Bacteroidota bacterium
TGCATGACCCAAACCGCCCACAAAGAACCAGAGGTTAGCCATTGAATAGGCGTCCAAAATTTACTTGCTTTGGTTTCACTAAATCTTTTTTCAAAAGTTTTGGTTACGAGTAACCAAACTATAAGACCAGCTCCGAATGCCAAGAAGTAACCATTCAAGCTTTTTCCTAGAACCCCTGTAATACTGGATGCACTTGTGGCAAAACTACTCAATAAGAGAAAGGTCGTTGAAACCGGCATTCTCAATCGTGTGAGTATGAGTAGAAAAAGGGGGGCTGCTACTTGTAAGAATGTAAAACTACTTGGAGATTCATCGAACCCCTTCGATGTTAAACGTTGATAGCTCACGTCTCCATCGAATAGGAACCAGCTAGTGGTTACCGTAATCTGAAAAATTCCACCGATAAACAACCATAACAATCACCAAGGTTTATCTTGATTTGAGGCTAAGAAGGTACCAATGGTTTGTATACTATCATTTGCTATGGCCGAGTAACCCGCGAAGAAAAAACCCACCCACATGGCCACATGTGCATAAGAGACAACTACACCTGCGGTAAAAAAGAACACACCAATAAGCCCTATAAAAATGCGTTCTTCTTTAATAATACTTATAAAACCATTCGGTATAAATTGTTTTACAAGACTGTTGTCGTTGGTTGGCTGAGCAAAATTTGACATAGAGGTAGTGGATTAAACCATAATTTTATGTCAAAATAATGATCCATTATAACCTCAATGTTAAATTTTAAAAGAAAATATACCCTTATTTATGGCTTATGAATTGACCTGCTTTTCTAGCTTAGCAATTCTTTTATGAAGCTTATTCAATTCGATGTCTTGTTGATTATATCTAACGACCGCACCATCTATAGTGGTTTCCACCCATTTCTGAATCCCATTATTGTATTCAGATTTTGTTACTAGATCGTGTGTATTGGTATCATAAATTCTCCATATCCCATGTGGGATAAGTCGATTATCCACCTTTAAATAGGTGCCTTTCTGAAGAAGATCACCCTCTTGATCGGTGATCGTCATTACGTAGACATTACCAGGAAGTGATAGGAGTTGTTTTTGTATGGGATATACTTCAGGGTTTACATCTGATGGCTGACCATAACCTGGTTGGTTAATGGTGAACATCAAAACAATCCCTAGAATCAAATATGTTTTCATGATGGCTCCTAATTTTTTCTTATGTTAAGAAATTGTTAATAAAAAGTAAAGTAAGTGTTAACATAACATTACCTTAGTGTTTCCTTTTGGAAGGTTCATACCCTTGAGCTTAGACGCCTTAGTCAGTTTGACGGCATGGAAAGTAGTTGTCTAGCAGGTCTCAAAATTTTTATTATATTCACTACACAAATTGCAAAAGCAATCGACTAACTTTAGTTGAAGTAGATTATCAGTTATATGAAGTTAACATCCGTACGAGTGTTTGTGTGGGTACTTTTATTATCCTTACAAACTTCACTCTTAATTGCACAACCCTCATTTCCTACCAACCCAAACCAAGCACCCATTGATGGTGGTTTGGGTCTTTTAGCCGCAGCTGGAGGAGTATTTGCATTTAAAAAGCTCCGATAGACTGGTAAAGAAGAGGATTAATAGTAGACACCCTTCGATGAGTCATTTATTACGGCTAAGTAATAAAATGACACTCATAAAATAGCGTAAGCGAGTTTTTTGAATGCTTGAATGTGTATTGATTTGCACAATGCAAAAATAGGTTGTATTTAATGTAAGTAGTGAGTGATTTGGGGTATCAATCACTCTAAACAATAATGGTATCAATACAACAACATGAAAAGAAGTGTAAAGCTCATGGGTTTGCTTTGCCTTGGATATGGTAGTTACACAGCGTGCTCACCATCGCATTGTGAATGTGTAGAGGTTTTAGTGAACGCAAACGAGCAGATTCAACAAGAGTCAACCCAATCTAAAAACAGGCAGTGGAACAGAAAAGTGCAACAGTGCGTAGTTCAATATGAAGGAGTTCAAAAGAATGAACATACGGGTGTCGCTACCATTAACAATGATCCAGAATGGTTCAGCAAACACCTATCATCTTCACTGGACAAGGCCCGATCAGCTTGTTTAGAAGTGGATTGAGCAAGTGTTTTTTGCAACATAATTGCGCATTTTTGGTATAAGTTGGTTGTATTAAACTGGCAGGTATCACCTAATCTGTTAGAGACCAAATCAACCTAATTAGGTTTTATTCCAATGATGCTACATTTTCGTTTATTCTGGCTGCTAGGTTTAGGATTGTTGATCTCCCATCAACCCCTTCGAGCACAAAATATCTCATCAAGCGCTGATCATCACCTCATAAAAGGGGTACTGTTAGACGCCGAGACCTTAGAAGTTCTTCCCTCGGCCCATATTATTCTCAAGGATACCTATACAGGGACCATCACGAACGCCGATGGTGAATTTAACCTGATGGTCGAGCAACTTCCTGTGATAGTAACGGCTCGATTTGTTGGGTATCAGACCAAAGATGTACAAGTAAAGGATACCAGTTTTGTACGGATTGAACTAGAACCAGCCGTGCTTAATATGAATGAGTTAATCATTACGGAAGATGATCCTGCATTGTACATCATGGAGCAGGTGATACAAAAGAAACAAGAATGGCGATCCGAACTTTTTAGATTTCAGGCTAAAGCCTACACCCGCCAACAATTGAGAAGTGATACAAGCATCGTTTCCATAACGGAAAGTTTATCTGAGTTGTACTGGGATAAAGAGAAAGGAACGCGAGAAATATTAAAGTCTAAGCGTCAGACAGCCAATATGGAACAGGCGAGTAATTTTGCTGGCGTTAGTTACACTCCCAATTTCTACGATGATAACTTGGATATCACGGGATTCAATATGGTTGGAGTTACTCATCCCGATGCCTTGGAATATTATCATTTCAAGCTGTTGGATTACACCAGTATAGATGATGTCATTGTCTATGAAATTCAGGTAAGCCCAAAACGTGAGCTTCAACCCTTATTTACGGGAACCATCCAGGTGTTGGATGAATCCTTCGCCTTGTTATCGGTACGATTAAAACCAAATGATGTAGTGGTATTCCCACCTCCTGTTCAAGAATTTAATGTGTACTACGAGCAGCAATACAATAATTTTGGTGGAGATTTTTGGCTGCCTGTCGATTTCCGGTTAGATGGCGAAATTGAAATTGGATTACCGGGTTTAAAGTTTCCTCCCATTGGCTTTGTACAGATATCTAAGTTAAGTGATTATGCGTTTAATGAGCAGGTGTTGGCGCATTATTTTTTACTTGAGAACTCTGTCACGGTAGATTCACTGTCTATTCAATCCTCGGACTCTCTATTTGTCAGGAGTCTGGATGTGGTTCCTCTCTCTCAAGAGGAAGAAAGCGCATATGCCACTTTGGATAGCACGGCTAGCTTGGAGAAATCATTTCAGCCTACCGGTTTTTTGGCCAAATATGTAACTATAAACGATGAGGAAAATGATGCTGATAGCGATACCTCTTCAACCCTAAACCCTCTCTGGTCGAAATTGGGAAATATGTTCACGACGGAGCTACGCTATAATCGAGTAGATGCGCTCTATCTAGGTATAGGACTTTCATTTGATGTCACCCCAGACGATCGTTTGAATGTTGCTTTTACTCGGGGGTATAGTTTTGGGTATGAACAAGCGGGCTATCGATTCGAGACTAGTTATCAGTGGGATCCCGATCAGTCCCGGAATAGATTTTGGGCGTCCATAGGCTCTGAGACAGCCGAGCGATTTGAACAGGTCTTCTATCCTAGGTTGTTCTTGAGTTTTCCAGTATTGCTTGGATTTGAAGATTATAACGACTACTACCGAAGCGACTACTGGAGGGTAGGTTTGAAAGGGAGATTTGATGGTAGGTTTTTAGGTCGTCGAATGAATTACAATTTCTATTACACCAACGAGCAACATGGGTCTATTGATTATAGTACGGCGTATGATATTCGCGGATTGAATCAAACCGTGCGATTCAACCCACCCATTATGGAAGGTCAATTAGGGGCTTTGGCATTTGAAATAACGGGTGGTTCAGGTAAAGAAGCCTTGGGTGTGATTGAAGCCAACGATCTTTCTTTTCGGCTTGAAACGGCCCATAGCTCTCTTGGGAGTGATTGGAATTATTCCAAGGTGGAAATTGAATGGTTTGAACGAATAGAGACCTTTTACCAAAGACGACTTATTCCGAATGTTTTAGATCTTCGTCTACATGCGGGGAGCTACTTTGGAGATTTGCCCATCCAAAAAAATGGCGTATTGGACGCCGCTCTCGGGGTCTATTCACCCTTTGGTGTGTTTAAAACCAAAACATTTAGTCCTTACGAAGGAGCAAGTTATGCTTCTTTATATGCCGAGCATAACTTCCGATCTGTCCCATTGGAGGCTATGGGTTGGAGAGCAGCTGCCAAAAAAGGCTTAAGCTTGCTGGTGTTTGGCGGTGTTGGTCAAACCTGGGATGCGAGTCACCAGAAATCTTTCATGTCGGAATTGCCGGGGCACCTGTTGCCGGGTACACAAGGTATTCATTCTGAAATTGGGATTTCCTTGAGTAATCTGTTTAGTTTGATTCGATTGGATTTTGCTTATCGAATAGACGAGCCAGGCTTCTATCCAGGCATTTCACTTTCTCGACTTTTCTAAGTAGGTGCAAAAAAAAGGCCTGTGAATTCACAGGCCTTTTAATTTCCGTTACAACCAGTGTTACATGCCAGGGTTGTATTTTAAGGTACTCACTGGATGAGATTCCGCTCTACGGTTTTTCTCACAACCATTGGTTCCACTTTCTTTTTCCATTTCGCCACACTCTACAGGTGCTTTTCCAAGACCACGAGACTCAATACGATCTTCTGAAATACCATTTTGAGTATAGAAGTCAACTACAGCCGCTGCTCTACGTAAGCTCAAACGTAAGTTGTATTGATCTCCACCCACGTGATCGGTGTAAGCATCTACACGTACATTGAAAGCAGGTGCATTTAGTAACATTTGTACGTTCTCGGCCAGTGCCTGAGCAGAAGCATCGGTCACGGTTGAACGATCAAAGTCAAAAGTGATGGTACTTAATTCGTTTTCAGCAATATATGCTGGGTCAGAACCATCATTAGGATTGGTACCCATGTCAACTTCTTGAGCATCGTTGAAGCGATCGCCATCGGTATCAGCATTGGTTGGGTTGGTGCTATATACGTTGATTTCATCAACATCGGATAGACCTTCACCGTCGGCATCTCCGTTGGCATCATTTGGATCGGTGTTGTAGGTCATCACTTCATCATAGTCACTGAGCCCATCACCATCGGTATCTACATTGTTTGGGTCGGTGTTGTAGGTATTTACTTCATCACCATCGTTGAGACCGTCACCATCAGTATCCGCATTTTTAGGGTCTGTATTGGTTTCGTTTACTTCAACACCGTCACTTAGACCATCACCATCGGTATCTGCATTGTTGGGATCTAAGCCAAGTTCAAGTTCTTGAGAATCAGGAAGACCGTCGCCATCGGTATCAACAGGAACGGGTGGTACTACTTCTTTGGGTCCACAGCCATATTGGCTAAGAACACCAACAGATAAAAATAGTGTGAGTACGAGTAGATTTATTCTTCGTTTCATATTGTTAGTACTCCTATACAGAAGTTTTATTAGAGATTAAAGACAGTTGTTCAATTTGTATGAAAATAGTGAACCTTTGGGGTCAATCAAACAAAAAATATAAATGAACTATGATTAATTTGCCATTCCTCTTATATTTGATATCCAATTTTTGGGGCTATAGCTCAGCTGGCTAGAGCGTCGCGCTGGCAGCGCGAAGGTCTGGGGTTCGAATCCCCATAGCTCCACAAAGCTCTCGGTACTACCGGAGAGCTTTTTTTTTGCATATTATTTTAAGTGCTCAAGCTTTTGATTTATATTTGTTTGTGTAACCTTAAGATATCATATTACGTATTAGTAATAAAAAGAGGTCATTATGAACATATTAAGGCAAGCCGTTAAACAATTACGGTTTTATTTGGTTTTGAGTGTAATGAGTATGGCAAGTATGTATGCCCAAGCTCAATCGGATAAGCTGACTTTAGAATTCTCCCTATCTCCGGTTTTAGAACAAGCTCAGGTGTTAGGATTGTCTAGTCTAGGAGTTGATACCGAAGGTAGTGGTCCAGTTATCATTTCTGGGTCTCTGGTAAATAATACTGCCGAACGTTTAGAAAATTTATACTTCGAATTTGATATTGAAGCCGCATCCTATGGGGTGCTGGCCAGAATTCGCCAACAAGCTGCGTATCCTTTTTCTATGGAGCCAGGACAGGTGGTGTTTGCCACCAATAATGATATTAAAAATGAAGAGGTACCGGGTATTTCCGATAAAATGAAATTTGATGGTGGCTTAACCACAACCGGTGAGAATTTCATTGAAGACATTTCTGGGACAACATTACCCAATGATCAGTATACCTTTTCAGTAAGAATCTACCAGGTGGCTACGGATGGAAGAAGAGAATTATTAGCTAGTGATATGATTCAATTAGGAGGTAATGCTTCTTCTGGGGGAGTTGTTGATGAACGTACCATTCTTTTACGTACTCCCGGTGATTTGATCGGTGCCGAAGCAGCAATTTCCAATCCCATCCCTCAACTTAGTTGGGAGGGAGATGCTTCCTTAAACTATCGTGTACTGGTGGTGGCAAGAAGTGGTTCCGATAGTCCTGAATCTCTTTTGGAAAGCGCCAAAAGTTCAGAGCCTACCAACGACGGGGGATCGTTACTTCAATTCGAATATTTGGATTTGAATGTTATTGGGAATTCTCTTCAATATCCTTCTACAGGTGTACAGGCTTTGGTGCCCGGTCAAACCTATTACTGGCAAGTAGTAACATCTATTAATTCGGCATTAGGGGCTACTGAGGTTGTGTCTGAAATTTGGGAATTTACTTTGGTTGATCCGGGAAGCGAAGCTAATGTGGTTGAGGTTGATCAAGAGACCGTAAATGCCCTAGCACAGCTTGTTGGGCAGGATACTTATAATTTGCTATTAGAAACAGGATACAGTTTTGAAAACATTGAGATAGATGGGCAGGTCTTCAGCGGAATCGTTGGAGTGCAAAAAATCTTGGAACTGATTGAAAAGTTTCAAGCTGGCGATGTAGTTATTGAAGGAAATTAATCACTCATTATGAAGTTTATGAAATCTAGAATTGTTGTCGCCATATGCGCTGTCTTTATGTTAGCACCTGGCGTAGTACCTGAGAAAGCTTCAAAAGAATCGAAGTCTGATACTGAATCCAACTCGGTATTTACCGTAAAATCCTCTGAACGTTCCGAACTAAGAGATGCGCAAGTACGCCCGTTGGCTATAGTGCGAAGGTTCAAGCCTCAAGTCGATTTGCTCTCAAAAGATCGAGGGTCATATGTATTGGATTTGAGAGAAAATGTAGGCGAGCCTTTGTTTGATGGTGATACATTAGCTACAGGCCAGACAGGGTATGCCTTGGTCATCTTTACCTCTGACAACAGTGTTGCTAAAGTTAAACCGGAATCAATGCTCATCGTGCGAGGACAGAGCTTGGCCAATTCAAGACTTTCTAATCGAAGAATTGATTTAGAACAAGGCGAAATTAGGTTAGAGGTAGAGCCTATTGGCTCTGGAAGTTTTGATGTTCAAACCTCCCGCTCCTTAGCCTCTGTAAAGGGGACCGTGTTTGGCAACAATGCGGATGGATTTATTTGGGTTGAAGAGGGTCAGGTTAATGTAACTGCTTTGAATTCCGGACAAACCGTTTCACTATTTGAAAAGATGTACGCTGAGGTAGATGAACAGGGTAGTTCCGTTGAGTCTGGAACACTTTCCGATGAGCAATTAGGTGATTTAGGTGAGGGATATGAAGATTTGGATGAAGACTTAATAGAACGAACGGTCATTGTTCGTTTCCGAGATGCTAATGGGCAGGTTCGTGAAATCAACCTAACTATTTTTGAAAAGTCTGATCAGTAAAAGCTAAGGGGCTTTCAAATAAGTATCGTTCACCATTATCAGGTGATAAAATTATATGTTAAAACGGTGTCTATATCATTGGGTTTTTATAGGGTTAACTCTGATACTAGGAGTCCGTTCACCCCAATTGATGGCACAAAATTTCTCTACCATCGATCAAGTAAACAGCGATGTGGAGTTTAGTTATGGATTGAATTCCTCACCCTATTTTATCGATCATCAGCCCCCCATTTTTATTGATCAGTCACAGGAAATCCAATTTCAGTTCCAAGTATTAGGTCTCAAAACTTCGGATGTAGTAGATGCCGATTTACATTATAAGACCGATGGCATGATTGGCTTTACACAAATACCCTTAAATGTACGTGATGGCGTGTTAACGGCTTCTCTAGAATCAAGTGATTTGTCGGGTACAGATCTGGAATACTTTATTCAGGTTCAAACCGTACAAAACTCCCGACCCTTACGTTATCCAACCGCGGCATTGACAAATTCGAGCGTAATAAGAGTACCTATTATAGATAACCCTAACGCAGCGAGTATTGAGGAAATTGATGAGATAGACGTGACGATTCTATCACCAAAGCCTGATATTGGTATTCAAATGGATGATGCCATTATAGCCATCTCGCTTTTTTATGATCCAGAAGAAGTGCCATCGGGTAGGTTTCAACTCTTGTTAGATGAAGAAGATGTGACCGATATTGCCGATACCTCGGCATATTATATATCCTACAATCCGGAGTTTATCATGGAGGGACCTCATGATATCCAATTAAATTATCTGACGGACTCAGATACGCTATTGGTCACTCAATGGTCTTTTAAAATAATTAGCCAGGAAGAAGCTGAAATTGAACAGGTGGATGTCATTGTAAGTCCTTATCGACCCAATGCCAACCTAGAATTATCGGCACGTAATCAAGTGATTGCAGAGGACATTACGGAAGCGTACACCGGACGAATATCTGTGTCAGGAGAATACAATCTGCTCAAGTATTCATTAAATGGATATTATACTACTCAGGAAGATCTGAGACTGCAACCTCAGAATCGATATGGTTTACGCCTAGAACTGGGTAAATGGTGGAGTTTAGACGCGGGCCACATTTACCCTAATATGGGAAACTTTACTATTGCGGGTCGAAGAATGTTTGGTATTCATTCCGAAGTTAATCTTCTTTGGGAGAATATAAATGTTGAGTTACTCTATGGAGAAATAAATAGAAAAGTAACTAATCTGTACTCTGGTGTTCTTGTGGATACGGTAAAAGCAGGAGGAATTCCTCAAGATACTACCTATACCTTATCGTACGAGTCATCGGGGCGGGGCGGTTTTGCACGTAAGGTTATGGGTGCACGTATAGGTCTTGGAAACGCCAAATATGCTCAACTTGGGATTCAGGCAATGAAGGTGGAAGATGATACGGCTTCTATCTTTAATGTTCTGGACTATGATGATTTAGTATTGGGGCCTAGTGTACTCTACGGTTCACTAAGTGCCTATGACCGTCAACGCCTAACCAATGAACCTTCTTTGCTGAGGGTAGATGGAGGTAGCCCAAGACCAAAGGGTAATTTTGTGGTGGGGGTTGACCTTTCTTTTGCCCTGGCACAAAACAAAGTCAAATTTAAAACCGAAACCGTTGCCTCGGTATTGAACGAAGATATTTACGGAGGTCCACTGAACCAGACTCGAGCCGAAGAATTAGGATTTGATGGGATTGATGGCGGGACGTATGATCTCCTTAATCAGCTGGCTACCATCATTATTGTAAATGAAAATATAAGCGTACTCCCCATTCGTTTTACCAATGTGGGAACCGATAGTGCCGAAGTTACCCCTTATTTCCCAACCTCCATTTTGGGATCTAATTCTGAATTGACGGCACAAATCCCCTTCAATTCGATTACCGCTAGATACCGATGGGTAGGACCGGATTTTGTTTCTTTGGCGAATTCTACCATTCAAAAGGATATCATGGGATTTACGGTATCGGATCGTGTTCAGCTATTTGATCGACAGGTTTTTCTAAACTTGGGGTACGAGGAACTTGCAGATAATGTTGCTCAAACCAAAAGCGCGACCACAAAGACGGTTTCCTATAAAGGGAGTGTTAGCTATTATCCCGTGAACCAGTTTTTACCTAAGTTAACGGTAGGGTATCGATACCGAACTAGGGACAACGGTGTGGCTAGATTTAACCCGGAAGTACCTTTAGGATTAGAAACGGCAGCTGTTCAGAACCTTAAGATCTCGGATGGGGATACCTTGGTGAGCCCAATTCCAAGACTGAACACCACGACCAATATCAATGCGTCTATCACCCAGCGTTTCCGTATGGGTGATGGTATTTCGGACGCCACCATCACCTATTCAACCCTTGAGACGGTTGATCAGGTTTTTGCCTTTGGTGGTATTGAGAATCAATCTTATTCGGCTAGTATAAATTCGCAGTTTGTTCGTATACCCTTGAAAACTCAAATGGGATTTAATTATAACGAGACCCTTAGCGGTGATGGTCAGTTAAGCTTGAACATTCAAGGATTTTATTTCGGGGGTAGCTTATTTCTGTTCGATGGACGGTTTAGTTTAACCGCTAGGGTAGCATACTCAGATAATCGTTCGGAAAGTAGGAGCATTGAAGTAGAATCCGGAGACGAAGACAATTTATTGGATGATTATTATGTGCTTAGTGATGAACTGACGACTAATAATTTTCAAACCTATGCATTGGTGGGGGGATTCGAATATAAGATTACGGATCAACACAGTTTGAGATTCGATTCTAATGCCATTAGCATGAGTAATTTGGATGGGTTTGGTGACCGATTTGCACAACTTAGATATGTGTTTCGATTCTAAATCGTAACCTTTTATCTTAGTTTACATAAACAGTAAGAAGCTAACTAATCGATTTGGAGTATGGCAGAGTCCAACAAAAAAAAGAAACCTCTATGGATTTATGTGGTCATCTTGTTCATCACATTGGTGGTTTCCATAAGTGTATCCATGGTGCCAGCTATACAGCGAATAGAATTATCGCTTAGAGATCGTTTTTTTGAAATTAGAGGTCCACTTTCGGTTGAAGACTCGCCCATTGTCATGGTGGCAATTAGTGAAAAAGCGGATTCTGAAATTCCGGAAAAATGGCCATGGCCTTCCGATTTACATGCGCGTTTAATTCACAACCTTAATCGAGCCGGCGCCAAAGCCATTTTGTTTGACGTTATTTTTTCACAATCCGACACTTACGATCCCAAAAATGACTCTCTGTTTGCAGCTGCCATGAATACCTACGGCAATGTGGTGCTTTCGGGTGATATCGAGCTGATACAGCGAAACGATGCGGTTCAATTCAACCCGATCTTTCCTATACCATTGCTTCGTAATAACAACCCTAATCCATTCGCTTTGGTTAAAACAACCCCAGACTTAGATGGATTTATCAGGAGTTATACGTTTGGAAACAACTATAGAGATCAAAGTATTTATGCATTGGCCTTAGAGGGCGTACGCGTCTTTACAGACTCGGCCTATGTTGATCCTTTGGTTGCTACTGAAGATCCTTTTTTCCGGGTGGGACCCTTTGATATTATAAAATCGAGTCCAACCCATTTTTTGATCAATTATTATGGCCCAGAAGGATTATTCCCCGTCATTAATTATGAGCAGGTTATTGACGATACCTCCTACACCACGGTGATGGAGGCAGAGGCTTTTGAGTTAAATCTTTTTGAAGATCCATTAACGGGTACGGGTTTGTTGTATGATGAGGTGTTTAAGGACAAAATTGTAATTGTTGGAGCAACGATGCCCACGTTGCAAGATTTTCATCCCACTCCATTTTCTACGGCGGAACAACCGAGGCCCGGTTATGAAATTCATGCTCACGCACTGCAAACCATATTAGATGGTAATTATTTGAGTAGGCAATCCAATAGTTTGAACGTAATCATCATGGTGTTACTTACGCTATTGGTGATCTTTTTTAATCGAAGATTTGGTCCCGCTTGGGGTTTTCCATTCATGATTCTATTGATGGTAGGGTATTATATGTTAGCGCTTCAAATATTTCTGCATCAACAGATCTTTATGTATGTAACCGGGGTCATGATAACGGTATTTTTTGGTCAAGTGGGAACCGTGGCCTATGAATTTGTGAATGAGCAAAGAGAAAAACGGAGAATTCAAGGTATGTTTTCGTCCTATGTATCACCCACATTGGTAAACCAGATGATTGAATCCGGTGAAGAGCCCAAATTAGGGGGAGAGGATAGTTATATCTCGGCCTTTTTCTCGGATATTGTTTCCTTTTCAAGTTTTTCTGAAAAGTTAGAACCCAAGAAACTGGTACTACTGATTAATGAGTATCTCACAGCCATGACAGACATCATAAATGATCAGGGGGGTACCTTGGATAAGTTCATTGGTGACGCTATTGTGGCGTTCTTTGGTGCGCCTGTACCGATGACCGATCATGCGTACAAAGCGTGTTTAACCTCCCAATTGATGGATCGCAAGCTGGCTGAGTTACGCCTTAAATGGGCAACAGAAGACTGGCCGGATATTGTGCCGGTGATGCAGCATCGTATGGGTATAAATACCGGTGATATGGTTACGGGAAATATGGGGTCTATTCGTCGATTTAATTATACGATGATGGGCGATAATGTGAATTTGGCAGCCCGATGTGAGAGTGGGGCTAAACAGTATCATGTGTTTACCATGGTTACGGAAGCAACCAAGATGGAAGCAGAGAAGATTGGAGATGAATGTTTGTTTCGACTGCTCGATAATATTGTGGTGAAAGGACGTACTCAGCCTGTGAAAGTGTTTGAAATTGCTGGTCTACGAGAGGATGCCGATCAAAAGAAATTAGATGCTATAGGCATATATCATCAGGGGATGGATGCCTACTTTAAAGGAGACTTCGAGGCGGCACAACGCTTATTCAAACAATCAGAAGCTCTGGAATGGAATGTGCAAAATCCATCTCAACTTTTCATTGAACGGTGCGAGATGATGAAGGCCAATCCTCCTTCCGATGACTGGGATGGAGTGTTTGTGATGACCAGTAAATAGTAAAACTGTTTTTTCTTGAGACTTCATCAAAAAAGGTCGTATCTTTAAGATTCGGGCAAGTCCCATACAGTCAGCTCCCTTTGAACTCCGTCAGGGCAGGAATGCAGCAGCGGTAATTTGGTCGAAGCGACGTGATATGGGTCGCTTGCCCTTTTTTTATGCGCAGGATTTTAGCACGTAGATTATGACAGCTGTTTGCTAATGTGGTCCGCAATATACTCGGCATGAACGCGTGAGTTTTCAATGAAAAGTGTACTGGTTTTTTTTCCAGCACACACGACTCCAGCTACATACATACCTTTTCGATTGGTTTCTAGGTGCTGTTCATCATAAACGGGAATGCAGGCTTCATCAGCAGAATACTCGATTCCCAACCGATCTAATAAGGCGTAGTTGGGGCGGTAGCCAGTCATAGCTAGCACAAAATCATTTTCAATGGTAATGGGTCCATCTGGAGTTTTCAGGTCTACTTCACCTTCTCGTATTTCAGTTACTTCACTATTGAAGTACGCCGTAATTTCTTTTTTATTGATACGGTTTTCGATATCTGGTTTCACCCAATATTTAACTGTAGGCTTTACTTCCCCATATCTAATGGCCATTGAAACTTCAGCTCCCGATCGAAAGCACTCCAAGGCTACATCTACTCCAGAATTACCCGCTCCAACCACCAACACTTTTTGACCTGCATACGGATGCGCTTCTTTGTAGTAATGCTGTACTTTTGGCAAATCTTCACCTGGGATTCCCATCCGATTGGGCGTTCCATAAAACCCGGTGGCAATGACTATTTTTGAAGCTTGATAGTTAGCCTTATTTGTGGTGACCTTAAAATTACCATCACTCCCTGAAATATCGTGAACAGCTTCATACAGGTGAATAGGGAGCTCAAAATAATCAGCAGCTCTTCTGTAGTATTCAAGTGCCTCACTTCGAGTTGGTTTAAATCCATGTGAAATGAAGGGAATCCCGCCGATTTCAAGCTTATCCGAAGTCGAAAAAAAAGTCATATTGACCGGATAGTTATAGAGCGATTGAACCAGGCAACCTCGTTCTAAAATTAAAAAAGGAATCTTCCTTTTTTTTAGCTCAATACCGGTCGCTAGTCCAATAGGTCCTGCTCCAATGATAATAACCATGGCTAAATCAAATAGGTGAGTGAATTGGTTAAACATCAAGATATAAAATTCTAAGGTGTAGATTTGCTGTTGGTTTCGTAGTTTTGATGCACTATGATTGGATTATCACCACAGCATCAAAGCCCCATTAAAAGAATTGCCGCCATTGATTTGGGCACTAACTCATTTCATGTGGTAGTGGTTGAAATCATGTCGGACGGTAGTTTCCGTAGAGTTGATGATCTCAAGGAAATGGTGGTACTTGCCAAGGAAGGCATAGGCAAAAACTTATCAGAAGAAGCCATAGAAAGAGGATTGGCTGCTCTTAAGAATATCCGAATACTCTGCGACAGCTATGAGGTGGATGAAATTCTGGCTTATGCCACTAGCGCCATTCGGGAAGCCGAAAATGGGGGCGTATTTATCCAACGCTCCATCGACGAAATTGGGATCAAAATCCGAGCGATTCCAGGTAGTATGGAAGCTGAGCTCATTGGCTATGCCGTGCAGCATGGAATGAGTTTAGATCAAGATCCTGTTCTAATGGTGGATATTGGGGGCGGGAGCGTTGAATTCATACTGGGAAATGTACATGAGTTTCACTATCTCAGCTCCTATAAAATTGGGGTTTCACGGATGACGGATCGTTTTAAACCCTCCGATCCCATTTCTCAGGCCGAAATTGAGCAAATATCCGATTATTATCTCCAAACCCTAGCGCCCATTGCACACGCCTTGCAAACCTGGCCCACTCAGACCATCATTGGATCTTCAGGTACCATGCAGAATATTGCGCTTATGATCGCCGCTTCAAAAGGAATGGTTATCGAAACCCTGCCTTTAAATGAGTGGTCATTTAGTGCATCAGACTTTGAGCATTTCTACGATCATTTTATCGGGTTGAACCGACTCGAGCGGATGCACGTACAAGGATTAGATGAAAAACGCATTGATTTTATCAATACCGGCATGATACTGGTTCATGTGCTATGTAAAGAATTCGGGATGAATGAGGTTCGTATTTCTATTCAAGCCTTGCGGGAGGGAATGATTATTCGATACTTAAAGAAAGAATTTATTGGATTACCCGGGGGAGCTGCTCCAGACCCACGTCGAAGAAGTGTATTCGAGCTGCTGCGTAAATGCAACTGGCATGAGCAGCATTCCACACAAGTTACTCGCTTATCACTTTTGTTATTCGATTACTTAGCGGAGGCCTTATCACTTAACCAAGAAGACCGAGAACTCTTGGAATACGCGGCTCTCATGCACGATATCGGATATCATATTTCTCATTCTAAGCACCATAAACATGCCTTATATCTGATTTTAAATGCCGATTTAAAGGGTTTTAGAGAAGATGAAATTGCCATAATGGCCCATGTGGCTCGTTATCATCGTCGTTCTACGCCCAAAAAACGACACGAAGAATTTGCGATGCTTAATAAGTCTATTCGAAAGCGTATACAAGCATTATCTGGCATACTGCGAGTTGCCGATGGTTTGGATAGAAGCCATTTTCAAAATGTCCAAGAATTGTCCGTAGAATTAAGTAAAAAAGAGTGTCAAATCAGCATCAAAACAATCGACGAACCTAACCTTGAAATATGGGGTGCGATGCGCAAATCTCACTTACTTTCTCAAACGCTAGGAAGAGAGGTGCACATTCGGGCGTTGAATGCATAGTGCCACGATGTTACAGAATCCTATAGTTGGGCTGAATTAGTTACGGTCAAAGGATCCTGCAGGACCTGGAAAGACCACGGGACTTTCGAAACCTTCTTTTGAAACCGCAGCCACTCCAAAATAGTAGTTGTCAATGACGATATTTTCTAAGGTATGTTCCGTGACGGACGCGGGGACCAATTCACTCCATTGCCATTGGTTGGAATCGGTAAGTCGCCAATAGACCTTATACCCGGCAAGTTGGGGGTTTTCTTCCGGATCCAAAGCGCCCCAGCTTAAGGTGGTGCTAGGACGAACAGCCCCTTGTATTTGAACACCCGAAGGTGGGCTCGGAGCCCAAGCCATACCCGCCAACACGACCGCATTCAAACTGGTTAACTTAGCGGCATAATCAAAATCTACTCCATCGATGGTATCGCCATATTTGATGCCATCTTCAATCCGAATATCCTGATGTTGCATGACATAATTTTCATTGGTTTCCATGATGCGAACCCCTGGGAAGCCTGCTTCGTTGAAGGGCCGATGGTGACCGCCTCTACCGAATCGATCTAATCGGTAAATCATCATAATATCCAGGTTGGGGATATAGCGATCGGCCATAAGGTCAACATAACGAGCTAGGTTTCGAGATGGGGAATCCACCTCCCCACCGGTAAAGCGCCGCATAGTAGCTTCGCGTTCGGATTCGACGTATCGGGTGCCTTCCGAAAATACTCGTGCTGTGGTGTTATCAATCACTCCATTAATACCCGTAATATTCCCAATCATATCGTTGTTTAACACGCCTTTAATTTTCCATCCCTTCTCAATGGCGTAGTCGGCGAGTATTTTCCCGCCCAGTAATCCCTGTTCTTCTCCAGAAAGTCCGGTATAAATGATGGAGGATGGGAAACGATACTTCGATAATATACGCGCCGCTTCAATAGCACCGGCCATTCCAGAAGCATTATCGTTGGCACCAGGGGAATCGGATACACCGTCATTGGGATCAGAAACTCGAGAATCAATGTCTCCACTCATAATCACAAATCGATTGGTATCGGCATATCCACGTTGTATAGCTACGACGTTCACAACGTTGGTGGCCTCGGGTACCCGGCGCTGAGGTTCAACGATACCAGATACATAAAACACCTCTAAACACCCACCACATTCCTTAGAAATTTTTTCATACTCAGATTTGATCCAACGTCGTGCCGCCCCAATACCACGTGAATCCGAAACGGTATCGGACAAGGTGTGGCGAGTGCCAAAATTGGCAAGTGTTTGGATATAATATTCTAGCTGACTTGCCGATGCCGCTGTCCCAATCACATGTAACTCTTCGGGAGTCCAAGTAGATGGTTCAGAGGAAGAATGGTCCGTTACTTGTGCGTTTAGCTCCCAACCGAAGGACAAAGCTAACATACATACGCCCCATACAAGGCCCGACTTAAAAGGCAGGATAGGTTGAAAGCGTAATGTTCTTTGAAGAGTGTCTGATGAAGTCATATTGAGGTTTCTAAGATGTGTTTCTTTGTTACGATGAGCGATTGTTTTTTTCAGATGCTTGTTGTTCAAGCCGTTCTAAATACTGACTCAATTGTTTCTGAAAGTCAACTTGCGCATGGAGTCCAGATCGATGCCCTAACCATGCCCCTAACGCACTAAATAAAATTATTATTCCTACGTATAGCAAATGATAGCTAAGAGGCCAGGCCGTGTCATAAATTCCGATCCAAAAAAGTGGAAGTCCACCTATCACCACAGAAAATAGCCATGGCATTCGGGATGTGCCATTCAAACGCCTCATGTATCTTCGACTAATCACACGAATCATATTAAAGTAGACCAATCCTAATCCTAAAAGGATTCCGAGCGTATGAAACCAGCTTTGAAGAACGTAGGGAAATAGCTCGGAGGAGAAAATGGTGAAGGCTCCAGAGATGACCATTACCCCAGAAAGATAAAAAGACATTCGTGGTAGTTGTTCGGTATCGATCATTGTACCAGCCATTCTTCAGGATTTAAATTGGTGTTGTTTTTGCGTACCGCAAAAAAGATACTTTCACCCATTTCGGATTCTTTAGTTCCTGCCTTTCCAATGGGGGTGCCCGCTCGCAAAATCGTTGAACTGTTTACATAAATTTCGCTCAGGTTTCCATAGATGGTATAAAAGGAACCGTGTTTTACAAATACGACATTTCCGTATCCGGGTAAGGGTTGAACAGCAAATACATAACCATCGGAGATGACGCGTACTTCTTCACCTTCTCTGGTTACGATGTTAATACCAGGGTGTTCGGTTCGGGTACCGTAAAGTGGATTTCGGGTAATCCCAAATTTTTTGGAAACCGTGGTACTGTTTACAGGCCATGGTAACGAACCTTTGGAAACCGAAAAGTTCTGTTCATAGGCTTTAAGTGTTTCATCCGATACGTAGGAAGCTCTGGTGGGAGTAGAGTATTTGGCAACTTCTTCTGCTCTTCTGGAGGCATCCGCAATTTTTCTTGCTTCCTCAAGACGTCGAATTCGTTCATTCTCAAGTTCTCTAATCCGATCCTCCTCGGCGATCAGGCTTGAAAATTCATTCTCTAGATTTTCTTTTTGTGCCTGCACCTGCCGCAATTCATCTACTAAGGTGCTACTTTCCGCTTTTAGGCGTTCGGCACTACGAAGCTGCAGATTTCTTTGATTATTCAACTTTCCTTTTTCCTGTTGAATTTCATCAATCACAAGGCTGTTCTTCTCAAGACTCCCTTCTAAATCTGTTTGCATTAGATTAAGCTCTTGCTGCTTGAGAACAATTTCATTTCGTTTCTTTCGCTTATGATCTTCTAATTTGTTTAAATAGTATGCTCTTCGAAGCATCTGATTCATCGATTCGGCACTCAGAATTAATTCCAATTCACTTATACGATTATTCATATAACTGTATCGAAGAATTTCTCGAAAGTTCTGAAGAGTTTTTTGGAGCTCGCGCTCTCGTAATTCAATTTGATCTTCTATGAGGTCAATCTCTTCCTGAATATGCCGCTGCTCGCCTTCTAATGAGCGTATCTTATTGTCCTGAAGAGCAATCATTTTATTGAGTTGTTCGTATTGCTGAAACACTTTCGAGTATTCGTTTTCAGTAGCGTCAATTTGTTGCTCAAATGCTTGAATACGACTGCTTAACTCCTCTATTTCGGAGCGTGTTTCCGCCTGTTTTTCCAATACGGCATTCCTTCGTTCTTCATAGGTCTGACCCAAAACCGGAATGGATCGGATGAGCAATAGTAGAAGAATAACAGGCAAATAGATGTTCCAATGAAGGCATTTCATCTTATGACTGCCCACACAACGAGAGGTAGATGGATATGTAGTGATAGAGGAAGTCACTAAAAGTTTATACGTTCGAAAGTTGTTGGAATACTAAGTTCCTGTACATGCCCATCAGTCTGCCATTCTAATTCAATCAATTGTATGAGTATTTGAGTCGTGCGATCGATGTTG